>CALCXY010000096.1 GCA_937906345.1 Candidatus Woesearchaeota archaeon | reverse complement strand
TTTACTAATTTGTGTTTCAAGATTTTTAATAGTATAGGATTCATAATTTTTTACTAAAATTTTTGAAATTCCTAATTCTTTATAGAGAAGATCTATCTTATCGTGTTCTTGTTTTTTCATAAATGAAACTAATAATGTTTCTTCTCCTAAAGAGTATTCTTTAATTAAAGTATGTTTTTGTTCTTTAAGTTTTGCAATATCTGTATCTTTTTTAATTTTTCCAACAGTAAATGAAGTATGTTTAAGTGAACCTGTTTTAAAAACTCCTAATCTGTCAAGTCCTTGCACTATTTTAAGAACTTGTTCTGTTTTTCTAATCTCTTTTTGTAAACTCTTTTTTGATATTAATAAATTCTTATTATCTTCATGTAATTTTTGAATCTCATCAGTTATTTTTCTTAATTCTACTCTTGTAAAACTAGCAGCTTCCACGTTTTCAGCATGAGCATCAATATGTAATTCATTTTTTATTGCTCGTAAAGCTAATAATGCTTCTGATATTTCTTCAGCTCTCATTAATGGTTTTCCTTTTTCAAGGTCTTTTTCATCTGCTTTAATATGTTCTTTAACATGAAACAAATTTAACTTATACAAAGCATCAATAATATCATAACCTAGACTCTTAGGAACCATCATTCTTAACTTTGTCATACTCTCTGGTGTAATCATTTCATATCTCCTATTTTTTTAAGAAGTAAACTAATTGCTTTCTTCAAATTTTTTTGAGATTTAATCTCAACTTGATTAATTGTTTTAGAAAAACCTTCTTTTACATCTTGTCTTTTTTTGTTAATTTCTTCTAATTTCTCTTGTGTTTCTGCATTTATCTTATTATCTATTTCTTTTTTCTTAGCTTGAGATATCTTTAATGCTTCTTCTCTTGCTTCAGAAAGTATTTTGTTTCGTTGCTTTTCTCCTTCTTTTAATGTCTCCTCAGCTTTCTTTTCCACACTAAGAATCTCTTTAACTGTATCACTCATAGTATCACCTTAAAAATTGAATAGCTTCCCCCATATTTAGAATGCGATTGTTGTAATTGTCCTGTTTTTTTGTACTTATTTTAACTTTTTTATTCATTTAAACTTCCTTTTTATCTCTCGCTTAGCGATATAGGATTTGATGTTATATATAAAACTTACGATTTTTTGGGTATTTTATACCTAAATCGTTAAGATTATATACTCCATCTTTTTTGCAGATTATATAAATTATAAAAAATGAATCCAACAGATCCTCAACATGCTTTAGAAATTTCACAATTTGCCTCAGTTTTTGGGTTAGTTGCTATTCATAGTAGTATAAAAAGGGAAAGATTACCAAGAATTAATGGGTATAGTGGAACTAAAAGATTAAGTGATAATCCCTTAGTCTATAAGGCTGTTGATGAAGATAATTCTCCTGTTGTAATTAAAAGAAATAATCCTTTTAGGTGGGGTTATAGATCGGGGGAGATAGATGACCAATTAGCATTGAGAGCTGCTAAAGAATCACTTGAAAATGAATTTAACATAATGAGACACTTGAATCACGCTGGATTTGTGCAGCCTATTGAGCTTATTAAAAGAAGAAGATATAGTTTAGTTATGGAAGATGCAGGAGATTATCATCTATCTGCTATGGAAGATTTGAATCATGTTTCTTTAACATATTTAATGATTGAAGCTGCAAAACATATACGTGATGCACATGAAAAAGGCATTGTTCACAGAGATATTAAACCTCATAATATTATGTATATTCCTAATGAAGGATTAGTAAGAATTATAGATTTGGGATTAGCTGCAAGAAGTAATGATCTTCTTGAAAAAAGAAGTGCAGGAACTCCTCAGTATATGGCTCCAGAACAATTTGAATCAAATTTACCTAATCCTGCTATGGATGTGTATAGTTGGGCTGCATCTTTTGTTTATTTAATGTTTAGAAAACTACCAAGAGTTGTGGAAGAAAAAGTAGTTGGAGATCAACCTTTTATTATTAAACCAGATTTTGAAGCAAAGCCTAATTATTCTCAAGGAGCAATGAAGCTCTGCTTTGGAAATTTAGGAAGAGTAGTTAATAGGGCATTAGATCCAGATCCTAATCAAAGACCAAAGATGGCAGAGGTTGTGTTTGAAGGTTTAGCTTATATGAAAAAGAATCCTTTGTGATTTATTTTATCAACTTCCTAGTTATATACTCTTGTGCTTCTTTTATAAAAGGTTCTATGGAATTTCTATACCTATCATTTAATATCTCTATTCCTTTGTTTAAGTATCTTTTCCCAGGATCATTGTCAGTTATAGTTTTTACAGCTATAGAAAAATTTGATAAGGATTTATTATATCTTCCAATAAATTTAGCTTCTTTAACAGGATCATTATAATATCCAATAAGTGTTACAACTAATCCATATGCTCTATAAAACTGTTTCTTTGTCACGTTATCTATAATATAATCATAGGAATTACAATTTTTTAATTGATTATAAAGTTCATCTGGTGAATTGGGTGCATGAAAAAGCACACTATGCAGTTCTTCTACTAAATCAGTTTCTGGAACTGTTTGTTCATATTCTTGATTCACAATATTAATTAATGATGAAGCATGTTGCAAATTAGTGTAAGGAATTTTAAGCAGGTTTCTACAAAATGCTTTAGCTCTTTCTTCAGGTATGACTAATTTTCCCTTTGTTTTTCCTTCTTCAATTCTAAATTCAAGAGTTTGCCTCCAATCATGGTATTTTTCCCAAGGATTGCCTTTATGATGTAAAGCATGTAATCTTTCATGAGATTCTATAAGGGGAATAGGACTTCCATTAAAATAAGATTCTATAAATTTTTTAGGAGTAATTAACCCTCTTAAAACAGCTCTTGAATGCCACTTATATTTATATTCTCCAGATTCTAATGTGAAATCATCTTTAAATTTGAGATTTGCAGTAGCATCTTCAATTGCCTGCATTTCCTTATGAATGGGATATTTTGGAAGAATTTTTTTACGAATATGAGTAGAGATTCTTTTCCTTTGAACATGAGTTGTAGGTTGATAAAGATTTACTAAATGTCTTTCAAGTGTTGGAGGAGCACGAACATCCACAACAGGCTCTTCAAAAGGAAGAACAACAACTGTTGTATCTGGTTTTGTAGTCTTACATCCAGCTAATAATAATGTAGTTAAGAGTGCAGTATATTTTAATCCTGAATATACTAGTTTCTTCAATGAAAACCTATTATGTTTATCTCTAATCATTTTAATTGAGAACCCTTGCCAATATATAAATATTCACTAATTTTAGGAATAGGTTTATAAAATTCGTAATAATCTTTTTATTCAGAAGATACTTGTTGTTCTACATATTCTCTAACTTGTTTTCCAAAGGTATTCATTCCTCTTAATAATTTATTTTGTCTTGCAACTCCTAATTCGGCAAAGGAATTACGATCCTTTCCATACAATTCAACTTCTAAAGCTTTATTTAAAAATAAATCCCATAATCCATATTTTCCAATAAATTTTGATTGTTCAACAATATCTGGATAAAGTCCTATAACCTCCATCATAATATTATGAACATATTGACAAGATTCTAAATTATTAGGATTAATAAATTCTAAATAAGCTTGTTCTCCTTTTTTCATCTTATTTACCATTGTCCAAAAAGACTCATAACTATGTCCCATAAAAAAATAATATGCTTGCATTTCACGAATGAGTCCAAAATTTTTCCGAGCTTCAGTATAATTTTCTAATAACTCTTCAAAATTCTTTTTTTTATCATCATAAGAATCTTGAGCATATTTTGGGAAAAATTTTCCAAATTTTTTTGCATGATTTTTATCAAATTCAGCTCCATCTTTCCATGATAACAATCCAAGAAAAGAAGTGAATTTATGGTGTATACTTGATTCATCTTGAATTGCATGAATCCTCTCATGGGCTTCTAAAAATTCATGAGGAGATTGTATTAAATAAGAAATTAATTGATACTCTAAAGATACTTTAGGAAGAATTATAGTTTTTTTGAGAGGATCAAAATAATAATTTCCATCATCTGATTGGCCTTCTATAACTTGAATATGTGAAGTGGCTTTTCTTAGTTTAAGAAAATCTTGGTATCTTGGAGTTTGCGGTAAAAATTCTGTTTGAATATATTCAATAATTTCTTTTTGTTTTTCAACATCAAGTTGAGAAAATTGTTCAATAAGCAATTCCTCAGTTTTTGCTAATACAAAATACTTTTGTTCATCTTTCCTTTCAAAATAAGTATTGAGGCTCATTCCTAGAATCCCTAAACTTAAACACCCTGCTCCTAACCATAATCTCCATCTTCTAGGTTTTTTAGAGTGTAACGATAATGATTCTATACCTAATTCATGATCAATTCTATCATCTAAAAGAGATTCATCTAATTGAAAAGGAATATGTTCAATCTTCTCTAGGTTAATCATATTGAGAAGATTGTAACATTATTTATAAAAGTGGGCTTTTTAAGAGTTAATTTTATAAGTAAATCTAATAATCTTAATTTTATGGGCTTGTGGTGAAATCTGGTATCACTTACCCTTGGCTTGGGTAGGTTCCGAGTTCAAATCTCGGCGAGTCCATTTTTTTATTTCTCTCACACAAAACATCCGTTGCACATTTAGGAACTTTTGCTCCTGCCCTGGCACAGCCAGGGTTCCTATTTCTCCCCCTTACCGAGTAGGGGGGAGAAATAGGAAGTCAAAGACCAGGAGCAAAAGTTAAATAATCGAAAAGCCCGAGATTTTTAAATCCTTTTTATATTCGTAAACATAAAGATTATAGTATACAAATCTTTTTAAACAAAACACCCTAAAAAACAGTATACATGATTAAAAACAATTCTCGGGGTGAGGTTTATGGCAAAAAGACATATTGGACATAATCTAGGTATAGAGGAGTTAAGGCCTTTGATCATAGGAGGAGGCGGAAGAGAAAGAGCTATTGCTATACAACTATTAGCTCCAGCTAATAATAAAATACCTATGGAGGGAGTCCGCATGGTACCAGGAAATGGGAAAGCCACAGAACTGATAGAAAATGTTGCCATCGGATACGACCTTCCAGGAGGAGTTGATCCATTATTGGATTATATTCATCAGACAGGAATAAACCTCGTAATCACAGGTTCTGAAAATGATTTAGTAGAGCCTAATAGCTTGGCAGATCGGCTTAGGAACGAGGGCATTTACACTGTAGGTGCCTCATCTGCAGCAGCACGATTTGAAGGCAGTAAGATATTTGCCAGAGAAAACATGCAAGCCTGGGGTGTGCAGATTCCCTGGTTTGAGATCTTTCGAGCTAATGATTATCAAGCTAATGCCGCTGCAGCACTAAAATTTGCAAGAGAGAAGTTCAAAAAGGATAAGGTTAACGGTCTTGTAATCAAAGCGGACGGACTTTGCGGTGGTAAAGGAGTGTATGTTTGCAAGGATTATGATGAATTTGCAAGAGTCTTAATAGAAGAAATGCCAAAGCATGATTCTTCCAGTATAAATTTCCTAGTTGAGGAAATGCTGGTAGGCAAAGAAGTCTCTGTGACAGTTGCAGTAGCCAATAAGGACCAATATATCATCATGCCTTATACTGCAGATCATAAGCCGGTTGGAGAAGGCGATACAGGACCAAACGGGGGTGGCATGGGTGCTATAACAGTTACTCTACCTATGGCAGAAAGGAATTATATAAAAAATAAGATTGTGGATCCTCAGATTAAAGGTGCAGCTAAAATGGGAAGTCCTTTGAACGGATCAATCCTGTATGTAGGTCTTATGCTTACTGATGACGGAAGAATCTGTGTTTTAGAGGACAATCTAAGATTTGGCGATCCAGAAGCCCAAGTTGCTCTTCCAAGAATCTCATCTGACTTTGGAGCTTTAATGCTTGGCGTTGCAGCCAAAAATCTAACTAATGTGACCTATTCAACAAATTCCACACACTGGGGTGTAGTGGATGTTTGTGCAGATAATTATCCAGGAGATACAAGCCATGTAAAGGGCCATGTTCTGCAAGGAGTTGATGAAGCAGCCAAGCAAGCTGAAATGCTGGTTTCAGGATGCAAATTCGAAGGAGGCATCTGGAAGATAAATGGTACAAGGTTCATGAATTATCGAGGCTCTGGTAAATCAGCAGAAGAAGCTGTTAAATGTCCAACCCAAGCAGCTAGAACTCTTGTTGAAGCAAATCCTGGAAAATGCTTTGCCAGATATGATATCGGCAAGGATAGAGATGTTTCAAACTTTGTCCTTAACCAAGGTTTTAAATAATCTTTTTCTTTTCTTTTTATAATGTCAAAAATAACCTTCATAACAACAAATAAACATAAAGTCTTAGAAGCGAAAGCTGTCTTAAAAGAGTTTGATATTAAAGTAGAGCATCTTAAAGTGGATTACCCAGAAGATAAAGAAGGAACAATTCATGATGTTGTGATTAAAGCTATTCAACCATTAGCAAATAAATTAAAAAAACCTGTTGTGATTGAAGATACTGGTTTATTCTTCGAAGCGTTTGTGCATTTTCCAGGATTATACCCTAAATATATTTTTGAATCTTTAGGGTATAAAGGCATTTTAAAATTATTAAAAAATGAAAACAATAAAGCTTTTTTCTTAACAGTTGTTGGCTACTGCGAACCAAATAAAGAACCAGAATTATTTGAAGGTAAAATGCCAGGAATAATAACTGATAAAGTTTTTAATTTAGATAAAGATGCAATGCCTTATGATAGGATATTTATTCCAAATGGCTACAAAGATACTATTTCTCATATGCCTATGGATTTAAAGAACTCTTTTTCTCAAAGAGCACAAGCTTTTAGGAAGTTGGGGAAGTTTTTAACTAAAAAAGTCAAGGTTTAAAAATAGTAATGAAATTCTGTTCTTATGCCTTTACCAAGACCTAACTTTCAATGGAATCCAGATAATCATAGGGTGTTAAAACCTAAATATATGTGTCTAATGTTAGCTGGAGTAATGTTCTTGAGTTATATTCCGGATAAATTTAGGCCAACTCAACCAACGTCAACTCAACCAACAATTGAATCTATAACTGAATCTGAATTAGATGATTATATTGCTATAGAAAATAATAAATTAAAGTTACGAGGAGGATCACGAATTTTTCCTGTTCATTATGATGATGCAGTGCTAAGAGAGTTCCAAGTTTATAAAGAAAGAAGAATTGAATTTATGTTGGTTACAAGTGAATATAAAGGACGCTGGATTAACGCAAATGGACAAAGGCCTCAAGGATTATATCTTAATGTGATTGAACATTTTCCATATAATGATCCAGAAATATTAACACAAGTTGATGCAGTAAAATTACATGCTGTTGATTTATCTCAAGAACCAGCTGAGATCATAAAAAGAGATTTCAATAGTGATCAAATCGATCCAGCAACTAAAATCATGATAAAAGACCTTTCAAGACTTTATAAAGCTGTTAAAGTTCGATAAAACCGAACATTTATAAAATAAATTAGACCTCTATATGATATGAGAAATCTAGGACCTGATTATAGAAGGAATAATTGGAATTGGGGAGTTTTAAAACATTTTAAATTTACAGGAATTGCTTTAATGCTAGTTGCGTTATATGCTCTTTTGAATCCAAACCCTACTCCAACAAATCAAAAAATTAGGAGATCTTCAAAGCAAAATCCTTCTTATATGGAACCAGATAAAAGAGGACATATATCCCAATCTGATAATTACAGTCTTGATAAAGAAGTAGATCCAATAAAAACTTCTCTTGGCTTAGAATACGATGTGCATGGAAGAGTTATAATAGATGCTAAAAGATTAATCCCTATAGATTATGGAAAATTAGGTGTTTGTAGAGATATGGAAGTTTTTAGAGTAACAGATTATGTTCTTTGGCAAGAAAATATTGATAAAAACCCTGCTAGTTTTTCATCTAGAAATCTCCCTAACAGATTACATACTATCTCAATCTCTGATTTTATTGATAATGGGTATGCTCATGATACTCCAGGTTTAACATTTGATCATGTTACGTTAAATGGTCCTGAGTTTGGAACTGGAGGAAGAACATTAAAAATAAATGATGTTAGTAGAGACTCAATTCCTTCTCTAAATCTTAAATTTAAAGAAAACCAACCTATTTACACAGAGCAAGAAAGAGAACCTGGACCCCAATCTATTTAAACTATCAATTCTTCTATTTTTGTATGGGGGAAAAGAAATTTATGAATTGTGTTCTTGTAAATTGTTCTGCTAATGATGAAATCCTTCTCCTTTTCCGAGAAAAAGAACCCTATAAAGATCATTGGGCATTAATTGGTGGAAAAATGGAGTTTGGAGAGCACCCAGAAGAAACTGCTTTAAGAGAGTTGTATGAAGAAACTGGAATTAAAGGAAATTGCAATAAAGTCTCTGGAATTATTAGTGAAGTATGTGAAGGGGATTTAGATTTACATTTTATCATGTTTTACTGTGATGTCATACCAGAATCTAAAGAAATAAAACAAATGCCAGAAGGAGAAGTAAAATGGTTCAATAAAAATAATTTACCAGAAAAAATTGTTCCTAGTGATAAAAAAATGATTGAAATGTTTAAAGATGCTGAACATATTAAAATATTAAAAGCTCATATGACTCAAACTGAAGGAAAAATTGAAATGAAGAGGTGGGAGCATGCATGAATCCTTTAAAGAATTATTAGAAATTATTCATCTTTCAAGAACTAATTGTCCTTGGCAGGAAACCTTAACAATGGAAAGTCAAAAAGAGGAATTTTTTGATGAAGCTAAAGAATTAGTTGAATCAATTGAAGAAAAAGATTGGGAAAATGTGAAAGATGAACTAGGAGATGTTTTGTGGGACACAATAACTTTAGCTGTCTTAGCAGAAGAACTAGGACATTTTAAAGCTGAAGATATACTTTCTGCTATCAAAGATAAAATAAAAAGAAGAAAACCTTACATTTTTGAAAAGCATAATCTCACTAAAGAACAAGCTTTGGATATTTGGAATCAAGCTAAGATTAAAGAAGGGAAAAAACCAAGATTAAAATGATTGTTAATGATAAAGTGTATGGCTCTCAAACCATAGATGATCCTTTAATTCTAGAATTAATTGAAACTAAAGAGTTTCAACGTCTTAAAGGCGTAAATCAATATGGTGCTTGGCATTTATTAAAAGAAGAAGTATTCTCTTCACGTTATGATCATTCATTAGGTGTGTATTTTTTATTAAAAAAACTAGGCGCATCAAAAGAAGAACAAGTTGCAGGTTTATTGCATGATATTGCACATACTGCTTTTTCTCATGTTATTGATTATGTATATGATGCTGGAAAAACTCAACATATCCACGAAGAATTTGCAGAACAAGTATTACATCAATCT
This sequence comes from Candidatus Woesearchaeota archaeon, assembly GCA_937906345.1. Classification (GTDB taxonomy): domain Archaea; phylum Nanobdellota; class Nanobdellia; order Woesearchaeales; family CALCXY01; genus CALCXY01. The sequence goes on along the minus strand of CALCXY010000096.1, from coordinate 6,445 downwards.
GCTATTCCTAAAATTTTAGAAAAACATGGAATGAAAGTTGATGAAATTATTCAAGAAAGTAATTTTAAATTACTTGAAAGAAACATACCAGATCTTTGTGCTGATAGAACTGATTATTTTTTAAGAGATGCTTTATTTTCTAAACGTATTAATGATAAAGATGTTAAAGATTTTTTAAATGCTTTAACTGTTCATGATAATCAAATTGTATTTTCAAATAAAGATCAAGCTATTAAAATGTCCTTTATTTTTATTGAAATGTGTAAAGAACTTTGGAGTCCTCCTATTCCAGTAGGAAGTTTTCAATTATTAGCAGATGTTTTTAAGTTAGCTTTACAAAAAAATATTATTGTCCAAGATGATTTTTTTATAACAGATAATGAGTTGATTGATAAATTAAAAGCATCTCAAGATGAAGAGATATTAACTAAACTTTCTAAAATAAGTTATGATCATATTGAACTAGCTTCCAAAGAAGACCATGATTTTCATGTTTTGTCTAAACCACGCTATATTGACCCCAAGGTCATAGTTAATAATGAACTAAAAAGAGCCTCTTTTTTTGAACCTTTAATAACTACAAATATTGATAAATTAAAGAAAGGTTTTGAAAAAGGGCTTTATCTTAAGGTAAAGTGAAAGTTTATAAATGATAATGGATTCTTGGCTTAATGCCTAAAGATAAAAAACCTTCTGATTCATTATGGAAGTTAGTACAAATATTTTTTTGTTTAGCAGTTTTTACAAGTGTTGTAAACTACTTTGATAGAAGAAATTCAAATCCTCCCCCTTCAAATCCTCCATTCACAGCAACTCTTACTTCAATGGATTTATATAAAGAGTATGAAGGTAGAATGAGATTAACTATAGATCCAGGAAAATTAGTGCATATTGAAGATGGAATAACTGAAATAGATAATAAAGTTACTCTTGATTATGTTTTTTGGGAATTTGAGGATAAAAATAGACCTTTATCCTTAACACAAAGTGAAGTTGATGCTCATAATCTAGTTAGAATTCGTTTAACAGATACAAAACCCTTTGGAAAGAACGATCCTGATCAAATGATAGATACAATTGGTTTTTTAGGAAGAGGCAGAGAAATTTATTTTTATCACAAAGGAATTCATCCTCAAACATTAGAGCAAATGTCTCAATTGTATTTTCTCCGTAATTAAATATATAAAGGGAAACAATTTACTTAATTCTATGAGCGATTGTATCTTTTGCAAACTAGTAAAAGGAGAAATTCCATCTTCAAAGGTTTTTGAAGATGATAAAACCATAGCATTCTTAGATATAGCACCAGTAAATAAAGGCCATGTCTTAGTTATTCCAAAGGAACATTTTGAAACTATTTTAGACACTCCAGAGGATACACTAAAAGAAGTTATTGCTACTACTAAAAAAGTCACAGCAGCTGTAAAAAAAGGTGTAAATGCTGATGGAATAACAGTAGGACAATCAAACTTTGAAGCAGCAGGACAAGTAGTTCCTCATCTTCATTTTCATATTATGCCTCGTTTTAAGGATGATGGTTTAAAACTATGGCCTCAAGGCACTTATGAAGATAAAGAAATGGATGAGTATAAGGATAAGATAATTAATTCTATGTAGTATGATGCAAAAACCCTTCATCAGCTATTTGATTAAATACTCTTACTCTAGTTTCTTCAGAACTATCAGCAACTTTTTTATCATAATGTTTCTTTAAAACCTCAGGATCATACTCTTCTTTAAGCCAATTCTCAAAATCCATCTCTCTTTTAGGAAATACCTCTGTTAAAAAGTAATAAATAGTATGATCTAGCATATTAAATTTAGTTTTATTAAATCTAGGATTAATTCCTTCTTTAAATGCATCTTCAAGTGTTTCTGCATGTCTTAAATACAAAGCTAATGTTACTCCAATTCCTGTTCTATCAGCTCCATATTTACAATGTATTAACATTAATCCTTCATTACCTTGTACAAAATCCATCATTTCTTCCCATTTTTCTAAGGGTTCATAATTAGATCCTTCTAAACCTATTCTACCATAATTAACACAGTTAATAGCAGCCCATTCTCTTTCAGCACGAGCATATTCTTCTCCCTCTTCTGGTTTATCTCCTAAGTTGAGAATAGATGTTAAACCTTGTTGTTTAAGAGTTTTAAGAAATAGTTTATGCAATTCACCATCAATATAAGGATTTCCTGATCTTACAATATCACTTTTTACATAATCTGCATTAAATTGTTGTAAATACGCTTCAGATAATATTAAATGGTTCATCCAATTAGGATTTTTATATGTTATAAAAAGCTATGTTTATTCAATTAATTATTCGGATTTTCTAAAAATACTCCTGTTTTTTCTTGTGAAAACATATTAAAGGTCAATTACCTTAATAATTAATGTTAAGAGTTATTTTTGATACGAATATTTATGGGTTAATACTAGATAGTGGACAGGAGAAGGTTATTGAAGAAAAACTACCAAATAACATGATAATATATGGTTTTTCCTTAATCAGAAAAGAGTTAAGAAATGTTCCTACAACCACAACTAAAGCAAGAAAAGCTAGATTACTATTGTTAAGTTTACATGATAGAGTTACCAAAGAGCATATCTTTACAGAAAATAAAAGAATAATTGACTTGGCAAAAGAATATTATAATGAATACAGGAATCAGGGTGGAATAGTTCCTTGGAAGAATATTCGAACTGATTTTATGATTGTTGCTTGTGCAACATTGCATGGACTAGATGTTATAGTATCTAATGACAAAAAGACTATGGTAAGCTCAAAAGCTTTAATATCTTATAATTTAATCAATGAGAGAACACCAACTTTTTTTACTTTTGAAGATTTAGTGAATAAGTTTACTATTTAACTCCTCCATTGTCCCAAAACCTACGAAACTCTTTCATTATCTTAGGAAATTCAGGATCATGCCTAACTTCATCAATCCATTCCCAATATTCCTTATCATTCATTTTTCTTAGATCTTTTCTCATAAAGTAAAATAATCAATAATCCTTAATAAATGTTGCTTTTATTTATCGGAAAGCTTTCGATATATCTATAAAATTAATTATGCTTGTATTTCTCCAACATAATTAAACTTTATCATATCCCTTATTTTTCCAATATCTTTAGTCTGAGCTAAACACCAAGATAACTTAACTAATGCTGCTTCATAGGTTAAATCTTGTGTTAAAATAGCGCCTAATTGATGAGCATAGTAACCTGCTCCATAGAGTGGAGCTTTCACTTTACCAAAAATACATTGAGTTGATAATAATACTGGAATCTTTCTTTTTTTAATTGCATATTCAATTAAAGGGAGTATTGAATTATGAGTTGTTGGAACATTCCCTGATCCAAATCCTTGTAAGATAATTCCTTTACATTTTTTATTTTTTACAGCATCAAGCATTATCTCTGAGTTAAATCCTGGGTGTAAACGTATTTGTAAAATTCCCTCTTCAAAATAAGGCTTTACTTTTAATTTTTGAGAAATATTTATTTTTTTACTCCATTTTATCTTTCTCTTAATAATTCCAACTGGAGGAACAAGAGAATAAAAAGCATTAAAGTCTTTTTCACTCCATTTTTGAGCTTTGATACCTCTTAATATTTTATTTCCAAAGCTGATAACTACTTCATTAAAGGGTAAAGAAGCTACTCTAAACGCATTTATCAAATTAGTTTTAGCATCACTATTTTCAAACTCAGCTGGAATCATAGATCCTGTTACTGCTACTGTTTTAGTTAATCCTTGTAGTCCTAAAGCTAATGCAGATGCAGTATAGGCCATAGTATCAGTGCCATGTAATATAACAAAACCATCAAATTTGTTGTAATGTTTTTCAATACTCTTAATCAAGATTGTCCAATGACTTGGTTGAATATTTGAGCTGTCAATACTTGTTATATGCTTATATGCAATATCAAAACGATCATTAAGTTCTGGAGCTACAGCTAATAAATCCTCCACAGATTTTGAAGGCACTAATAATCCTGTTTCTTTATCTCTTCCCATAGCAATTGTTCCACCACAGAATAAGAGACAAATTTTTGGTTTTTTAAAAAATTTCATTCTCCATAATTTCTTTTAGCTTCATATTGAATAGGAGTAACATGAACTTTACCAGGAAATTGTATTCCCAAAACCTTTACCATATCATGTGCATTCATTAAAAAAGAACATCGATGATTAGGGAAAACTAAATGCTTTAATCTCACATAATCTTCTATTGGTTTTCCATTCTCATCTAAGTTTGGCTGAGTAATCTTTTCTTGATATGATCCACTTATGATAGGACCTCGAATTAAAGCAGTTTTTTCTCCACCATGATTTACAACAGCAACTTTCCTTTTTTCTCCATTAAAATAATGATAAAGCTCTGCTGCAAATTCTGGACGAATATATTGGTCAATACAACTATGTCCGTGCGTATTCTGTAAAGGATTATATGATTCCCTTGCCATTAATTTTGCTCCTGGGCTTACAAACATATCTTCTTGAGTCATAGAACCATCTAATGCAATAACTTTAGGCGACAATGACATATCTGAGAATTTTGTTGTTTTTGCTTGGTCATAAAAATTTATCATAAGATTATCTATTCCTAAATCTCTTCCATCATAGGGATACCCTAATCGAGAAACAGGATGTAAATTGACTGCTTCATTAAAGTTTGGCCCATTATTAAAGACAGGTCCAAAAATATCTAATTCATAATATCCTCCATTCGCACTTTTTCTAATTAAATGTGATAAAGGATAAAATGTTCCATTAATAAGTTGAGATAAGTTTTTTAATTGTTTTCCTTTTTCAGACAGTGATAAATCTCTTTTCATTATATCATCTAAATGAGTAATTCTGAATCCATCTTGAGCTGCTCTTACCAAAGATTCATCAACAAAAATTCCTCCTAAGATATCATTTGTATCAATGTGTTTACCTTCTTCATTATAATATGCAGGAGGAAACGGACTTAAACAGCCCTCAGCTCCAGATCCAAATAACGGCCTTTCACCGGCAGGAAATAATTGTAAAGCCCACCTAATGTCTCCTCTTTTCATTAAAGCAAAAGGACCAACCTCAGCTTCCTCAAAAGAACTAACATCTATAATTGTTCCAGATTCTTTTCCAGGAACTAAAGCAATATATATTTTAGCTTGTGAAGGATCATCCCCATCTTTTACTCTGTCCCTAAAGTATACAGCTTTTACAGTATCCTGTAAATCCCAAGCCTCAGAAGGGTATACTTTTCCTTTTTTCTTCTTTAATCCTATTGTGCAATTATAATCAGAGTATAATTGAATTTTTTCTTGACAGCTATAAGTAGCTTCTGGTAATAAAACAAAATATGCTTCAATTCCACATTCTAAAGCAAATTGAAGATATTCATATCCTACTCCTAAGAAACTCATTAAAAATGATTCTGGAGTGTATCTCTCAATATGTTGAAAGGGTGCTTCATTACCTATAATCGAAGGATTAGTAAGTAATGTTTTTACATCAAATTCCTTTCCTTTATTCTTTGAAAATCCACATGCTGTCATAATCCATCACCATCAAACCATTGTGCTTCCATTGAGCTGTTTATTTCCACATTCATCAAACAGTGCCTGCAGAAGGTTTCTCTTAAGTTAGGCATAGCTTTATTACAATGAGGACATCTCCTTGTTAATCGTGTAACAGGAATCTTCACACCACGCAAATCTATCCTACATCTTGGACATTTTATGACATGCCATCCTTTAGGCAGCACCCAAGCACACTTTGGACATCTTCTATCATAGTAGAGTGAACTTTTTGTCAAGATGGTGTCATCTAGTTCGTGAGTTCCCATATTTTCCTCGCACCACCCCTGTTTCTACTCTAAAGGAATAATGGTATATAATATAAAATAACTCTCCTATTTTTTTACGAAAAAGAGAAATATTTATAAATAAAAGCATATTTAGTAAAATTCATGCTAAAACTAGATGTAAAGGATAAAAAGATACTCTCAATCCTAGATATGGATGCTAGAATGCCATTAAGTAAGATAGCAAAGAAAGTAGGACTCAGTAGAGAAGTTGTTACATACAGAATTAAGCAGTTAGAAAAGAAAGGAATTATTGAGGGTTACTTTGCTGTTATTGATTTACCTAAACTCAATTTACTTTATGGAAGATTACAATTCTCATATAATAATATGAATAAGAAAAAAAAGAAAGAACTAACAGAATATTGTGATAAACATTCTAAAATTCCTTGGTTGTTATTCAGTGATGGGAAATTTGATGTTTCAATGGTGATTGTAGTAAAAAATCTACAAGAAATTCATGAAGTGCATGATGATATTCGTGAACATTTCGGGAATTACCTTCAAAATCCTTCTATTTCATTTGGTTACAAAATATATCATTATAAACATAACTTTCTTTATGAAACTCATGATCTT
>CALCXY010000095.1 GCA_937906345.1 Candidatus Woesearchaeota archaeon | reverse complement strand
ACTTTTGCATTAATAATGTCTTTCATATCAGGGTTACAAGCATTTGAGATAATAGAACGAGCACCTAAAGCTCTTGGACCCCATTCCATAGATCCTTGAAACCAACCAATAACATTATTTTTCCAAATTAATGAAGAGGTTTGTTTAATTAACTCTTTATCATCTTTAAATTCAGTATATTTAATATTATTTTCATCTAAAAAAGTTTTAATTTCTTTATCTGTAAATGAAGGGCCAGTATAAGCAGTATTCATTATTGTGGTTCTTGGTTTATCTAAAATAGTATTGTAAACATAAAAAGCTGCGCCAAGGCTGGTTCCTGCATCAGATGCGGCTGGTTGAATGTAAATATTCTTGAAAGGTGTATTTTTTTTAATCTTTCCGTTAGCAACAGAGTTTAAACAAACACCTCCTGCCATACAAAGATTATCACATTTTGTTTCTTTGTGTAATGCATTTAACATATGAAAAATAACTTCTTCTGTTAATTTTTGTAAAGATGCAGCGATGTCTTTATGTCTTTGTTCTAATTTGGATTCTGGTTTTCTAGAAGGTCCTAGTAACTGAGACATTTTTCTTGAAGGCATTTTGTTTTTGTAATGATAGACAAAATAAGACATATTTAATTTGTAAGAACCATCATCGAATAATGTTAATAATTTTTTAAATTTTTCATAATAAACAGGTTTTCCATATGGTGATAATCCCATAACTTTGTATTCATCATTATTTACTTTGAAACCTAAAAAAGCAGTTATTGTAGAGTATAGTAAACCAATAGAGTGTGGAAAATGTATTTCTTTGTTAATTGTGATGTTGTTTCCTTCTCCTAATCCAAATGTTGTTGTTGCCCATTCACCAACACCATCTACTGTCATTATTGCTGCTTTTTTAAAAGGTGAAACTAAAAAAGATGATGCAGCATGAGATTGATGATGGTCTAAGTAAAGAATATCTTTAGTGTAACCTAGTTGTTTTTTTAGTGTTCTTGGAATTCTTAGTTTTTCGTTTAGCCAAGAGGGAATGGTTTGATAAAATGTCCAAAATGAAAATGGGAATGCTTCAAGGTGTTGTTGGAGTATTCTTTCAAATTTTATTAATGGTTTTTCATAAAAAACTACATGATCTAATTTATTTCCTGTTATTCCTGCTTTTTTTAAGCAGAAGTTTATAGCATTAATAGGGAATCTTGTATCATGCTTTTTTCTAGAAAAACGTTCTTCCTCAGCTGCAGCTACTATTTTTCCATTTTCAATTAAACAAGCAGCTGCATCATGGTAATAGCAAGATATTCCTAGTATATACATTTTAAAATCTCCTCAAATAATCATCATAGGGTTGTTTAGTTATTTTTTTCTTTATCCACATTGAATTTACTTGTTTTTTTCCTAAATCTAAAAAATGTTTTCTGAATATTTTTGCAACTAAAGATGTTAATCCTACTCCAATGAAATATACAAAGAACAATAAGATGAAATTTACTATACTAGCTATATGATGACCGAATTTTGAAAATCCTGTTTTAAATCCTGTAAAAAAGTTTTTCATTTTTCTTTTATAACTTGAATTATTACAATAATGGAATAAATAATTAAGATAAGTGCGATTAAAGTGATATAAGGAATGTTTCCTAATATCCAATGTTTTGCTGTTAACCAATACAAAATTGAAGTGAAAATAAGTAATCCAATAATATATCCAAATTTTTCTCCAATAAAAGATAAGTCTGATTTTTCTTGTTTAAACATATAATCGGTAAACAATGGCTTCTTTATAAAGATTTATGTTTATTAAAGATAAACTAGAATAATGCATAAATAAACGGACTTAATGCTGAGCTTTGTCCGAATATGATTAAGATTCCTACTAATAAAATCATTACAATGATTGGGAAAAGCCACCACTTTTTTCTTACTTTAAGAAAATCCCATAATTCTATTACTAAAGATTTGTTAGCCATAGATATGATGAGATAGGAGTTGTATTTAAAGTTTTTGCTTCAAAATGAATTAGAAAAATTAAGGAATTAACCTATCTAAGAGTTTTTAATAATAAAATCAATTGAATTTTGAACTCTTAGTTCTGCTACTTCTCCAATAGCTTGATCAGCTTTACCTAGTTTTGCATGGGTTTTTTTCATTTCATCCTTTAATACAGTAAGAAAATTAATAACATCTTTTAATGTATGAATATCTCCTCTTACTTCCATTGCACCTATTAACAGTTCGAGGATAACTAATTGGTCTCTTGGAACTCCTTCTTTACCCCACATATCAATAAGTTTTTGTTCTGCTTCTGATCTAGACATATTAAAATAATCAATCTTTACCTTTAATAACTTATCGCTTTTCTATAATTTGGATGCAGTAGTGAATAAGAGATTAATAAGATTTAAAAAGGCACATTTGTTCTACATAAGTATTGGGGGAGTATATAATGGATGAAAAGTATTACAAAACACGGTTTACTTTTAACAAGAAACGGGATAAAGTATGGAGTGCAATAGTTTCTCATATTCAAAAATTTATCAAAGAGGATGCGGTAGTATTAGATTTAGGGTGTGGATATGGTAATTTTATTAATAATGTAAAAGCTAAAGAGAAACATGCAATTGATCTAAATAAAGATTTTAAGAAAACTCTTGATGAGGATGTGAATTTTAAATCAGGAAGTGTTTTAGATCTTAAAAGTTTTAAGAAAAATTATTTTGATGTTGTTTTTGCATCAAATTTATTAGAGCATTTAGACCATAAAGAAAATGATGCTTTACTTCAAAGCATAAAAGGAATTTTAAAGAGTGATGGGAAATTAATTTTAATTCAGCCTAATTATAGGTATGCAAACAAAGAGTATTTTGATGATTATACTCATAAAACAGCGCATAGCCATATTTCTATAAAAGATTTGCTTGAGGCTAATGGTTTTAGTATTGAAAAAATGATTGCGAGATTTTTACCATTTTCACTTAAATCAAAATTGCCTAAATCTAAACTCTTGACAAAATTGTATTTGATGAGTCCTATTAAACCATTTGCAAAGCAAATGTTAGTGATAGCAAGAAAATGAAAAAAATAATTTTAATACTCCTCCTATTAAGTATTTTGTTAAGAATAGGGGGATTAGGAGATGCTTTGTATCAAGATGAATCTATTTGGGGATACACTATAAGAGATTTTTCAAGCTATGAGGATTCTACTAAGTTTATTCCACATCCTCCATTGGCTATTTGGATGTTTAGATTAATTAATGCGCCTTTTGAGGTAAATGAGTTTAGTATGCGTTTAGTTCCTTTTCTTTTTGGTGTGTTAAATATTTTTTTAGTGTATAGGTTGGGAAAAGAATTTTTTGGAAAAAAACAAGCAACAATAGCTGCTTTACTCATGGGTTTTAGTTTTTGGCACTATGTAGCTAGTTTGCAAGTTGACATGGAGGGAAGTATTCTTACCTGTTTATTTATTGTTACTTTTTGGGCTTATCTCAAATATACAAAAACTAATGATAATAAATGGTTAATGTATACTGCATTGCTTTTTACTGTAGCTATGTTTACTAAGATAACAAGTTTACTTATTTTAGTTATTATAGGAATACATTCTTTGATTGTAAGAAAAGATTTTAAGAAAAGTGTTAAAGAGGTTTTTAAAATAGGGATTTTAGGAATAGCTTTATTTGGATTATTTTATTTGGGATTAATGAGTTTTCAGCCAGGAATACATGAAAATGTTTTTGGACATGCTTCAGATGCTGTATATTCTGGAGGATCTATATTTTCCTTGTTACCTATTGTGTATTTTGTTTTATGGGGAACTGCGTTATATGTATTTTTGTTATTATATTCATTTTTTAGATATAAAAAGGAATACTTGTTTTATTATATCTGGATTATTTTACCGATTGTGTTTTATTTTTTTGTGGGAAGATCATTTATAGCTACTTATGACAGATATTTGATGATAACTATTCCTGCATTAGCCTTACTAGGGGGAAATGTAATAAGTGAATTTTCTTTTGAAAAAAAGGATTATTATTTAGGTGCATTGTTACTTGGGCTTAGTTTTATTGGATCTTTGGTATTAAATGGGTTTGGTGAAAGAGTTGTTCATAACATAGGTTCTTATTTTTCTATGGTAATGGGTTTACAATGGAATTTTCTTTTTCCTATAAGCAGTTCAACTGGACCTGTTATTGTCATTAATTTTATGACCATTGCTATAGGTTTTATTTTGAGTGGTATTCTTATTTTGTTAAGTTTTAGGGTTAAACAGTATAAAAATGAGTTTTTTATAGTATTTTTGGGAATCGCATTAGGATTAAATATTTTTATGATTAATGAGATGATTAGTCCTATAACTCAACCAGATGTAAGTGAAGTGATGTATGATATGTTTGAGTATATAGAAGATAATCAAATACAAGAGCCTTATGTAACGAATGTGTTTGCATCTTCATTTTATTTAAATTGGATAACTCGAGGTGTAGAATCTGATGCAATACATTATGCAGTGACAGATGATCAGGCTGATTTTGTTATAAATCATGTGGTTGATCAAAAAGGAAGTATTTTGTTTTTAGATTATCCTTTACTTGATAAAGAAAGCTATATTTGGGAAAAAATGAATAGTTGTGAATTAAAACATGAGTTTATATCGAAAGATATTAAAATGGGCTATTTATTCCAATGTTAGTAAGATACTAAAAAAGAATATACTAGAACAAAAAAATAAGACAAAACTGAAAAAATGTATAAAGGCAAAAAAGTTTCAATAATATTCCCTACATATAATGAAAAAGATTCTATTAAAGAGGCTTGTGATGAATTCTTAGCAAATGAGTATGTTGATGAGGTATTAGTTGTTAACAATAATGCTGCTGAGGGAACTAAGGAAGAAGTTGAAAAAACTAAGGCTAATCAGGTTTTTGAGAAAAAACAAGGATATGGATTTGCTATACGAAGAGGTTTTGAAGATGCAATAGGAGATATTTTAATAGTATCAGAGCCAGATGGGACTTTTTATCCACAAGATGTGAATAAGTTATTAGCTTATTCAGATGATTTTGATGTTGTTTTTGGAACAAGAACAACAAGAGCCTTAATTCTTGATGGTGCTAACATGGGATTATTCCTAAAATGGGGAAATTGGTTTGTTGCTAAGATTATGGAATTTTTATTTAACACAACACATTTATCAGATGTTGGATGTAGTATGAGATTAATAAAGAAACCTGCATTAGATAAAATAAGGCATAAATTTACAATAGGAACAAGTCATTTTGGACCAGAGTTTATGCTTTTAACAATTCTAAATAGAATTCCTTTTATTGAGGTTCCTGTTAAGTATGGTCCTAGGGTTGGTCAATCGTCTGTTACAGGAAGTTTTTGGAAAGCTCTTAAACTAGGATTAATTATGATTAGTTTAATTTTAAAATATAGGTTTATGAGTTTGTTTAAAGATTATTCAAAATGAAAGTAAGTGTTGTTCTTCTTAATTTTAATAATGATAAGGATACTGTAAAGTGTTTAGATTCTTTAGTAAAAGTGGATTATCCTGATTTTGAGGTTATTATTGTTGAAAATGGCTCTGATGTAAAAAGTAAAGATATTCTTAATTCTAAAATAAAGAGTTTGAAAGGTAAATTAAATATTGTCTTAGTTGATAAAGATAAGAATTATGGATTTGCTGAGGGGAATAATATTGGAGTTCGTGAAGCTAAAGGAGAATATGTTGTTTTGCTTAACAATGATACTATTGTAGATAAGAATTATCTTAAAACCATGGTTGCTAAGCTGGAGAGTTCTACTCAAATTGCGGTTGTTGGTTCAAGGATTAATAATATTGAAGAGTTTTATGGAAATGTAGAAACACTAGGTAATGTGATAAGTTTAATGGGAGAACCAGTTAATGTTAATATTAAGAAATGTCCTCAAGTGGAAGATGAAACTTTTACCTTTATGGCAAGTGGATGTAGTATGATGTTTAGAAAATCAGTTATTCCAGAGCCGTTTGATGGTGATTATTTTATTTATGGAGAGGATACGTATACTGCATGGCTAGCACGATTAAAGGGCTATGATGTTAAAATTGCTCCTGATTCTAAATTAGATCATTTAGGAGGCCAAGTTAGGATTAAGAAAAGTAATTTACTTGAGTTTCATGGAGAGAAAAATAAAATAATGAATCCTTTGATTTTTTATTCAATAGGTAATGTGGTTAAAATGATTCCATTGATACTTGCAAATGTGTTGTTTACCATTATTGTAAGCACGTTTAAACTAAGAGTGCATATTCGATTAAAGAGTTATTTTTGGTTGCTATTTAATTTTGGTAAAGTATTGCGGAAAAGAAAGTGGATTCAAGGACAAAGGAATGTTAAAGATAAAGTAATAGCTCGTTTTATTACGTATAAGATTCCTCAGAATTTTGGACCTTTGAATTATTTGATTAATGCTTTATTGTTTTTGTATTGTTTTATAGTAAGGCTGCCTGTTAGGGAGATTTATTTGAAAAAATAGTATTTTGTCTTCTATTCCATAAGGTTTATAAAATAACTTTTGTTCTGGAAAAGGATGGTAAAAGTATCGGTTATATTGTTGAATTATGAAAATGTAAAGTATACTCTTCCTTGTATTGACTCTCTTAAAAAACAGAGTTTTAAGGATTTTGAGATTATTGTAGTTGAGAATGGTTCTAAAACAGGAGATTCACTTGAGTTACGCAAAGTTAAAGGCATTACTTTGATAGAAGAGCGAGAAAATTGGGGTTTTGCAGAAGGTAACAATATTGGAGTGCGAAAAGCAAAAGGAGAATATATTGCGCTGCTTAATAATGATACGTTTGTTGAAAAAGATTGGCTTAAAGAAATGGTTACTAGTATTGAATCTGATGAGGGCATTGGAATTGTAGGATCAAAAGCATTTAATAAATATGATCAAAAAGATTTTACTTTTAGTGGATATGGAACAACAACAATTTATGGATTGCAAGCAAATATTAACGTGGATCCTAAAACAGTAAATGATTTTCCAGTATTTGCAGTTTCTGGAGGGAGTATGCTGTTTAGAAAATCAGAAGGTGAGCCTTTTGACATAGATTATTTTATTTATCATGAAGATACTGCTTTTTGTTGGTTACTTAATCTAAAAGGAAAGAAAGCAATTATGAATCCTAAATCAACTTTGCATCATGAAGGAGAGATTGTTATTAAAAATCATAAAAATTTAGGAAATTTTTTTTGGTATTTAGGTGAGAGGAATAGGTTATTAAATTATTTTTTATATTATAAAATAGGAACTCAACTTGTATTTTTACCAGGGCTTATTGCATTGGAGGGTATGATTATTTTAGGACATCCTGGAAAGTTACTTCAAAAGTTTAAAGGATATGGTTGGTTGTTTTGGCATATTTTTAAAAATATTGGAAAAAGAAGAAGGATTCAATCTAAGAGAGAAGTAGGGGATAAACAAGTTATTAAAAACATGAGCACAAAGATTCTAGAAGATAAGAATTTTCAAAATGTATTTATTAAAAATGTTATAAAAGGATTAAATGTTGTAAATAAAGCTTGGATTAGAATATTTGGATATACAACAAATTATTGAGGTTTCATTATTATGAGAATAGCAGTTATAGGCACATACCCTCCACAGCGAGATGGAATAGGAATTTACTCATCAAGGATAGTAAGTGCTATGAAAAAAGCAGGACACTCTGTAAAGGTTTTTTCATTTAAAGGAAATCAAAATGGTAATGAAGTTGTTGGGGTTTTAAGCAAACATAATCCTTTTACTTATTTATCAGTTGTTCGGAAGATTAAAGAATTTAATCCTGATAAAGTGCTTATTCAATTTGAATATGTGCATTATAATTTGATTTGGTTTTCTAAAATGATTTTAGGGTTAAAAGGATTTGGCTATAAACCTAATATTATGATGCATACTATAGTGCCTTACGAATCAGGATGGAAATATTATTTATTTAAGTTAATTCATCTCTGTATGTTTTTGTTTTGCAGTAAAGTTTTTGTTCATACAGAAAATGCAAAAATGAAATTGTTAAAAAGAACATGGCTTAAACCAAAAATTGGAATTGTTCCTATTGCAATTAAACCTGTTGTAGATATTAAAATGCCTAAACAGAAATTTCCTTTTTTACTGAGTTTTGGGTTTATTTCACAAGATAAAGGGATAGATGTTCTTTGTAATGCAATGGATGATGTTGAAGCGAAACTGCTTATCTCTGGTAGTATTAGTCCTTATGCTATGAAAAAACAGCAGGATTATTTGGAAGAATTGAAAAAATTGGTTATGGGAAAAGAAAATATTTCATTAAATGTGCATTATATAACAGAAAGGCAAAAAGATGATTTGTTTAGAAAAGCTGATTTTTTTGTTTTGCCTTATCGGTTTATTGAACAAAGTGCTGTTTTAACAGAGGTTTGGGGATATGGAAAAATTCCTATTTGTTCAGACGTTTCAGGATTACGAGAAGAGATAAAAGGTAAATATGGTGTATTGTTTAAAAATGGTGATGCAGAGGATTTGAAGCGTGTTATTAATGAGATTATTTCTAATCCTAGTAAACAAAAATGGATATTGAAAAATATTAAAGAATTAGTTCAAGAAAGAAGTTTTGATGTGTGTGCAGGAAAAATAATAGAAAAAATGTCTTAGTTTTTTTGTTTCTTTGTTTTTTAATTTCTAGTTACCATGTAATTACCAATTGCTAATGCTTCAATATAATTTCCTAATACATGCTGAATAGCATCTTCAGGAGAGCATACTATTGGTAAACCTTTTCTATTGAAAGATGTGTTTAACACAGCAGGTTTTCCAGATAAAGTTTCATATGCTTTAATCATATCATAATAAATACCATTAGCTTCTTTAGTTACTGTTTGGATTGTAGCTGTTTCATCAACATGGGTTACAGCTGCTAGTTCTTCTTTATTTTTAACAATATCAAAGGATAAGGACATAAATTGGCTTTCTATAGGTTTTTCAACATATCTATCAAGTTTTTCAAAAAGGATAGATGCTCCAAAAGGAATAAATTCTTCATGTTTTTTAAGAATAAGATTAAGCCTATCTTTTGTTTGTAAATTAGACGGATCACATAAGACTGATCTGTTTCCTAATCCTTTTTGGCTGAATTCCATTTTTCCTTGAAACCAGCCAACTATTTTACCTTTATGAATTAAATCAGCAGTATCAACTGCTATATTCTCAGATTTTGAAAAATTTATTTTATTTTTATATTTATTTAAGGTAGCAAGTATTTCTTCTTCAATAAATTGTGGCCCAACACCTGCGTTAGATAGTTTATAACAAGGATCTTGACCTAGAAGGTCACCATAGGCTTGTAAAACTGCTCCATGTCCTGTTCCTCCATTGCCTGGATTAGAAGAGATAAAAATATTTTTTACTTTATCTAATGCAGCTAATTTTTTATTTAATTTTACGTTATGGAAAATCCCTCCGGATAATACCAGGGCAGTTTGAGATTGATCATCTAATGTGTTTCCAACTAATTTTGTTATGTGTTCTTCAATAATTTTTTGAGCTGCAGCTGCAACATCATTTTTTGAATATCTTTTTATTAAATCTTGGATGATTTTTGTATTATAAAATACAGTTCTTTGGAGGCTGTTCATAGAAAATAAACCTCCAGCGATAGGTTTTTTTGGTTTTACTATTTTGGTTCCATTAATACTAGGGCATAGTTGTAAGAGTTTTTCATATGCTTTTGTGTTTGGATTGCCTAATGAAGATAAATGCATTGTTTTATATTCTTCTTGGCCAGATCTAAACCCTAATCCATCTGTTACATAAGAATAAAACGATCCAAAAGATCCTTCACTAAAAAGTTTTATACGTTCAATAATATCATTTTGGCACAAATAACTAGCTCCAGATGCAGAGACTCCATCAGCTTCAATTCCTCCAAGACCTAAAGAAAATGCAATTGCATCTTTATAGCCAGAAGGATAATAGGCATCAGCAGCGTGAGCTTGATGGTGTCCAACAGCATGAAATTTCTTTTTTTCAATAGGAATTAAAAGTTTTTCTTTAGCAAATTTCCTAGCTTTAGTTCCTGGTCTTAAATTTAGGATAATTTTTTTTGCAAATGCCTTATATTTAGGAAGTGATTGTTGTAACGGCCCTGGTAAAGCAACCATTTCAATATCATCATATTTTTTATTATACTCTGAGAAAAAATAATGTAGTGAAGCCCAAGGAAAACCTGTATGATTTTTATGTTTAGAGAAGCGTTCTTCTGCAACAGATCCTAAAATTTTCCCATTCTCAAGCCAGGAAAGAGAACTATCCTGGGTATGCATATCTAAACCATAGTATTCCATACTAGAAATTCCTAGAATATTGTTCAATTCATCTTCGCTCATCTATAAAGGCGAATTTTAACAGTTATATATACTTTACTCTTTTTTAGTAAAAGACAACAATCTAATATATTTGTTTGTCTTTTACAATATATAACAGAAGACATAATTATTTATACAGTATTGTTATGTCTTCTGAATATAGTAACTGACCATTTGTATAAATAATTGTGACAGTTACTATATAACTCAAGATTGCATATTATTTATAGCTCGCACGATCCCCACGCTAAAGCGTGGGGTTTTCGTGCTCGCAATATTGTATGCAATCTTGTGGAATTGACAATTCAAGCTGATTCCTACAAGCCTGTATCCTCAAACTAAAGCATTTTCGTTTGCATAGCAAACAAAATGTGCTCAGGAACTGCGTTCCTGACATGCTTAAAAATCTTCGATTTTTGGCATGCTCAGAAACCGAAGGTTTCTGACATATGAGGTTTTAGGCTTGAATT
>CALCXY010000094.1 GCA_937906345.1 Candidatus Woesearchaeota archaeon | reverse complement strand
CAAGTGCATGTTCAACTGTATTCCCAATATCTCTCCTTCCTGTTTTATGAGATACCCAAAATCCTTCTTTACACCAAGGAACTTGTTTGAGAACCCATCCTAGTTTCTCCAATCTTTTTTTACACTCCAAAACAGAAATTTTCAAAGTGTTCACCCTAATACTTCTCCTTAAAAACTGCAAATTATACTCCATAAATGTATCAAAATCTGTTAATTTGCTATATCTCTCTTTAAAGCCATCTTTAATAATAACTTTATTCTTGTCTATTTTCTTTGCCATAAGAACTAAAGTATTCTATTTTAATTTAAACCTTTGCCTAGATAAATAGATATATTATACATAAACGGAAAAGTTTAAAATAAAATAATAATTTTCAATGAAAATGAATAGAAAAACCACGAATAGATATAAACCATCATTCCAAGATATATTAAAATCTATCAAATCAGAACTGCATGCAATTGCAATAACTGTTCCAACTGTTGAATATTGGAATAGATTCACAATTACACAGTTAATAGAAACAATAGATGGCAATCTTCCTAATCTTGAACCAGAGTATAAACCTACTAGAAGACCTTGGAATGAAATTTTTATAGATCTTAGAAACACAGGAGTTTTTGGTTTTGAATCTAGAAGAAACATTATTACTCTTGGATCACATAGAAAAAAAGGAATCGTTCCTGTTAATCAAAAAATAGGAGGTAGAGGTTTTCCAAAAAACACTAAGGAAATGTATTGGGTTGATAAGTTCTCCAAGACTGAATATCATCAACAAGCAGCTTGGCTAGCCTTAGGATATTCCTTGAGAAATGATGGCAGTCTTTACACAATCTTAGGAAGAAATGATAAACCCGGTGATGAGTCTCTTAATTTAGCTAATTGGGCTAATATTCTAATAGGAATGTATGAAATGGATCTCAATGGAGACATTATAACAAGAAATGAAACAGGAGAAACCTTTGGCATAGCTAATGCAACCCTTGATAAAAGATTAAAAAAACTAGAAAAACTTGGATACATCAAAATAGAAACAGTAGGTAGAAGTAAAAACTATATATTATCTAAGGAAGGCAAAGAATGGTTAAAAACAAGTCAAAATGCCTTTCCTGTAAAAATGAGAGAGGCTCTAAAAGGTAGATTAGAAGAAATAGAAGCATTAGAAAAAGTTTCAGTTCATTTATTTAGGGAAAAACTCAATGGTTCTTATACAATGCCTCAAGTTCAAGCACATATCAAGATTATGAAGAGAAAAAATTTTATTTTTGATGATGATACAACTGAATATGAAGGATCTAGTACTAGTTACAGAAAAATAACACCCTTGGATAAATTAAAGGATGTTTGTTCTGAGTGTCTAATACCTTTGAAAAAAGGATTTGATAATAGAAGAGACTACTTAATTAATATATTAGGCTTTACAGAATTTACACAAGGGTTCAACCTTGATAGAGAAAGATATTGGCAAAATGTTGGTAAATCCTTAAAAAAATATAGAACAAACAATCCCATGGTTAAACCATCTTAACCATATAAACCCCTTCCTTCCTATAACCCAACTTTTTATAATATTCTCTAGTTCCTATTGCACTTATAACAACAATCTTGTTCTTCAAATACATTTTACAGATATGCTCTGCTATGCCCATTAATCTCTTACCAACACCTTTATGCTGCATTTTTCCTTTTTCAGCTTTCCCACCAACTGAAACTAATTCACCAAAAACATGCAATTCACGAATTATTGCAGAATCTTCTGTTATCTCTTTCCTTAATTTTTTAAAAGGAAAACGCAATCTGCAAAAACCCACTAACGCATCTCCTTGCTTAGCTTCAATAAAAAACTCATTACCTTGAGATGCTTTATACTCATCTGTATGATACGTTACTTTTCTCGTTGTAGTTTTTCTCCTTCCAATTTCTCTACACCTAATACATTGACATTGAATTTTCTTTTTCTTTGCTTCTTGATCAACATACTGCCTTAAATTAGTTCTATCTACACCAGCTGAAGTAACATAGGTAGGAATATCTCTCTGCACCCTCATAATTCTACAATACTCAGGGCAAAATGCTTTAAAATCAGCAATAATTGAAGCCGCAACTTTAGTTGTTATAGGCTTAAACTTCTTCTTTTTCCAATCTACAAAAAGTTTAGTTCCTGGCATAACCATACAAGGATATATTTTTAACATATCTGGCCTAAATCGTTCATCTGCAAACAATCCCATGAAAACCATTTTATCCATTTTTTTAGTTACAGTTGGTAAGCCTAACATAATATGAAAATTTAATTTAAAACCTAAATCACGCAATGTTTGAATTGAATTAATTGTATCTTTCAGTAAATGCCCTCTATTAGTTTTTTTCAAAGCCTTATCATAAAGAGTTTGCACACCTAATTCAACTCTTGTGCATCCTAGTCTTAACATCACATCTCCATGCGCTTTTCTTCCATATTGAGGATTTGTTTCAATGGTTAAACCAACACACCTTAAACGGGTTTTTTCATTTGCTTTTTGTTCTTTTTCAAGACTTGTTTTCCTTTTTTTAAGTTTCAACAATTTTTTAATCAAACTCTTCTCCCTTTTCTTATCATAAATATCTCCAGGCAATTCAAAATATTTTTTAAATTTTTTAATATCTACATCTCCATTTTTTTTAAAGAATTTTTTAGAAAAATCATTAATTGCTTGAAACGCACCCTTAATATAATTTTCCTGATATTTTTTAGGATAACTAGGAAAAGTTCCTCCTTGAATAATAATCTCAATTTTATCAGGGATATGACCTGCACACACATATTGATCTAAACGATTCATCATAATAAGATAAGAATCAAACTTATTACGAAGAGATCTCATAGTTGAAGGTTCTTTACCTGTATAACTTTGTGGAACATCTCCAAAAGCACTTTTAGGTCCTCCTGGACAAAACGTGCAAGTGCCATGCATGCACTTCCTTGGAGCAGCCATCATTGCAACCACACTAACACCACTTAGTGTCCTAACAGGTTTAGTTAAAAGATACTTCCTTACACTCTTTAAATCCTTCTCACTTAAATTAAGAATAATATCAATATCTTTAGGAATTTTCTTAAATTTATGTTTTTTACAAAGCCTGATCTTATAACTATTTAATTTATTTTTACCAGGCTTTTTCGATTTAATATATTTAACTAACTCTTCATAATATGATTTCATTAGCAATAGAAAAAGATTTGGTTTTATAAAGGTTCTTAAGCTAATTGATGCATTCTATGTTTAACAACATTCCGTATTAATTTATACACTTCCAATACAACAATAACACTAAGTGCAACACCAACAATCAATACCCAATCAAATAAAACTAAAGGAACAGCCTTAAAATAAATATTGAGAGGAGTATAAATTACAACAAATTGCAGTAATAAAGAAACTATAATAGCACCTATTAATTTGACATTAGAAAAGATTCCTAATTTGAATATACTAGATTCCATAGATCTGCTATTAAAAACATTAAATAATTGAAACATCACTAAAGTAGTAAATGCCATTGTCCTTGCGTAAGGCAGATTATCTAAATATTTGCTAAAAACAAATAATGTTCCAGCAGTAATTAAAATTCCCACAAAAAGCATCTCACACATCATCAACTTTGTAATAACATGACTTTTTGGATTCTTTGGAAGTTTTTCCATAATCTCTGGATCATAAGGATCAACACTTAATGCTAATGCAGGTAAACCATCAGTAACAAGGTTCACCCATAAAATATGTAAAGCTAATAAAGGAACAAGACTATGCCCTTCTGAGTTTGTAAATAATAATATCGCAACAAATATAGTTAAAACTTCACCAAAGTTGCTACTAAGTAAATAAAAAATAAATTTCTTAATATTATCATAAATACCTCTCCCTTCTCGAACCGCATTTACAATTGATGCAAAATTATCATCAGTCAAAATCATATCAGCAGATTCTTTTGCAACATCAGTCCCTGATTTTCCCATTGCAACTCCAATATCTGCTTTTTTCAATGCAGGAGCATCATTTACCCCATCTCCAGTCATTGCAACTATATCTCCTCTTTTTTTGAACGCTTCAACTATCAATAATTTATGCTTTGGATCAACTCGTGAATAAATAGAAACTTTTTCAACTAAACCATCTAAGTGCTCCATTTTATTGAGTTTTTCTCCATCTAATGATTCACCAACAATTCCTAGTTCATTTGCAACTGCTTTAGCAGTTATTGCGTGATCTCCAGTTATCATAACAACTTTGATTCCTGCTTTTTTACAAGTAGCAATAGCATCTTTCGCTTCCTGCCTTGGAGGATCCATCATTGCTTGCAACCCAACAAAAGTCATTCCTTTTTCTTCTAGCTCTCCTTTTTCTTTGTAAGCAAAAGCTAAAACACGCAATGCTTTTTTAGCAAAGGTTTCATTTTGTTTTAAGATACTGTTTCTCTCAGAAGCAGTTATTTTTTTAACTTTACCATTAATGTTAATATTAACACATAATCCTAACATAACCTCTGGAGCTCCTTTACAATACATCACTTTTTTAGATCCAATTTTATGAATAGTAGACATTCTTTTCCTATCACTATCAAACCCATTCTCCTTAATTCTAACTTCCTTATCAAGTAAATCTCCTCTTTTCAAACCAGCTTTTCCTGCTGAAACAATTAAAGCACCTTCAGTAGGATCTCCAATAACATCTCCACTATCAATTTTAGCATCATTACATAATAATCCAATTTTTAATAATAAGGTAAACTTTTGTCCATCAACATTTTTCCCATCCAAAGAAAAATCTCCTTTAATTTCATAACCAACACCACTCACATCAATAACTTTTTTATTTACAAAAAGTTTCTCCACAGTCATTTCATCTCTTGTCAAAGTTCCAGTTTTATCAGTGCAAATAACAGTCGTACTCCCAAGAGTTTCAACTGAAGGTAATTTTCTCATAAGAGCATTATTTTTAGCCATCCTCTCTACTCCAAATGCCAACGCTATGGTCACAACAGCAGGTAAACCCTCAGGAATCGCAGCTACTGCTAAACTCACAGCTACAATAAACAATTCTAAAACAGTACCTGATCCAGTTATCACTCCCTCTGCAAATACAACAATACAAATCACTAAAATCATCGCAGCTAACACTTTTCCTAAATGTTCAAGCTTTTTCTGCATAGGAGTTTGAGTAATCTCAACTTCATCTAACATTTTAGCGATTTTTCCCATCTCTGAATTCATTCCAGTATTAACTGCTACACATTTTGCTCTTCCCATAGTAACAATAGTTCCAGAAAAAACCATATTTTTTCTATCAGCTAAAACCGCATCTTTACTAACAATTTTTTCATTTTTACTTACAGCTTGAGATTCTCCTGTTAACATTGCTTCTTGAATTTTAAGATTAACTTCCTCAATAATTCTTGAATCAGCAGGAACTTTATCTCCAACATCTAAAAGAATAATATCCCCTGGAACAATATCTGATGCTTCAATAACTGTTTCTTTTCCAGATCGAATAACCTTAGCTTTCAAACTTGCCATTTTATTTAGAGCTTCTATTGCTTTTTCTGCTCTAAATTCTTGAATAAATCCCATAATAGCATTTAATACAATAATAATGAAAATAACAATTGCATCAATAAACTCAAAATAAGATATATGAGCTAGACCATTTTCATAAATAGGAACAATAATTGAAATAATTAAAGCTACAATTAATATTCCAACTACAATATTCTTGAATTGATTAATAAATATTTTAATTGCAGATATTTTTTTCTTTCCCTTAAGAATATTAGGACCAAACTCTTCTAATCGTTTAGATGCATCTTCTTTAGTAATACCTTTAGAAGATGATTTCACATTTTTTAATACAGTGTCAATAGGTTCGTCAAAATACATGTTATTTCCTCTTGTGATGTTGTTTTGAATGATATAAATATACAAAAGTTCCTAACACAAATCCAACTAATGTAAAAATGATTAAACTTACTGCAAATGAATCACTTATCTTATTATCAGTTTTTGGTAAGATTATTTCATACGCCATCCCAATATTTTGTGCAATAACAACTTTTTCAGTATCGCTTATTTGAGGTAACTCCTCATAAGACTTTTGATAAGGTGAAATTAAATAAACTAATGACGTTAACACAATAAAAATCATAACAAGATAAATACCTAAATGTTTAAAATCATAAGAAAATTCATCATGATAGATAGGCCTTTTTTTAGAGCCAAACATATGGTCTTCTAGCTCTTGCTTTTTATCTAATTTAGATTTTTTCTTTTTCACACCCATAATAAATAAAAGCCAGGAGCAGAGCCCCTGACTTGCACCTCTTTTCCCGTTAAACGGGTAAGTATAAGTTACAACGAAAGTTCTAGTATTTAAACGTTAAGAATATCTTTATTCTTTAATTATTCGAATTTGATTACCTCCAAGAAGTAAAAAGGTGAAGATTTAAAAAGGGAAGATTATTCTCAGTATATATGAATCCAGAATTAATTAATGCAATATTAGCTGAGACTGACCCAGAGAATCAAGATAAAGTTAGACAGCTTCTTAGAACTGTTAGGAAAGAATATGAAGGAGATCTTTTTGGTAAAATAGCTAGTTTAGCAGGATTAATGGCTCATAACTTTAATGGTCATTTAACTCCAGTTATTGGATACGCAGAATTACTACAAATGATCGATGCAGATAATCTAACAGAAGATCAACATGAAAAAATAAGAAAAATCCTTGAAGGAGCACGAGGAGCAGCTGATGCAGTAACATCTGTTCAATATCTTACAAACAGTTATTCCCCTCCTGAAGTATTTGATGCTGTTCCATTACTAAATGTTGGAATTACTAATTTAAATGGAAGGGAAATATTCCCAGAAACAAATTTTCCAGATCAACCTTTCCTAATTAGTTTTCAAAAATCTGGATTAGTTGAAGTTGTTGAACAACTGGGTAGGAATGCATATGAATCTTTAGAAGGACATGAAGGTCAAGTTAAAATTTCTGCTACACCTACTGTTGATCCAAGATTAGGAGTTGATCCTGCAGATTATAGGAGCACTAATTCCCATCTTCCTAAAGGAACATATCTACATATTCAAGTATCAGATACAGGGGTTGGAATGGAGCCTGATTTTATTGAAGAATCATTACGCCCATTCATAACAACAAAGAAAGATACAGGAAGATGGAGAGAATTAGGACTAACAACTATGGATAGAATTCTGAGAGATAATGATTGTTCTTATGATATTAGCAGTAAATTAGGTGAAGGAACAACAGTAAATTGTTATATTCCTCAAGCAAAATCCATCGAAAAATCAGAAACAAAAGATAAAACAGGTTTGTATACAATCCTTGTTGTTGAAGATGATCAAACGATTCAATATATGATGCAACAACTACTTGAGACTAAAGGATATACTGTTCTTACTGCAAACAATGGTCGAGAAGGACTAGAGGTCTATAAAGCAAATAAAGATAAAATAGGATTAACAATATCAGATATGATTATGCCTGAAATGGGAGGAAAAGAATTCCTTACTGAACTGAGAAAACTTGACCCATCTGCAGCTTTCTTTATCATGACAGGGCATAGTGGTGAAAAATCATCTGAAGGAATTCTTGGAGATGCCCTTAATTATTTTACTAAACCTATCCCTACTGCAGATCTTTACAAAGCAGTACATAATGTAATCGGAACTCCAGAAAAAACAAAATAACTTCTTAAACAACATAATCTTTATATAGTTATTTTTCTATATTTCGCTAATGAAAGTAAAAGAATTAAAAATAAATCCTCTTCAAATTGTTGATCCTCGCTTTCCTGAACTACCTGAATTTCTTAAACATCAAGATCCTCCAAGAAGTTTTAGAAATGGAACACCTAATCCATTTTATGGTGAAGATGGTGAATCTACTGGTCAAGATACTAAAGATTCAGAAACTGATGAAGTTCCTACTATAAATTATCTTGTAGTATGTTATGAATTTGAAGCAAAATCTATAACAAGTGCAACTAGGAATACTAATTTTAAAGGAAATCGTAGAAATTCTCCAATACCCGGTCAAACTTATTTTAATAAATTCCAGGAAGAGTTAGGATTAATCATTATTGAAATAGATAATCAACCAAGAGCTGCAGCAACCTTAATACAAAAAATTCAAGCTGAGAGCCAAATACCTATAATTGGAATATCAAGTAATT
>CALCXY010000093.1 GCA_937906345.1 Candidatus Woesearchaeota archaeon | reverse complement strand
TATGATATTAAATTTAATTTCCATAATTGGAAAAATATCAAGGACATGCACCACGAAAAAAAGTTTCATATGAATTATGCTAAGGGCAGAAGAGAAGCTAGAGATAATATGAGTAAAATTAAGAAGATTTTTGCCTAAAATCAATAATATGTTGAATCACATTACCCTTATCAAAATCACGCAACATAACATGCTCACCATCAACAATAATAAATTCTTTTGACACAGAAATACTATCAAATACCATCCGAGCAGAATCCATATCTACAACAGTATCATTTCGAGCATGAATAAACAACACATCACCATTAATCTCATCCAAATTATCCATAACTCTTGGGAAAAAATCTTTCTCATAATCAACAACAGGTTGTAAAGGAGCTACCCACGTGCTAATATGATCTTCTAAACCCTGTGAATCTATTATACTTCCTAATGTTGTTTTCTTTTTATATTTTCCAAGTGTTGGAATAATTCCAAATTTAAACCTATCAAGTGCAGTTTGCATATGCACATCAGTATACATACTGAGTAAAACAATTTTCTCAGTTGTATACTCTTCAGAATATTTTAAAACAAGTGAACTCATCATACTTGATCCAACAAAATGAGTACATTTTTTCTCTAATGCCAAATTTTCAATCTGCTCATACCAATCATCCATAGAATATTTCAAAAGTTCACTTGGAACCATACCATGACCTAACAATAAAGGGGCATATACTGAATCATTAAACGTGTTATGAATCTCATCAGCTAATTCCTGAAACACATCTGGAGTTGCTGTATACCCATGAACTAAAACCCAACATTCTCCACTAGTTCCTTCTAAGACAATAGGATTAACTTCAACATTAACTCCATTTTCATATTCCCAATACCTATTATCTTTATCATCTATTTGATTTCCTTGTAAAAACCCATAGGTAATATACAAGTCAATAATTTGCGAACTTAAGAGAACTAATACTAAGATAATAATTGCTCGTGTAACCTCTTTTTTCATTGTACATAAATAATTATTATTTGAAAAAACGGCCCTAGGGAGATTCGAACTCCCGATCTACAGCTTTCAACAACGCTTTAAGCGTTTAGAAGGCTGTCGCCTTATTTACCCAAAAAGTTTCCAGGCTAGGCTATAGGGCCATAGTAGTTGAATTTCAATCATTGTTTATAAAATTAACTAAGAAATAAAGAAAAGCGAAGGAAGGGATTCGAACCCATGAATAAACGCTCTGCAGGCGCTCCCCTTAGGCCGCTTGGGTACCTTCGCGTATATTTAAGGTATTCTAGATAATTTATAAAGCTTACCTTCAAAACCTTTAAAAAACCACAAATTCTACACTTCTTATGGTAAAAATACTCATAAATAAAACAAAAAAGCAGTTTATTGAAGATCTTAAGAGAGAAGTTACTGTAAGAAAAGGAGAAATGTATGTTGTTAAAAACACCTCCGAAGATTTTCATACTAATCATGGCATTGTTAAAAAAGCTGATTTAAAGAAATCAGGAATCATACAAACTTCTCAAAAAAAAGAATTTTCATTATTTGATGCTGATTTTATTGATTTGTATAAACAAATTGAACGCTCAGCACAAATTCCATTATTAAAAGATATCACTGCTATTTTAGCATTCACAGGAGTTAATAAAAAATCAATTGTATTAGATGCAGGTGCAGGTTCTGGCGGTATATCCTTATTTTTAGCAAATTATGTTAAAGAAGTAATTACTCATGATGTAGATAAGGAAGCAGTCAAACTTGTAAAAAAGAATGCTAAAATGTTAGGATTAACTAATGTTAAAGTAAAAGAAAAAGATATCTATAAAGGATTTGATGAAAAAAATGTTGATTTAGTTACTATTGATTTACCATCACCTTGGAACGCAATAGGTTCTGCAAATGCTGCATTAAAAGTAGGAGGATTCTTAGTTTCTTATTCTCCTCAAATAACTCAATCTTTAGATTTTACAAACGCAATTAACAAACATGATAATTTTATTGCATTTAAATCTGCTGAGATAATAGAGAGAACATGGGATTTAGATAATAGAAAGTGCAGACCTAATTCACGTGTCCAACATTCAGGATTCTTAACCTTTTGCAGGAAAATAAAATGAATCGTATGAAAATTTTTAGTATAGCATGCATAATTGTTTTAGTCCTTAATCTCATTTTCTTCGCTCTTGGTTTATTTGGTCCACTTTTATTCTGGATAACTATTCTTTTAATAGCATTTATAGCATATTACGTAGTTCCTAAAATTAAAGCACCTGAGCAATGATTAACTATAGTATAAATTACCCTTACTTTTTTGTTCTCTATCTTTTACACTATCTTGTTTATTAATTCTAGGCCTTTTACTTTCTGGATCTCTTCGTAAAGAAATATTTAATTTAGTTAAAAAGAGATTCATCCCTTCTTTCATAGTAAAAGGACCCTCACAAATTCCTGATTCAGCAGGTTTACCATCAAAAACTAATAAATCATCACTTAAATAATCCAAAAAGAGAAGATCATGATCTACTGTTAAGCAACTTTTTCCTGTTTGCTCCATAAAATCACTTATTGCTTTTGAAACAACTAATCTCTGCTCAACATCTAAGTATGCACTTGGCTCATCTAATAAGAATAAATCAGCATCTTCTCCTAAGGCCTTTGCAATCACAACTCGTTGCAACTCTCCTCCTGAAAGTTCTTTCATTTTTTTAAGAAGTAATGGTTTTATCTGCAAAGGTCTCATTAATTGCACATCAAATTTTTGAACCGTTGTTCCTAAAAATCCCATAACTAATTCATCTGAATTAGTTTCTAAATATTGAGGTTTATAACTCACTTTTATATTTTCATTAACTTTTCCAGAATCTGCTTTAAGATCTTTAGCTAATATTCTAACAAAACTCGTTTTACCAATCCCATTTTCTCCTAAAATACCTACTACATCTGTTTTATAGACTTCTCCTTTTTCACTAGTAATAGTAAATTTACCAACTTTTTTAGACAATCCATCCCAACTAACAAGCACTTGATCTTTTTTCTTCTTAATAACAGGTCTACCTGAAAACTTAATGGTTTTATCTCTAAACCTTACATTTTCTTCTTTCAAAAATCCATCTAAATACACATTAATAGCAGTCCTTGTAGATTTTGGTAAAGAAACAATTCCATAAGCACCCTCTTTTCCATACATGATTTGCACTAAATCAGTCATATGGTCTAAAATAAGCAAATCGTGTTCAATAATAATGATAGCTGTATCTTCATTACTCATATTTTTAATAAATTTACTGACATTAAGTCTTTGTTTAATATCTAAATACGAAGTTGGTTCATCAAAAAAATAAACATTTGCTTTTTTCATTGCAGTAGCAGCTATTGCAATTCTTTGCAATTCACCACCTGATATTTTATCAATATCAGTATCTAAAATATTTTGTAAATCTAATTCTTCTACAACTTCATCAAATATTTTACGTTCATCAACCTTCTTCAACAATTGTTTAACTGTCCCTTTTTGTGTTTTTGGAATCATATCTACTTGTTGCGGCTTAAACGCTGCCTTAATTTTCCCATCTCTTAACTTTTCAAAAAACTTTTGAGTCTCAGTTCCTTTAAAATATTCAATTAATTTCTTAAAATCAATTTTTTTGGATGTTATATCTCCTAAATTAGGATCTAATATGCCTGCAAGAATCTGCAAAGCAGTTGATTTTCCAATTCCATTTCTTCCTAAGATTCCAACTACTTTCCCAAAAGTAGGCATAGGTAAATTATAAAGCCTAAACCCATTCTCACCATATTGATGAATAGGATCTTTCTCAAGTTCTGATGGTAAATTAATAATATGCAGTGCATCAAAAGGACATTTTACACAAATTCCACATCCTGTGCAAAGACTTTCATCTATAACAACCTTTGAATCTGATCCTTTATCAATACATTCAGCTCCTGTCCTATTAACAGGACACGCACCTTTGCACCAATAATTCCCACATCTCTCAGGATGACATTTATCTCTTTCAACAACAGCTATTCTTTTTGCCATGGTATAGAAAACTCTATCTGAATTTATAAAGGTTTAGTCTTTAGATGAAGGATACATAGAATCAATAATGGATTGATGATCTTCTAGAAATCGATTCCTTCTTAATTTACCAGTTGTTGTTTCATATTTTGAAGCATCAAATTGATCCAATACTGCAAGGTGAGGTAATGCTCTTCCAAGTTCTTTCTTTGATTTTTTTAACAATTTTTTTAATGCTTTTACAGCAGCAGCATTAGTAATTTTTCCTTCCCCCATTAGTTGCATATACTCCTCATTTGGGATTCCAATAGCTCCTAAGGCTTTTCTATTTTGGCCTACTACAACAATTCTTCTAAAATCGCCCTGATTTTCATATCTAGACTCAAATCTCTCAGGAACTTCTCCTTCTCCCCCAGAGAGTCTAATATAACTTTCTGCTCTTCCATGAAAGTAAAGAAACAGTTGTCCTTGATCTTTTTCAATAACTGCTGTATCTTTTGTATTAAACCATCCATCTTCAAATAAAACTCCTCTGGTTTTTTCTTTATCTTTAAAATATCCTTCAAACACATTCGGTCCTCTTACATAAATTAAACCAGGTTTTTTACTTTGAGTTATATCATTTTCACCCGCAAAATCCATAATTTTTATCTCAATACTTGGAAGAACAATGCCTGATGATCCAAAACGATAAAATTCATGAGTATTTACACTAATAACAGGGGCTGTTTCAGTAAGTCCGTAGCCTTGAAAAATCGGAATCCCAATACAATAAAAAAATTCTTGAGTTTTAGGATTTAATTCAGCTGATCCACCTATAAGCATATTTAGATCTTCTCCTAATCTTTCATGCAATTTTTCTCGGATTTGTGAATAGATATTTGCATCAGCTTTTTCATGAAGAACTCGTCTCCAACCAACATCAACTTGTTCATGTAATAATTTTCTAAAATATTGAGTGGAATTAGCTATAGCAGCTGCAAGAACTGTTTTTAATTTTTTCTCCTCAAAAGATTTATACACATCTCCCATAATTTTATTAGCTAAACTAGGAATCATTAATGCATAATTAGGATTAATCTCAGCCCCACTTCCAGCAAGAAATCCTCTTCTATTTGTAAAATGTAATTCTAAACCACTAGCAAGAAAGCTCATTTGAACCATATTTGCAAAACTATGCCAATGTTGAGCTAATCCAGCAAAATATTTTTCACCTGGAGTAATATCAATAACTTCTCCACAATCAATCCCATTTTGAGCAATATTATTATGACTCAACATAATTCCATTACCAGAACTTGTTGAACCAGAAGAAATAAGGATTGTTGCTAAATCATCATCTTCTATTGTTGGAAAATCTCTACTTCTAGTGTCTTGAAAACCAGCTAGCTCTTCAAAACATATATGCTCTCTACCATTTAACTTTTCAACAAATTTACCTTGACTAAGAATCATTTTAGGTTCTATTTTATTAATAATTTCATCAATAACATGATCTGGCCTAGACTCATCAATAGGAACAGCTACTCCACCTGCTTTCATAATTGCTGCTTTAGTAAGTAAAACACTGCTATCATTTTCTCCTAAAATTACAACCCGATCACCTTTTTCAATTCCATGATCCATTAAGTAAGCTGCTCGAGAATCAACCTCATCCTGCATATCAGAATAAGTATATTCTCTATAATGAACATGATCCTTAATTGCTATCTGATCTCCATATTCATCAAACGCTTTATCAAGTAATTCAACTATTGTTGGCATAATAAATTGAATTTTAAAATAGTATATAAATCTTTACAAATAATTTTAAGCTTCACAACTTTTTTAAACCCAAACTCCAAACCACTTTAATGCCAGAACTAACAATTTTAGCAGCATTCTTAGCAGGAATCGTTTCATTCCTCAGCCCATGCGTTCTCCCACTCATTCCAGGTTTTTTAGCTTATTTAGCAGGCTCTGGAGCATCTAAAACAAAGTTATTCATCACATCAATCTTTTTCGTATTAGGATTTTCAACTATTTTCGCAATATTAGGAGTTCTCCTCAACACAATTCTACTCCAAGTTTCACAAACAATCCAAACCTGGTTATCACGAATAGCTGGTTTTTTAATAATAATCTTTGGATTATACCTTGTAGGTTTATTAAAAATAAAATTCTTTGATCAAACTCATAAATTAACAATAAAAAGAAAGTTTTCAACTACCTACCTAACAGCTTTTATCTTTGGAGCAGCTTTTGCAGTAGGATGGACACCTTGTGTTGGCCCTATTCTAGGTGCTGTTTTAGCACTAGCAGTTGCAAACCCCTCATCATCTTTCATCCTCCTACTAACCTATGCTTTAGGATTAGGAATACCTTTCCTATTATTAGGATTATTCTCTGATAAATTAATAACACTATTAAAACAATCAAAACCAATCTTAAAATACTTTAATATTATTGTAGGAATTATATTAATACTTTTAGGAATTTTAATCTTTACAGAAACATTAAACCTTGTTGCTAATGTATCATTACTCTATCCCTCTCCCTAGCCAAAGCCTCTCTACAAACCCTTGTCACATCTTTACTCTTCTCAACATAATCACTAACATCAAGCTGCTCTAATTTATCAGTCATTTGTTTATGCCTTGAATTGTAACCTTGCACATTATCAAAAAGCAATGCATCACTCCATCCTCTACTTTGACTATGAAATACTAAATCCTCCTGTCTTAGTTGTGGATGATCAAACGGAGCATGAACTGACTCTCGTAACAATTCCTTTCTATTGAATACATAATCAGTTAACAACAACAAAGCAGTATAGTTAGGAGTAGTCGCTTTCAAATGCTCAAAAGGATTAATCCCATTTGCAACTAATCCTCCAGCCCATTGAATAAGAGAGGAGTGACTATTTGGCTTACTCTCTTCTCCTATACTAAACTGTGCAACTTCCTCATCTCTCAAAATAGGCTCTCGTTCTTTTTCACCAAAGAGAGCATTTTTAATCTCTATAACTCTAGCAGCATACTCATCTCTTTGGTTTGCAAGAATCATTCCATAAAGATCATTTTCAACCTCAACAGCCTTGCTCACAAGTTCTTTTCCATACTCACTCCCAAACTGAATTCCTCTGTAAACATGGTCTTTTAAACTAGCAGTTCGCATAGCTAATGAAAACTTCATAACATCTAATCCAGAACCATATGCTCCTTCAACCCAAGGAAAGCATCCTGCTTCTGCAAATGAACTAGCAATACTTAAATTAGTCCTAGAAGTATTAATCTGTGTATTAGCAGTCATAGTATCATGCTCTTCAACACTAGCAAATTCTTCTATATGCTCTGACATATCTCCAAAAAATCCTCTAGCCCATGCATAGGTTTCATCACTAGCATGATGCCTGATTAAACCTAAAATTTCTTTGGTAGGATCAGATTTTGCAGGATTACACATAGTATGCAAGGATACCATTTCAAGATCTGGACGCCTACACCTAAAGAGATCAAAGGTCTTACTCTCCGGAGTTTTCCTACTTGTTTGTCCAGTAACAAAGGTGCCATTTTTTAAAAAGGGTAAATAAGTTTGCATACTTTGTTCAACTTGATCCGTTGGAGTACAAAATATAGCAATATCTGCATGTTTAAGGTATCCTTTAAATTCCCAATCCAATAATTTAAAGGTAGTTGGATTTCTTAATGTAATATCTTTATCCCTAACGTATTTGCTATCATTAATGAAAAAACTCTTCACTTTAGGAGAAAGTGCTTCAGCAGTATACCTACCCATAGTTCCAAATCCAATAATCGCTACGTTAGGTTTATCAAATTTCATTTTATCATACATCTTCCTCTATTCGGTTTTCCCCATTTTTCCACTTGAGTTTCATATAAATTAAAATTATCAGTTTCTTGAGCAATTATTTGTGCATGTGACCTATCCCTAACATCTCGAGTTTTCACGAGATTTATAATACTTTGTTCTACAAGATCTGTATGCTCCTCAACAATATTTCCTTCTCGCAATCTCTTATAACCTGCAAAAAAATCATTATGTGCAAAACAAACATCACCTGATTTTAAAAATAACTCTTGAGCTTTCTCCTCATTTCCAGCTTCTCTACTCATCCTAGCAGCTTGATAAAAATGCTCATGTTCCTCAAGTATCTCAACACCTCGATCAGCACCATATATTTCCTTGGCAAACCTCGCAGCATCTCCAATTCTTTTGTTATTAACAGATTCCTCAATTACTTGGTTAGTTAACGTTTCAGCAAAAAGCGCATCTCCTGTTTTCCAAGCTAATCGAGCAGCATCCCCAGTCCAGCCTATTCTTAACAATTCTTTTATCCTTGGAAAGTGTTCACTCATTCTACTTTTTCCTCCATGTTATTGGTTGGGCATTGTTAAATGGTATCATGGTAACCCTCCATACAAACCATTACGTTCTCTAATATGAGGAAGATTAGTAACAGTTCCTTTTCCACCTACACTTTCCCATAAAACTCCGCCAACTTTTGTGTTTAAAATACGGTATTGTCCATCTTCTATTTGTTTAAGTATTCGATGGTCTTGAGAGTTGGAACGCCCACATAGCATATGATCTAATAAGTCCCTTTGTAAATCTAAAAGACAATCTTTCATATTCCTCCAATCATTTGTACCTTCCATTCCCCTTTGGGCTTGTTGAAAAGTAATTCCTTCACGATCTTCTTCCATATGATAAACATGATCCCTATCCGATCCAAAAAGAGTTCCCACTTTTACCCACTCTCTTTTATCACCTTTTTCATGAAGATGTTTCAAATTTCGAGCTACGTGGATATTTACATCACGAATATATGTAGGAATACTAAACATTCCAGGTATTTCATCCCATGGTAATTCTATTTTCATTCTACTTTTCCCTCCACATTATTTTGTCGATATTTTACCATTCCTCTTAACTCTTTATTTGAAAAATCATTTAGACTTGGAGGATTTCTTATATCATAATGGATTCCTCTTGCACTAAAAAATTGACCCCATTCTTCATGGGTGGTAATTCCATTATTATTAGTATCAGCAACAAGAGGTAATTTTCTCATTAACTTATCTCTTTCAATCTGATGAAATGCTGAAAAATAAATTCCAGGAATACCAAAAGTTAATGCACCTGTTATAGCAGCTTTAGCTATAAGCTCATTAAGTTGGGGTTGCTTTCTCTCTTTTATTACCTTTTTAGCCTCACTCCATCTCTCTTTAAGTCTTAATCTCATCTTCTTATTCCATAACCTCCAAAACCTTCTCACTCAAAACTTGCAGAGAATCAACATGGAGAGTAGAATTAAGTGTCCTATGAAGGGTTGTGCATCCTAAAATAACCTTTTCAGCCCCTCTAGAAACCAAAGATTTACTTATTTCCTCCAATCCTTTACTTTTTTTACCAGAAATAATATCAACAATGATTGAATCAACTTTTTGTTGATCAGAACGAGAAGGAACAATAATTTCTTTATTTTTTCCACTAAATAATCCTTGTTTGATAGTCATAGATGTAGCTAACAAACCAATTTTCTCACCATCAGCCTTATCAAGTGTTAAATCTATGATATTCAAAATAGGAACTTTACTCTTCAAAGAATCTATAAACACATGAACACTATTGCAAGGTATAACAATAAAGTCAACCCCTGCTAAAACCAATCGATCTATAGATTCCTGAATTTTTTCTTTATGAGAAGTATCAATTTTTCCTTTAATAAATGCTTTTTCATCAAAAACAGAAAG
The DNA here is from genome assembly GCA_937906345.1 of Candidatus Woesearchaeota archaeon. Classification (GTDB taxonomy): domain Archaea; phylum Nanobdellota; class Nanobdellia; order Woesearchaeales; family CALCXY01; genus CALCXY01. The sequence continues at coordinate 17,024 of CALCXY010000093.1, read as the reverse complement.
AGAAATATTATCTAAAACAATGTTTGGCTGAAATCCATGTTTAGCTCTAAACAATCTATTAACCTCCAACAAAAACTTTGCAGAGGTTTCACTATCTAGTCCACCTACAATGCCCAATATTTTAGTGTTCATCATTAATCACAAATAATAGAATACCTCCTACCCTTATATTAATAACCGTAAAATATTCAAGAATTAGCCGAAAAACTTATAAATAGTTGAATATTATTCAATAATATGAAGGATATAAGCCCTAAACTCATAGAATTGTTCAAAGAAGGCCATTGCACGCCTCAAATAGCGAGAATCGCTAAAAAACTAAAAGAACCCTCAACTACAATCCACTACAATATCAAAAAATTAGAAAGAGAAGAGAAAATAAAAGCCTACAAAGCTGTTTTTAACTACAAAAATATAGATGAAGGCACATGCAATTTTATATTAGCTAATTTAAAAGATGATAATTACGGCGACCCTGAACAAATTGCATCTGAAATAGCTAAAAACCCAAAGGTAGAATCAGTTGATATTGTTACTGGAGATTATGAAATCATTATTAAACTAAGAACAAAGGATAATGATGAATATTATGAGTATATGAAAAAAGCAATCAAGAGATTTGGCTTCTCTAAAGTAATCTCAATGACATCATTAAAGCAAATTAAAACAGAATTCGTTAACTTATAGTTAGTTTTAAATACATTTTACTATTCCCCTAAAACATGAAATGCAAAATCTGTAAAAAAAACATTGAAGAAACCTTTCTAAAGAAAATAATAGGCACAGTTATCAAAGACGAGAAAGGTAAAAAACATCACATTTGCAATAACTGCCAAAAATCATTACCAACAAAGGAAGAAATTCTAAAGAAATTCTAACTTAAAAGTATCAAATTTGTAATATTAGTGTTATTTATCACCATAATCCTTAAAAACACTAATACACTTCTCACTTAAAAATCAAGGAGATGATACCATGCCAAATCCAATTCCACAATTAGCTGCTTTTAGTTTAATTATTGATTCTTTAAAAACAGGAGTTTTACCTAATAAAAATTTAAAATATGTAGGATCATCAAAAAGAAGAAAACCAAGAATTCCAGCTATTGCAGCAGCATTAGATACAATAGAAACAGGCTTAGAATCATTTTCTTCAGACGCAGATGAACATGTTAATGAGCAATATGAAAGAGCAAAAGAAGAATTAGCACCTTATAGAGCAGCATTGAATAATGCAAACTCAATAATTATTGCTTTAACAAGAGGTCTCTATAAAACAGGATCTTTACCAAGAGGAGTAAGAGTCCCAAGATTATTTAAAAGATCAGCATCTAAAACTCCTCCGTATTCAGATAGAATTGTAAGATTACGACAATCTTTAAGAGGTATTGAATCAGGTTTAGAATCTTTAAGAGAAGTTTGGCTAAAAGAAAATAAAGAAATGAGATCAGGATTAGATGAAACACTTGATGAAACTAAAGATGCTGCTGAAGAATTTCAAGAATCCTATAATCCTCTTGGAACTTTCTATAGAACTTTAACATCCAGTTTAAATGCAGGATCAATTTCAACTATAGCATCTCAATTAGGGGTTTCTGCTCAACCTGCAACAGTTAAAAAAGAGCTTCAAAGAAGAGATCAAGAAATTTATACAGCAGCAAAAAGAGTTGTTAAAGATTGGGATCCAAATCCAATTATTAAAACTCTTGATGCACAAGAAAAAGATCCTCATTATACATTAACAAAAGATGAGATAGGAGAACATACTCTCATACCTGCACAATCAGAAGATGGTTCTACTCCAGAACCAATACCTGGAACAGGATACAGAGCAAGAGTTGATGAAAATGATAATCTAGTTGATAGTATTTCTTCATTAACAGAAGCAGAAGAAACTGTATTTAATGGAGGAATCTCAATTAAAACTCCAGAACGAACTCAAGCAATTGAAGCTTTAGAAGCAATGGATGCCATGGATACTAAACTTGTTGAAGCTGATACTTATAGATTATTTTTATCAAGTGCTGCATCAAATTTAAGAGATCATAATTTCTCAGCTTCCCATGGAGGAAAAACATTCACAGACTTAGCAAAAGATACAGAGGATTTTATGACTTTTTTTGATCCTTTTGAAAAATTAAAAGCACATTATGAAGGTAAATTAGAAATATATAATTTTGCAGCACAAATAGAAGATGTGCAAGTAGCATATGATAGAGCTACTGCTGAATTAAAAGAAGAAGTTGCAAAATACATTGATCCAGATCTAAGAATTAGAACAAAAGAAGAGTTAAGAGATTACAAACACAATGTATATCAATTAAGACAAAGAGTTGACGCTCAAAGTAATTTTATACCAGCTCACATCCAAACAGTAGCTGCTCTTACCCAAGAAGAATCACTTAATCTTCAAAGCTTATATCAATTATTAGAGCAAACTGAAAGTGAATTAAATGCACAATCAGGTTCTGGAGATAATTGGGACTATGCACAACAATTTATAAGGGGTTTATCTGATATAAGTCAGTGGATAGATAGTCATGGAATATCAGATCAAGATGTTATTAATGGTTATGATCAAGCTAAAAAAGCTTGGGTACACTTAGAACCTTTACAAAATACCTCAACATCTACAGAACCTAAAGATCCTAAGGTAGCTGAGTTATTCACTTCACAAAGTGAAGTGTCCACTTTAGAATCATTAGGTATTTCACAAGATCATCTAGATAAATTTAAAGAATACCAAGGAAAAGGAATCCCTGATAAAGAACCTTTTCGTAGTAGACTTGGTAGACCCTTGTAATCAATAACTCTTCTTAATAAGAAGTGTCTCCTCTTCCAAATTAGGACTTTCAGTTATACAAACCCCTTTTAATTTAAATTCTTTCCAAACTTTTAACAAATCCTTCCACTTCAAATCACTTTCCTCAAGAATCAAATGCTTCTTTTCACCTTTCTCACCATATTCAATTCCACTAATATGAATGTGCATATTATCTAACGCAACCCTGCCAAGCTTCTTTTCCATCTTACTTAACATCTCAACCCATTCTTTTTTACTATTCCATCCACCATTATCCCTTGCATGCACATGAGAAAAATCAACAACAGGCAGAGTATTACATTCCTTACAAATACGCAACAACTCATCAAAACTACCAAACTGAGTTGGTTTACCAGTTGTCTCTGGCCTTACCCAAATATCAATCTTTTTCTTCTTCAACTCCAAATTAATAGCTTTAAATCTTTTAACCATTGTCTTATACACAACCTTAGGATCCATTTTAAGATAAAACCCAGGATGATAGCAAACACTCCACCCTGAAGCTAATTGCAACATCTCAGCAGAATTTACAATTCTATAAATTGAAGCATATTTTTTAGCAGGCTCTGGACTATTAAGATTAATATAATAAGGTGCATGACAAGTCAACACTACACCAAGTGAAGAAGCCATTTTACCAACATCCTCAATCTTCTCCTTATTTTTAGGAACTTGATGCACCCATTCCATCTCCATAGCATCTAAACCCAACTCATGAACCCTTTTTACACCATGCAAACTATCAACTTTCGTACTAGATCCAGGAATCCCTGGTGTTCCAAACAACAACTTACTAAACTTTTTCATAATTCACCAAAATTATCAAGCTATAAAAACTTTTCCAAAGAGCTTTAATCGTTAATGTAGTGGCTCCCATATTAATGGGCGGCGGAGGGGCATAATAGTCAAGCTTATCGTTCGCTGGTGGCTGTTTCCTCATCACAACATTGTCTTCACAAAATTTATGCAGTCACCTCCTCAAAAAATTAATTTAAAATAAGAATTTCATTCGTATCGTAATGCATCCACAGGTTTTTGATTAGCTGCGTGTATAGCAGGCAAAACACCTGATAAAGCACCTACAACAAAAGAAAACAATAATGTCCCAACAACTAAATACCAAGGAAAGAATATCTCTAAAAATTCAAATAATAAAACATTTTTCACTATTAATTCAATTCCTTTACTAATCCCCACTCCAATAAGAATCCCAATAACTCCTCCTGCAATTCCTAAAAACCCAGATTCAATTAAATACATTTGAATAATATCACCATTCCTAGCACCTATAGCTTTCATCACCCCAATCTCACGTGTCCTCTCCAACACAGAGGTATACATAGTATTCATAATTCCAATTCCACCAACTAATAAGCTAATTCCAGCTATTGCAACTAAAACAACTTGCAATACTCCAATAAATTGATTAAAACTCCGAAGAACCTCTTCAAAGCTTTGCACTCTAAAATCCTCTTTTCCCTCATCTAAACCTCGATGCTTACGAAGCCTTCGTTTAATAGTAGCTGCTACATCACTAGGATTTACTCCTTTAGCTGTTCTAACAATTATAGCATCTACTCTTTCTGGAATATCAAAAACTTCTCGAGCAGTATCAATAGGCATAGTTATCTGCTTATCATCTTCAGGACTACCTATAAATTCCCATATTCCTACTACCTTAAAATCAACATCATTAATTTTAATAGTATTCCTCAATTGAACATTTTTTGAAAATGTATTACGCTGAGAATGATAATTACCTATAACAATTTTAAATTTATCCCCTTGTTTTATCTGTCTGCCTTCTTCAATTTGTATATCTCCAATAATTTCTTTCCATAATTCAAACCCATCATCAACTGGCATTCCAAAGACATTAAAAAATCTAGTTTCATCATTAAATTCAAGAGTTGCAGGAACAAAGATATAAGAGGTAATCTCCTCAACCCCATTTATTTTTCTAACAAATTCCTCATCATCTTTTGTTAATTCTAATCCAAGTGTTGATGCACCAGGAGGTGCAAAAGGGGCCTTAGGAGTTATCATTAATTTATCAGATCCTAATTTTTCAAATTCTTCTGTTATTTTTCTCTCAAAACCTTGTCCTAAAGCAATAAGCGAAACTATTGCTGCAATCCCAACAAAAATTCCAAGCATAGTTAAAATTGTACGAACCTTTCTCTGTTTAAAGGTTCCAGCTACAATATTAATATAATCTTGTATCATTGTCGCAGTGCCTCAACAGGAGCCATTTTACTAGCTTGCATTGCAGGAACAACTCCTGATACTGTCCCAATAAAAAAAGAAAATAACAAAGCACCCACAATCAAATAAATAGAAAAATTAGCTCTTAATAAATCAGATCCTAAAACATTTTTCCCAACAATCTCCACAAATCCACTCATAGCAACTCCCATGAGAATGCCTATGATCCCACCTGTCATTCCTAATATTCCTGATTCAATCATAAAAAAAGTCATAACATCTTTATTGGTTGCACCAATAGCTTTCATTATTCCTACTTCTTTGGTTCTTTCTAATACTGAGGTAAACATAGCATTTGTTATTCCTACCCCTCCAACAATCAAACTTATCCCTGCTATACCAATAACTACAATCTGCATAATTAATAAAATACTTCCAAAGGTTTGAGATGCCTGCTCTGGTGTTTGTACTGTAAAATCTTCTTCTCCGATATCCTGATTTCTATCTCTCCTAAATTTTTTGGTAATAGTATCTGCAACTTTAGTTACATCTGCTCCTTTTTCCACCTGAACATTTATTAAATCCACTTCCTCATCTTCATTTATTAATTCTCGTAAGGTATCATCCATTAACATAAAACCATCATTTCCAAAAGGCGCAGATATTCTTTTTAATATTCCAATAACTTCAAATTTTTTATCATTGAGAGTAATTTTTTCCCCAATTCTCATCTTTTTTTGAAATGCATTATCCTCTGTCGCAAAATCTGCACCGAGTAAAACTTTAAATCTATCCCCATTCCTAAATAACCTTCCGTCTTCTACTTGCAAATCAACTGCTTCTACTATTAATCTACGTTCTTCTAAATCTTCAGGTATAGAAATTGCAAAATTTTGGACTCTAAGCTCATTATGTTCTGCAGTAACTCCTCTTAATAATCTTCCTATAGCAACTTTTACTCCTTGAGTTCTTCTAACAATATCAATATCATCTTTAGTTAAAGGAGTAACAGCTAATGATCCAGGAGGTGCAAACATTGTAGACGCAGCTTGAATAACTAATTTATCAGTCCCTAAATTTGCAAACGTAGCTGTTAATGCTTCCTCCATTCCTTGACCTAAACTAATTAAGGAAACAACTGCAGCAATCCCAATAAAAATCCCAAGCATAGTCAACCAACTTCGTATCCTTCTACTCTTGAGATTCCTGAGGGTAATTAGGGTAAAATCCTTAATCATTTTTCTTTTTTCTTCTCTTTTTCATGAAGTAAAAAATAGCTGCACCTAATACATAACCTAGAACCACTAAAATCATCCACAGTATTTTCTCGTATCGTTTCATAGGTATTTTTAGTGCTTCCATCACCATAAATAACCAGAAAACTGTCAATACTGATAAAAACATCAGATTAATGATAGAACCTACCATACTGCTTTGTTTTCCAATTCCAAACTTTTTAGCTTCAGATGAACTATACAAAGGCATATTTACTTCTATCTCTTTAACAAATTCAGTATTAAAACTGTCTTTGTATGTTACCTCCAAGAGTAGTGGAACTGATTTCTTTTTAGATTTCATATACAACTCATATTCTGCAGAGTCAAAATCATCACTATCTAAGTTTCCAAGATATACCTTTTGCCGAGATAATACTTCATAATCTTCACTAGGCAATAACTCAGTTGTGAGATATTGTATTTCACTTGACCCAATATTGGAGATACTAATGATAATATTTCCTTTACTGTTTCGAGTGTAAATATCAGTTTCATCTAAGTTTATGATAAACTCTGGTGCATCGTTTACAACAATACCAATATTCACATCTTTGGTATAATTTTGACCAATTTCATCAGTATAGGTTATGGTCATAGGAACTTTATGCACTTTAGAATCTGCATCCACTTGTGCCATGAGTTTAAACTCTAAAACCGCTTCTTCCTCATTAGTTAATTGAAATAATGTTTTCTCATTAGAGGAATCTATAGGTGCAAACGGCACATCATCTAAATCTAATTGAAACGTTAACTCCTTAAGAAGAGAATCTGCCATGTTCCTAACACTCAATTGCAGTTTAGAAACCTCTCCAGGACTTACTTGTGCAGGATTTGTTTTAACCTCATCTATCACTAAGATAGCATCATCTGTCTGAATACGTATGTAGTAAGAATCTAAGAGGATCCATGATCTCCCATTATCTTTACTAAATTTAAATCGTATTCTGTTTTTCCCTTCAACAGCATCTTCATCTACTTTGAGTTTATAATAGACAATATACGCTTCTTCCCCAACTTGCCTACCACCAATACTTCCTAAGTTTTGCTGAACATCTTGTCCTTCAACCAAACTAAATGGAAACTCTGGTAATAACTCAAACAATACTGCCTTAGCCTCATCTGCTCCTACATTTTCTACCTTTAAACGTAGTTCTACATAGCCTCCTGGCTCTGCAGGATCAGGCCTTTGATTTACCAAATTAAAACCCTCATCATTAACCGTAAATTCAGTCGCATTTCTCACAATAAGTGCAGCTAAATCTGTTGTACCTATACCTAACGCTCCTATCACAATCACCGAACTTATCACCATCATTAATAATACCATCATTATTGTTATTGTTTTTTTCATTTTTGCCTCCTAAATCATAATTTTCTTGTAATTTTTCCATCTTTCAAATACACTGTTCGATCAGCATATTTTGCCAGATGATTGTCGTGTGTGACCATAATTATTGTTTTCCCATCTTTCCTATTCAATTCTTTGAGGAAACTCATAACAGATATTCCTGTTTTTGAGTCTAAGTTTCCTGTCGGCTCATCAGCTAAAATAACATCAGGATCATTTGATAATGACCTTGCTATTGCAACTCTTTGCTGTTGCCCTCCTGATAATTCATTTGGCTTATGGTGCATTCTATCCTTTAAATCAACTTTTTCAAGTAATTCCATCCCTCTTTTTACCCTCTCATTTTCATTAATTCCTTGAAACATCATAGGTAAAGTAATATTTTGCAAAGCAGTTAACGTTGGAATCAAATTAAATTGCTGAAAAATAAATCCTATTTTCTTCCCTCTAAGCTGAGCTAAATCAGATTCAGATAATTTGCTAATATCTTTTCCTTCTAAGTAGATAGTTCCTTTTGAAGGAATATCAAGTGAACCCACCATATTAACAGCAGTTGATTTTCCACTACCACTTGGCCCCATAATAGATAAAAACTCTCCATGTTTGATATCAATAGATAATCCTTGTAAAGCATTCACTTTAGCTTTTCCTAAGGAATAAATTTTCCATACATCATCCAGCCTAATTATTGATTCAGTCATTTTATTTTCTTTTCAACTCCAATTCTCCCTTATTATTAATACTAAATACAATTTTATCTCCTTTTTTCCACCCTTTAGCTAACACTAAACCTTTAGGAATAGTCAACATAAACTGCTTCTTATTAGGATTCTGTAAAGTTGCTTCGTTACTCATTTTAGTTAGTATATATTAAAATATATATAATTTTAATAAAAAATTAATAATTATAGATATATGGTAGTATATATACTTTTCGTTTTAGATGATTCGTATGAATATACACAATAGCATACAAGTCTTTTTATAACAATTTTAAACTCTAATAGCAAATATGAATAAAAAAAATCTAAAAAACCTTTAACCAGAAGAGCAAAAATAGGTATTGCCATGGCACTCTTTTCACTTTCCTTAGTAGCAGCGAGAAAAGGATTTCAATATAAAGCTCCAGAGCTTCCTTTAGTAGAAGTTGAAAACAATACAAGTCACCTGAAAATGGGATTTCTTCATCGAGGAGGAGAGGTTATTGATTATGTAAGATTTGAGCGTGTAAGTCAATATTTGAGAAAAAATCAACTTGATGTATTAATCTCATCGTATCCTAACCAAGATGAATTTAATAAAAAATGGAGAGATTATCTATTTCAAGAAACATTATTTAAAGCAAGAATACACAATCCTAATGTAAAAGATTTTCCTATTGTTGAGTTGGATGTAGAACTTTATTCTTCAACAGTTGAGCGTCAAGTAGTGCAATTAGCAGCATCTCATCATCATCAAACATATAGAGTTCCTGTTACCTCCATTTCTTTCCATGGACCTGGAGAAAGAAATGATTTAGAAATCGCTAAAGCAATTAATAGCATGCTCTATACAGATAAGACAGGAATTTTTAACGAATTATATGAAACTGAAAATCCCCATGTAGTAAATTTAGATAGAGTAAGAAATAAATGGAATCTAAGAAGAAATGTAGCTTTATTTCTTGGTGACCCTGAAAAAATGAGTGTTGGAGACTGGGGTTGGGTTAGTATTGAACATGCTTATAGGGACACAAAAAGATATATGAAATCTATAGCAGGATTTGGTGATGATTTTTCTCCTGAAAACATTTGGGCTTCAAGAATCGCACATATGACTTTGGGAAGTGCTATAACTGATTTTCGTTATGAAACATTAACACCTATTTTAGATTTAATGCCTGATCATGTTAAAAACTCAACCAAATTCAAGGAACAAGTTTTTTTTCATCTTGAAGACTACAAACCTGGATTCCCAATCCCTCCAATTAGAATAGGAAAAAAAGATGATGATTTCTTAAAACAAATGACTGGCATGACCTATGAACAAGGAATAAAACAATTAGAGAAACAAAACTAACCCTGCAAAACTAAAAATGAAAACTTCACCCAAAAAAAAGAAATTAACAACATGGAAAAAAGTAAAACTAGTATTTGCAGGACTTGCACTTATAGGATCAATAGCAGGTTACGTTCTCCCAAAAAAACATGCCCCAGATCTTCCATTATGGAATATAGAAGAAACTCAAAAAAATCCTACCTTTGTTTTCATGCATAATTGTTATATCTTTCATATTTTTAACAGATTCAAAAGATTCTCTGATTATTATAGAAGAAATCGTGTTGATAAAGTTATTATTGCACATAGCCATATCCCAGAATTTTCTAAAGCATTTAATCAATATCTTTTTGATGAAGCAATGCATCTAGCTGGAAAAAATGCTACTCCTCCAGAATTTCTTCAATTTGAAGATAACTTATACACCTCAACAGGAGAAAGACAAGCCTTTCAATTAGCAGTAACACAATACCAACAAGAACATGGAGGATTAGTTACAGCTCTCTCAGTTCATAGCAAAAAAGAACAAAATGATTTAGAAATAGCAATTGATATTCATAATTCTGGTTGGGGAAAAAATAGCAAAATAATGAACCTATTAATTGAATCACATAATACTAGAGAAATAAATTTAAATAAAAAAAGATATAGTAATACTAGACATTCAATTGCTTTGGCATGGGCAGACCCTGATAAAGTAAGTGTAGGAGATTGGGCATATAAGAGAATTCAAACAGCTTTGTGGTATTCATTTCAAGGTCAAATAGACACTACACCTGAAAAAGTGTATGGAAGACTTATTGCTGATATCGCAATTGACTTGTCTCAAACAGATTTTAGAGAAGAAACATTAGGCCCAGTATTAGAGACTATTCCTTATGATAAATCAAATAAGAATTTTCAATTAGGAATCTATGAAACCTTAAGAAAAAGAGCTGAAAAATATACCTTTTCACTAAGAGAACAAGATAAACAATTCCTAGAAAATATGAGTGGCTTAACTATGAATGAAGGATTTGCCTTAACAAGAAAAGAATAAATTAACTTTGAACTACTTGTTCTTGATTCTGCTGCATTATCCCAAGTGCAATTTGCTGAGTTTCATTATTCTCATCAATCACATTGATAACATGATACCCATAAGTTATTATCCCATTAATAATATTTCTTTGTTCTAATAACTGCCCATCTTTAGCACCTTGTAAATAAACAGCTTCTTGCTGCGAAGCAATCCTACTTCTCAACGTTTGAACCCCAATAAATAAAACAAGAATAATAATAATTGCTACCAAAAAAAAGATAACATTATTTTTTTGATTCTTCATAAAAGAAAGAAAGAAAAACAGGTATATAAAGATTTAGGTAGTTTAATACATTAAATATTTAAACACACTCTATTTTAGTTTTTCTATGGATATTGAAAGAAAACGTTTGGTAATGGGCATTTTACTAATTTTCTTTATGATCTCCTCTGTTTTTGGAGTATTATTTTTTGGTTTTAATCAAGGCACCACTAATCTTAATTATAATGATTTTAAATTTAAACAAATCCAAGGCCAATGGGGCACTACCTTAAATAAACAAAAGATTCTTTTTGAATATCATCCTATAGATGTAGAATCTTTAATCATTGATACTCCAACAAAATCTATAATAACCAACTCAAAAATGATTTACCTTACATCAGATTTTAACGATACTGATAAGGAATCTATAGCTCAATCAAGTTTTCAATTAACTCAGCGTTTTAATGAACAAAATGTGTTTGTAGTAAATGCATTTACTCAAGAAACTCAATATAATACCCCTATAATAACCTGTGAAAATGCAAGTAATACAATCCCTGTATTATTCTTCCAATCAGCAGAAAATACTTCCATAACTAATATAAATAATTGTATTATTTTAGAAGCTAGCACTCAATATGCTTTTGGAAGATTACGTGATAGAATATTATATATGCTCTATGGAGTGATAGAATAATGGAAAAATCTAAAAAATCAAAAAACGATGACACACCAGTCTCTAAAGAAAAAATAATGATTTATACAGCAATAGCAATTGTTGTTATAATTATAGCTTTAGTAGCAAGTATTAAATTATATACCCCTACTGAAAAAGTTCCTTTACTAAAATATAATGGATTTTTCTTTACTCAACGTGCAGATTTTTGGCATTTTGACTGGCAAAAAGATCCTGAAACAGTATATACTGTTTCTTTAAGGTTTAATCCAGTTGAGGCAGCTGAAGTTCCTCTTACTGGAGAAACAATGGAATTATTTAATCAACACTTAAGAGAAAAAAATGAAGTGTTCATTACTTTTGACCCTTTAGCAGATAATTTTTCATATACAGCATTAGCAGCTGGAGAATTATCTCTAAGTATTGCACGTGCTCTCGATATTACACCTTATGCAGCTTGTATTATCAACAAAACAGATACTTGTATTGACAGGCCAATTGTTACTTGTGATTCTAAAGAAAAAGCAGTTATTTATTTAGATGCAGAAGAGGATGAAACTAAAATTATTCAAAAAGATAATTGTTTAATCATCTCTGGCAGAGGATTAGAAAAACTAAGAGCAATTGATCGTGTTTTATATCATTGGTATGATATTTACTAATTCCCTAACAAAACTTTCAACAAAGCCATTCTCATATAAAGACCATTTTTAGCTTGTCTAAAATAAGCAGCTCGTTTATCATCATCAACTTCTGGTTTTATTTCATCAACTCTAGGCAAGGGATGCATGATAATAGCACCATCTGATATTTTTGACATAAATGCATTATCTACTACAAACGACCCCTTTAATTTTTCATAATCTTCTTTTGTAGCAAATCTCTCTTTTTGAATTCTTGTGATGTAAAATACATCTGCCTTATCAGTTACTTTGTTAAGATCATACGTCTCCTCAAACTCAATATTTGCATCTCGTAAAATTTGTTTGTATTTCTCAGGAAGTTTTAATGAAGGAGGAGATACTAAATGAACTGTTATTCCCTTTAATTCAGAAAAAAAATGAATTAAACTATGCACTGTTCTTCCATATAATAAATCTCCTACCATGCAAATGCTAAGATCACTAATCCTTCCAAATTCTTTCCAAATAGTATACAAATCAAGCAAGGCTTGTGTAGGATGCTCTCCTATTCCATCTCCTGCATTGATAATAGGAACTGGACTTACTTTAGATGCAGTTAATGCACTCCCAACAATATTATGCCTAATAACAATAACATCTGAATATCCTCCAATAACTTTAATAGTATCTGTTAAACTTTCTCCTTTAGTCACAGAAGAAAAATGCCCTGCACTTTCAGTAGTTATCACTTGACCACCTAGTTTTAGCATAGCAACATCAAAGCTAAACCTAGTCCTAGTGCTTGGCTCATAAAATAAATTAGCTAGAATTTTTCCCTTCATGATTTGAGGAATATTATTCTCTTTATCTAAACGCTCAAATTCTTGTGAATAATGAAATAAGGTATTAAGAATTTCTTTATCAGCAAATTGCTTTGCTTTTATAACATGTTTAATGTCCATTAAAAAGAAGTAATACTTGTTTATTTTATATAAACATTTGTATTCTAAAGACAAACTATTTAAACAATCTACATTAATATCCTATAATGCCTTTCATAACAATAAATGAAATTATAGATATTATCATCATGACCTTATTTGTAGGGTATATTTTCTCAGGATACATGTCTCGATACAAACCTCAAACTGAAGATCCTTTAGTTTCATTACAAAAACAAAAATCTTTCATGGGTGTTTCAGTAGAAGACCTAAAATTCACAACACTTGTAACAGCTCCAGCAATTATTCTCCATGAATTTGCTCATAAACTTACAGCTATTGCCTTTGGCTTCCAAGCATCTTTCAATGCAGCGTATTTTTGGTTAATCTTAGGAGTTGCTTTAAAATTATTTGGTGCATCATTTTTTTTCTTTATTCCTGCTTACGCCTCTATTCTAGGAAATCCTCCCCCATTACAATCAGCATTAATAGCTGTTGCAGGCCCTTTAACTAATGCCGTGTTATGGTTATTAGCCTCTCAAGCTTTAAAGAAACAAGTATTCTCTAAAAAGTACAACGCAGCCTTATACCTCACTTCAAAAGTAAACATGTTTTTATTCATATTTAATATGCTGCCTTTCTTCTTCTTTGACGGCTTCAAATTCTTCCAAGGCATTTTTCATGCTTTTTTTTAATCCTTATTATCCCAAACTTTTTTCTCAATTTTCTTATCAAAAATCCTATGCTTACACTTCATTGCTGTATCACAAAATATTTTATAACCTTTAGAGCGAACATCTCCACAAAACCAAGTATCATCAAAATTCTTACTATCCTTAACATGTCTAAACTCAACTTTACCTAAAACTTCTTTATCAATAAGCAAACATCCAGTCCCACATTGTCTTACTTCAATTAATTTTGGATCTCTAACCTCCTCAACAGTATACTGCCTAACTTTACTCTCTTCAGATCCTTCAGAATACAACACAGGCATTAACACATTTTTTTTAACTTCACCCTTTTTCATTGTTACATCAAAAATATTGTAATAAATCCCTGTTATGATTTTCTTATCACTTTCCAACAAACGTTTAAGAATATTAAAAGGCACCATAACATCTTGATCTAGAATAAAAAGATAATCATACCCTTCTTTCAAAGCCTTTTCTCGTAAATAATTATGCCCTTCAATAAGCATCTCTCTTACCTCTTCTTTATGAGGTAATTTTTTAACTTCTAATTCCTTAGCAACTAATTTCTTTTGATAATTTTCATCTTTAGAATTATCTACAAGAACTAGAGTAAAATTAGAATAGCTTAAATCTCTTACTGCATTTAAAAACTCGTCTAAACAATACTCATATTTGTCACAAGTTACTGTTCCTATAAGGATTTTAGGTTCTTCCATACAAAAATAAAGTCCATGATATTATTTAAACCTTATCAATATTAACAGCAAAATTTAAAAACTTAGATTCTAGAGATACTATATGCGAAAACGTAAAGAAAGTTTAGTTTTGTTCGGATTTGTCTTAATTATCCTTATTGTCTTTGCTGTAAAAATATTTTTAGCGAACCCTAATATTCTTGTAAAAGATACATCTGATATTTATTCTTATGAACCTACAAATCTTGAAATTGTCGAAATTGAAGCAAATGACAAAGTTGGCTTAGCTATAGCTTCTCCTTGCACAATCACTGCTTCCAAAGCATTATCTGCATCAAAAAAAGCTGAAAAAGCAAGAAATAATTTTATCGAAAAAGAAAATATTATTTATTATTACCAATGGAGAAGCGCTAATACTCAATTTGAAAAAATAGTCTCTTCAAATATAAACTGTTTTTCCTAAACATATATTTTGAATAATAAAAAACCTTATAAAGTAGGCAAAACCTAGAATACTATGCACCTAATAATTTTCTTAAGAGGTAAAAAATGAGTATTTTAGCTAGTCTAGCATCTAAATCTGGAGATAATGAGTTTCATACACCTATTCCTAAATCCTATATAGTTGGAAAAACAAAATATGTATTTACCTTTGGAACAGTTATGTCTGGTTTAGGTAAAGGTATTTTTTCATCTGCATTAGCTAAAACAATTCAAGATAAAGGAATTAAAGTAACTCCTATAAAATGTGAGGGCTACTTAAATATGGACTCTGGAACACTTAACCCTTTCAGGCATGGCGAGGTATTTGTTTTAGATGATGGTATGGAATGTGACATGGATTTAGGAACATATGAACGTTTTTTAGATAATAATCTCACTAAAGATAACTATTCTACATCAGGCCAAATCTTTCAACAAGTGTTAGATAAAGAAAGAAACGGAGAATATTTAGGGAGAGATGCACAAATCATTCCTCATGTAACAGGTGAAATTAAATTAAAGTTACGTGAACTAGCTATTAAATCAAAAGCAGATATTGTTTTTATTGAAATAGGAGGCACTGTTGGCGATTTTGAATCACTTCATTTTATTGAAGCTTCTAGAGAATTAGCATACGAAGAGGGAAAGGAAAATGTAGTATTTATTGCTTTAACATATATTATTGAACCAAAAACATTAGGAGAGCAAAAATCAAAGGCAGCTCAATTAGGTATTCATAAGATTATTGAGCATGGGATTCAACCAGATATTATTGCTTGTAGAGCCTCATCACCTGTAACAGATAAGATTAGAGAAAAAATCAGTGTATATAGTAACGTTCCTTTTGAAAGAATTATAGGATTACATGATCTCCCAAGTATTTATTTAATTCCTGATCTCATAAAAAAATCTAAACTAGATACTCATTTATTAGAAATGTTAAATTTCACGAATAAAATTGATTCTACATTAGAAAAAAAAGAAATAAAAAAATGGAATGCATTAATTAATGCAATCCAAAATCCAAAAAAAGAACTTACTATTGGCATAACTGGAAAATATACTCAAATTCGTGATTCGTATGCTTCTTTGATTAAAGCTTTAGAACACGCTTCAGCCTTTCATGAGATTAAAATTAATATTAAGTGGATTGACACAAGTGATTTAGAAAAAAATCCTGATAAAACTAAAGAAGAATTATCGGATGTTTCAGGTATTATAGTTCCTGGAGGTTTTGGAACTCGTGGAGCTGAAGGAAAAATTGAGTGTATAAAATATGTTAGAGAGCAAAATATTCCTTATCTTGGATTATGTTATGGGTTTCAAATGGCAGTTTTAGAATTTGCAAGAAATGTTTGCAAAATCCCAAATGCACAATCTACTGAATTAGAGGAATCTGCTAAACAAAAAGTTATTGATATTCTCCCAGAACAAAAAAAGATTGAAGGACTTGGAGGAAATATGCGTCTAGGTGGAAAAGATGTTGAAGTTAAGAAAGACACAGCAGCATATAAGTTATATGATAATAAAACCTCAATAAGAGAAAGATTTAGGCATCGCTATGAAGTAAATCCTGAATTTATTCCCAAACTAGAAGAAAAAGGCCTTGTATTCTCTGGCAAAGCTCCTAAGCATCCTATCATGCAAATCCTTGAATTACCTACAAATAAATTCCATGTAGGCTCCCAATTTCACCCTGAATTCACATCTCGACCCTTAAAACCAAATCCTTTGTTTAAAGGATTTATTGAAGCCTGTTTGAAGTAATCTTTCTATTTTTTTTCTAAACCCTCATCACTAAGGATGAGTAAGCATCTTCAAACCAAACTAAGAATCATCAACACCAAGGATGAGTTCGCAAGTGTAGAGGGAATTTCCCTACGAAGTGGGGAAATTTCCTTTACTTGCAAGGGCAAATTCCGAAGGAATTTGACC
>CALCXY010000092.1 GCA_937906345.1 Candidatus Woesearchaeota archaeon | reverse complement strand
CATCGCGATTAAGCGAAGTGGCATTTTCCCTCGTGGAAGAAATTTCTCCTCGACGAAGTCAGAGCTGAGAAATTTCTGGAACAGAGTTGGAAAATGACATTTGGGAAAATTGGGGAAATCTCTTGGAGATTTAGCGTAAGCGACCCAATTTTCCGCTTAATCGCTGTAAAATTCCTTTTGAGTTACGAAGTTCTCAAAAGTTTCGTCCGAAAAGTAAATTTGGAGCCCCCTCTGAGAAAGATTCTTAAATCCAAAGGCGATTCCGATACCTATGCAAGAAAATCCAGTTAAAATTATCATAGGTCGGGAAAAAAGATACAGAAGAAAATTTGGTATTCCTTATTTCCCATATTGGGTGTCTACTTATTCTGTTGGATTTAGCGACTGTCATTTAAGCGGTAAGTCAGAGCATGACCCAGTAAGATGTCTAACTGATGTGTTAGTCACGCTTGAATTGAATGAAGATGGAAACTCGGAAGGACCACAATTTGGTATAGAGAGAAGACCAATCGGTCCAATAAAAGGTGTCTTTAGATCGATCTCAGAAAGCAACTATGAACCAATGGAAAAACTGTTGGAAATCTATGCTCGATCCCAAGGCACATCTGTAACTTTTGAAGTAGAGTAAAATCGGGGCTCCAAATTTATTGTATTTAACACCTATTACACGAAGTACTAATAGGTGTTAAATACAATTTGTCCAGTGAGATTTTAGCTTATTTCTAGTTCTCTTTATAAATAAACCCGGACAGTTTTGGAACCATCTGAAAGGATTACGAAAAAGGAAGAGTCTAGACCACTGGACAAGTAGGCGTAGAGTATTTAAACCAAGGATATTCATAAACTTTTATGGAACAATTAAAAATATTAGAAACTGATTTGTATTTGGTAGGATACAGTAAATCTACTCGTAAGATCTATTTAGATATAAATAAAAAATTTCTTGAGTTTATTGGAAAAAGTGCGAGGTGTGTAAGACAAAAAGATGTTGAATCTTATCTGCTTTATAGAATAGAAAAAGGAATAAGCAAAAGGACATTGCATCTCATGGTTACTGCTTTAAAATACTATTATTGTATTCTATTGAAAAGAAGATTTCAATTGAAGTATCCTAAAACACCAAACTCAATACCTTATGTTTTATCCCAACAAGAAATTTTTCAAATTATTGATTCTATAGATAATCCAAAACATCGTCTTTTAATTGAGCTTTTATATGGTTCAGGATTAAGGGTTGGAGAAGCAGTTAAGATAAAAATTGAGCATATGAATCTAGATCAAAAAATATTATTAATAAAAGAAGGAAAGGGGAATAAAGATAGAATAGTAATGATAGCAGATCAATTTATTTTAAATGTGCAGAAATATTTAGAATCACGATCAGATGAAAATCCCTATGTTTTTAATACTAAAAATGGACATATCACTATCAGGACTGCCCAATTAGTTTTGAAAAATGCTGCTAAAAAAACAGGCCTTTCAAAACGTGTTTTCTGTCATGCATTACGCTCTAGTTTTGCTACACATCTTATTGAAAAGGAAACTAGTATCCATCATGTCCAAAAATTATTAGGACATAATCATATTAGAACAACTTTAGGTTATATTAAATCTAGAAGAGATATCACTCTAAAGATCAAATCCCCTTTAGATTATTTACCATATAGAAAATAATCCTCCACAGGAAATCAAGGGGGTTTATATACTCCTTTATAAAGGTTTAAAAAGCAAAGTATTTATAAAGGAATGCGCATTTATAAATGAAATATTAACAGTAAGGGGGTTAAAATGACCAAGAAAGAAAAGAAAGATATTAAGGTTGTTAACATTGTTGTTTCTACATCTTTAGACCATGACATTCCTCTAGAGAAGATGGCAGCTACTTTGTCAAACACAGAATACAATCCAGAACAGTTTCCTGGGTTAGTTATTAGGATCAAAGATCCAAAAACATCCGCTTTAATTTTCTCATCTGGTAAAGTAGTTTGCACCGGAGCAAGAAATATGAAAGAAGTTAAGGATTCTTTACAAAAAATAATCAAATCCTTACAAAAAATCAATGTGAAGATCACAATTGAACCAAAAATTAACATTCAAAACATTGTAGCATCAGGAACAGTAGGAATGGATTTAAACTTAAACACATTAGCTATGAAACTTGACAATACTGAATATGAACCAGAACAGTTTCCTGGTTTAGTATACAAGTTAAACCAAGCTAACGCTACTTTCCTATTATTCAGCAATGGTAAAGTTGTTTGTACTGGAACTAAATCAGAAAAGGAAGTACATTCTGCATTAGACATGTTAATCGTTAACCTTAAAAAAATTAAGGTTAAATAATTTTTTTATTTTTCGTAAATATTTCGAAGCACTGGACAACCTCACAAAGACTATATAAACTTCGAAAACTATTCATATAGTAGAGTAACTTAGCTAAAAAATTGGTGTGATCATGGAAACAACAGAGCAACTTAAAGTTTTTGTAAAATTTCTCGAAATAAATTACCACGCTGAATTATTAGAGCAAGTTAGAAAAGGTGAAAAGTTCTTATATGTTGATTATGAAAAGTTCGCTTCTCATAATCCCGTATTATCTGATTTATTATTGGAAAAACCAGATGATGTTTTAAAAATTGGAGAAATGGCTGTTCAAGAGTTTGATGTTGAAGGAGATTTATCTCATTTTGCAATTCGTTTTAAAAACCTTCCAGAATCGCAAAAAATTATGATAAGAAATGTTAGAAGTAATCATATTGGAAAATTCATAACAACCTTAGGGGTAGTAAGACAAAAATCTGATGTAAGACCTCAAGTTACCGCTTCTCGTTTTGAATGTCCTTCTTGTGGAAATATTATTCCTGTTTTACAATTAGATGAAAAATTAAAAGAACCTTCTAGATGTGGTTGCGGCCGAAAAGGAAAATTCAGACTACTCTCAAAAGAACTTGTTGATGCACAAGGAATAGTTCTAGAAGAAGCAACTGAAGAATTAGAAGGAGGAGGACAGCCAAAGAGAATGAACGTTTTTCTCAAAAATGATTTAGTTTCTCCTATGTCTGAGAAAAAAACAAATCCAGGTCAAAAAATCAATTTAAATGGAGTTATCAAAGAAGTTCCTATCATCTTAAAATCAGGCGCCCAAAGCACAAGATTTGATTTACTTATTGAAGCAAATATGATAGAAACAATAGAGGAAGAATATTCTGATATTGTAATAAGTGATGAGGAATTAGAAGAAATAAAAAAATTAAGTGAAGATCCAAAAGTGTATTCAAAATTAGTTAATTCTGTTGCTCCAGGAATTTACGGCTATCCAGAGATTAAAGAAGGTTTAATTTATCAAATGGTTGGAGGCTTAAGAAAAACAAGACAAGAAGGCTCTGGTAACATCACCAGAGGAGATATCCATGTTTTATTATGTGGAGATCCTGGTGCTGGTAAGTGCTTGTCAGGTGATTCATTAATTACACTAGAAGATGGATGTAAGATTCAGATTAAAGATTTAAAAAATGATAAAAGAAAGATTATCTGTTTTGATGAAAATCTTAAGCTAATTAAATCTAATAAAACTCATTTTTTTAAAAGAAATGTTAAAGAATTATTAAAAATTACATTGAAAAATAAAAAATGTATTAAGCTTACTCCAGAGCATCCATTACTAACAAATAATGGGTGGATTTCTGCTGACTTACTTTCAATTGGAAAAAAAATTGCATCATATTCAAAAAATAAATTAAATAGTCAAATTATAAAAACTAACAATATTGGTAATCAAAAACTTATTCAAATTATCTCTACAAATATTCTTTGGGATAATATTATTTCAATTGAAAGAATGAAAGGGAATTTTACTGTTTATGATATTACTGTACCAAAATACCATAATTTCATTGCAAATGGAGTTGTAGTTCATAATTCCCAACTCCTCAAAAGAATTCAAAAAGTAGCTCCTAAATCAAGGTATGTTTCTGGTAAGGGTGTTTCAGGTGCTGGTTTATGTGTTGCACCAACATCAATGGTTTTAACTAATCCTGGTGGAATGGAATCCATAGAACCATTAGTAGAAAAAAGATTAAATTCTCAAAATGAATTTGTTCCAGGTGTTTGGAAGCAGGATAATATCACGGATGTTAAAATTCAGAGTTTAAATGGAAATTTAAATTTACAGTCACAACATCCACAATCAATTTGGAGACTAAAAGCACCTAAGTATGTTTATGAGGTTATTTTATCTAGTGGTAAGAAGATTGAATTAACAGCTAATACTCAACTGTTTTCGATAAATAATGGGAAAACTTCTTGGAAAAAATCAAAAAACATCAAAGAAGGAGATTACATTGCAACCCCTAGAAATTTAATTTCAGGAGAAAAATCCAAAGAATGTATAGTTGATTTATTTCAATCTAATCCAGTTATACATAATGTAAAAGATTTTGTTAAGAAGATTAATAAAAAACTTACAAAGAAATATGGAACATTAAGAAAAGCTGCAACTTATTTAAAACTCTCAGAAAATAGTTTATATCATAATTGGGTAAATCCAAATGTAAGAGGGAATATTAAATTAAAAACATTAAAGAGATTAGCAGAAAATGTAAATATTCCCTGGAAACATACTGTTAAAACTGTAAGTTTATATAACGGTAAGAACCATACAATTCCTTTTACTTTAAATAAGGATTTACTCTATCTTGCAGGATTAATCGCAGGAGATGGTGATGTTAGAAAGAGTAATGCAACATACAGTGTTAGACTAAGCAATAGTAATCCAACATTACATTCCGAATTTAGAAAATTTCTTAAGGAAGAGTTCGATTTATCTTTTGATATTCAGAAAGGAAGTAAAGCCAGACCAGAATCTACTAGAACTCACTCAAAAATTTTAGGAGAAATATTAATGTCCTTAGGAATTCCATTATCTCCAAAATCAAATAAAATTATTTTCTCTAATATTCTTCTACATTTAGAAAATGATTTGATAGCAGAATACATAGCAGGATTATATGATGCTGATAGTTCAATATATATTAGAAAAAGTAAAGGGAGTAATGGAATTGAACTAACTACATGTTCTGAAAAGCTAGCACGTCAACTCCAATTAGTATTTTTACGTTATGGGATTCATGCTCAAATCAGGAAAAGACCACCTTCTTTTGGAAAAATAAAAGGTAAACATAGTAAATGGATTGTATCTTTTTCTGATAGTACTAACTTTAAACTCTTTGCCAAAAATTTTACTTTAAGACATCCTGAAAAAAGAGAAAAACTAAAGGAATTAGTTAAAAAATCTCAGAAAGCAAATACAAATATTGATATTATCCCCTGTATTAACAACAAATTGAAGAAGGAACTTCAAAACAAGAAAGTGAATCTTCACAAAATAGGGTTTCATTATTATCATAATTTATCTAGGAATAGATTACAAAAAATACTCTCCAAGATTAAATGTGATACTCCTAGTTTAATGAATCTCAAGAAATTAGCAAATAGTGATGTTTTTTGGGAAAAAGTCAAATCTGTAAAGAAAAAAATAGCACCCTATGATTATGTATATGATCTTACTGTGAAGAATTCTCATAATTTTGTTGTGGATGGTATTTTAGTACATAATACTGCAGCAGTTGTAAAAGATGAATTCCTCCAAGGTTGGTCATTAGAGGCAGGTGCTTTAGTCTTAGCAAATAAAGGACAAATAATGATTGATGAGCTTGATAAAATGTCAACAGAGGATAGAAGTGCGATGCATGAGGCACTCGAACAGCAATGTTACCATTATGATTTTGAAATCATGTTCGCAGATGGAAAAACTGAGAAAATTGGAGACTTTGTTGATACATTAATGGAAGAAAATAAAGAAAATAAAATTGAAGGAGTAAACTGTGAAATATTAGAGGCAGATAATCTTCCTAAAGTTTTAACTACAGATTTTCAAAATATCAATCCAATTAATATAGATAGAATTAGTCGCCATAAATCCCCAAATCATTTTATTAAGATAACGTATAGTAATGGACGATCTATAACTGTTACCCCAGAACATCCTATTTTTATTGAAAAGAAAGGTAAAATTACCACTCAAAGAGCAGATTCTCTTTCAGTAGGTTTTTTAGCTCCTGCCCCACGAAAACTACCAATTTTTAATGAAATACAAAATAAACAAAAAATCGTAGAGAAAGGATTATTCTTAGGATTATTTTGTAGTGAAGGTCACAGTTATAAAAATGATAAATATTATCATGCTGAAATAGGAATATCCTCTACTAATCCAAAAATTGTGAGTTTAGCACAAGAATCTATGAAGTCTTTATTCTATAAAGATCCTAATCTTAATATTCAATTAGCTGCAAATAGAGAAAAAGCTACTAAGGATCTCTATACTGTTAGAATTGGATCAAAGCAACAATATCAGTTGCTCCAAAAAGATACTCCTGAAATTCTCTTTAAAGCTCCATATAAAAGAATACCTCAAATAATTAAATCAGGTAGTTTGCTCATTAAACTAACATTCTTACAAGGATACTTTCTCGGTGATGGATTTGTGGATCAAGAAAGAGCAGGGTTTGTTACTAGCTCAAACATGATGGCACAAGACTTACATCAACTTTTACTAAATTTTAATATTTATAGTTATATCGAAACTGAGAAAAGAACTACAAAAGAATATTACAAAGTAATTGTTTCTGGAGCAGATTCATATAAAAATTTTAATAATATTGTTTTAAGTATTGATAAAAGAAAAAATAGGATTGAAAAAATATTGAAAAGAAGCTACACTAAGAATAATGATAGGGATGTTATTCCTCATTCATACATCAAAGAGTTGAAAAATATTCTCAAGATGTTTAAAATTGATGATGGTTACTTTTATAGTATAATCAAAAAACACCAGAATGCACATAGAAAAACATGTTTAAATTACCTAAAAAAAATAGAAATAAAACTAAACAAAGCAACTGACATTTTATTAAGTAAAGATCCAAAAAAGATTAGAAAAATATGGTGCATTGAAGTAGATTCTATTAGTAATGAAATGGGAGTATCAAACGCTACAATATACAATTTTGAAAATAAAACTCACAAATCGCATCCTAAATTATTGAAATCCATATTACAAATCGCAGAAAGAAAAAAATTAGAAGCAATTTTTAAGATCAAAAAATTACATAAGATCTTAAGAGGAGATATAAGATTTGTGAGAATTAAAAAAATCCAAAAAATACCAAATAAAAATCAAAAATGGACTTATGATATTACAATAGAACCTACTCATAATTTCATAAGCCAAAATCTTGTTCTACATAATTCCGTAAGTATCTCTAAAGCAAATGTTCAAGCTACTTTAAGGGCTGAAACAACAGTATTAGCAGCTGCTAATCCTAAATTTGGAAGATTCGATCCATACCAAACTATTGCTGAACAAATTGATTTACCTCCAACATTAATTAATCGTTTTGATTTAATTTTTCCTATTAAAGATCTTCCTGATTCTAAAAAAGATGATCATATGGCTTCATTTATCTTAAACTTACATCAAAATCCAGATATTGAAGAAGCTGATATTGATACAGATCTTTTCAGAAAATATATTGCGTATGCACGTCAAAATATCCATCCTCAACTTACTGATTCCGCAATTAAGGAAATTAAGGATTATTATCTTAAAATGCGTGCATCAGGTTCAACAGAGTCTGGAATTAAATCTATTCCAATAAGTGCAAGACAACTAGAAGGTTTAGTAAGATTATCAGAAGCAGTAGCTAAAACTCGATTATCTGATAAAATCTCTAAAAAAGATGCAAAACGTGCAATTAATTTACTTAATTTTTGTTTAAGACAAATTGCCTTTGATGAAGAAACAGGAACTATTGACATTGATAGAATCGCAACTAACATGCCAGCTTCTCAACGTGGTAAAATTGTAGGTGTTAGAGAAATCATTAGTGAATTAGAAGGAAAACTAGGTAAAACCATTCCTATGGATGATATTGTTTCTCTTGCTAAGGAAAAAGGTTTGAGTGAAGATGAAGTAGATGAAGCAATAGGCAAACTAAAAAGATCAGGTAATATCTTTGAGCCTCGTCCTGGAATTATTAGTAGAATTTAACGAACATCAATTATCCAAGTTTGGAATCCTTTTGCTTCATTAAGATCTTTGATAATCACAGTTACAGGTTCTGTTTTTCCTCGCTTATCTGGTTTCCATTTTATTTGTGCAGTATCAAAACCAGTTGAATCTAAGGTCATCCCATCTAATCCTTTAATTAATTCAAAGCTCACATCATCACCATCAATATCAAATCCACTAATATCATAAATATAATTTAGTCTAGATGAAGTAATTATTGGAGGATCAGAGGTTATTGTTGGAGCATCGTTTACTGGGAGGATATTTACGGTAATAGTATTTGAAGCTTCCATGCCATCTGTATCTTCTAAGGTTACAGTAACCTCTACAGTACCTGTTGCGTTAGGCAATAAAGTAAATCTAATCTTTTCATTTGATAATAATGTTGCAATAATTTTATCAGGGTCTCCTGATGTGATTCTCCAAGTAAGGTCATCTACATTATCTTCTTCATCAAATTTAAATTGTTTTAAATCTAAATCCTCTAAACTTCCATCTTCTTCTACAGTTTGATCTGGGATAGTATTAATAGTAGGTGCAACATTAGGGCTAGGAATATTTGTACTAGGAGTTAATTGACTAATAATTCTTTGAATCTCATCAGGTGTTGGCTTTCTCATCTTTCTTCCAAAAAAATCATGGATAAATCCTGTATTTGGATCATAGTAGCCATCTGCAACAGCTAAGAATCCTTCTGGAGGAACTTGTTTTATTCTATTGAATTCGTTTTGAGAAATTTTCCTTATTATAGCTCCATCATAATGATGTAAATTCATAGTATCTGGATCAACATATCCATATCCTACATCAATCATTCCATCTGGTACCCTTCCAGTAACTAAAGCAATATCTTCTTGAGTTGCTTCTCTAATAATAGTTCCATCAAAGGCATGCACAAATAATGTTCTAGGATCTAAATAACCAACTCCTTCTATCAGATAGGTTTGTGAAGGTATTGTAGATTCTAAAATTTGTACTACTTCTGCTCTAGAAGCTATTCTTATAACATTCCCATCCATATCTACTATTTCCCTAGTTCGTGGATTCAAGAAATGTCCTGGTTCTGATAAAACAGGCCTAAAATCTCGTGGGACATTGCCTATAACAGTTCCATCTATTTGAACAATATTACCATTTCCTGGATCCATAAATACATTTGGATCTCCAGTTGGTATCATCCCTGGAGGAATTGTTGATGGGAGAATAGGTAAATCTCCTGGTTGAGGTAAAGGAGCTTCATCATCTCCTGGATTTGGAAAATCCGGAGGGCAATCTCCACAATTTGGTGGTCCACATTGATTACAAGGAGGATTTACTATTGGAGGTGGTCCTCTACAAAAAAGTGACTCTGCAAATTCTGCTTTACTACAATCAGGTCCAAACCCTGTCGGTGGAGGAGGAAAACCACCACCACCAGAATCTCCCATACAGCATCCTGCTTGTCCTCCAAGTAAAAAAATTGATAAAAAGAAGATAAATAAGCAATATAGGATTCTTTTATGCATACAACGTATTTCTTACTTAAACTATTTAAAGTTTTCATTTCTATACTGCTATAATCTTATTTTTATTCTAACAAAAGATTTATAAAAACCCTTCTTTAATGTTGATATATGCAAAAAAGGGGTCAATTTTCGCTATTTTTAATTATAGCCTTAGTTATTTTAGTAGGTTTTTCTTTAGCATTATATACTGTTCAAACACAGCAAACAGCAGATATTGATAATAAAGTAACAGCTGCTGCAAAAGCAGATCCTTCTGTTTTCAAACAAAATGTAGAAAATTGTGTTGCTGATCGTGCTTTACGTTTTGCTGAGCTTATTGCATATCGTGGAGGATCATTTCAAAAAGTAACATATAGTCCTAATAATCCTAGCATTTCAACAGGTGTTAGCTATTTTAATACAAAGTATAGATATTTTTGTAAACAAGAAACAGATAGAAATAATATTTTTAGAGGATGTTCAAATCTTTTATTAACAAGAAAGGATATGGAAATTGAATTGAACACAAGAATAAAAGAACATGTATTAAAGCATTGTATTAATTTTGATCAATTTAAAATTGCTGGATTTGAAGTAGAAACAGGAGATTTTGGAATTGATACAAAAATAGCTGTTGATGTTATTAATATTAGAATTATTTATCCAACTATTATTAAAAAAGGAACCTCTGCTGTAAATATTCCTGAATATTTTGCTAAAATCGATATGCCTCTTGGAAGAATGTTTGATTTAGCTGTTTTTATTGTAAATGAAGAAATTTCAAAAGGAATTTTCGATAAAGATAAATGGATGACTGAAAATGGCGTTGATATTAGAATTAAAAAACACAGGCCATATCCTGACACAACCTATAAATTAATTAAAGAACTCCCAGATTCTAAAAAAACCTATGAATTTAATTTTGCTTTACAAGGAGAAAAAACAGTTTCAAAATTAGATAATAAAATTCCTCCAACACCTTATAAAGTATGTGATATAAAAGATGAAAAAAATTGTTTTATTAACACAGATCCTCAATTATGTATAACTAAAGGAGGAACAGCCACTATGAATCCTCAACATTGCGATTCATCTGCGGTTTTTGGTGATGCAACATGTGATGGAGGAATATGTAAAAACTGTGATTCTTATAACATACCTCATGGAGGTACTTGGTGTTTTTATGATGGTTTAGTAGGTGAAGGGGCTGATCGTGTAGGTACAAGACATTATCAACAATCCTGTCAAGATGGGAAAATTTATACTGAAGAATGTAGAGATTATCGTGAAGGACTCTGCACATTAGGAACTAGTGGAGATCACGCTA
>CALCXY010000091.1 GCA_937906345.1 Candidatus Woesearchaeota archaeon | reverse complement strand
CAAAAAAAATAGATAAAGCTATTTTTCCTGGATTACAAGGAGGACCTCATAATCATACTAATGCAGCTAAAGCAGTTGCTTTTGCAGAAGCATTGAAGCCAGAGTTTAAAGAATATGCTGCACAAATTGTCAAAAATGCTAAAGCACTTGCTCGAGAATTAATGGATGCAAAATTAAATTTAGTTACGAATGGAACAGATACACATCTTGTTTTAGTTGATTTAACTTCTAAAGGAATAACTGGGAAAATCGCTGAAAATAGTTTAGATGAAGCAGGGATTTACGTTAATAAAAATACAGTTCCATTTGATAAAAGACAGCCGTTTGATCCATCTGGGATTAGATTAGGCACACCTGTGTTAACAAGCAGAGGTATGGGGGAAAAAGAGATGCAGCAAGTAGGACAATTTATTGTTCGAGCTATAGAGAATCATGATAATGATTCTGCTAAAGCTGAGTTGCGTAAGGAAATTATGGGATTGTGTGAAAAGTTTCCCATCTATCAAGAACTTTGATTAACCTTAAAAATAGTCAAAGTTCTTTAAGATAGCTTTGAATAATTATCAATTAAAGAGGTTATTCAAAGCTATCTATCCTGAATTGAAAGAATAAAGTATATAAATTTGAATTTTTAATAATAAAAAATGCAAAGTTATTTACACATAGTTAAAGAAATCCTTGACACAGGATTAGAAAGAGATAATAGAACAGGTGTAGATTCTCTAGCAATTGCAGGTGCAATGTTCAAACATGAAATGAGTGAAGGTTTTCCACTTGTTACAACTAAAAAAATGCCTTTCAAGGTTATTGCAACAGAGCTTGAATTCTTTATTAAGGGTTTGACTGATAAGAAATGGTTACAAGACAGAAAAAATCATATTTGGGATGAATGGGCAAATCCAGAAAAAGCTCCCTATGGCCATAGTGAAGAAGAAAAGAAAAAAATGATGGAAGAGAGAGATTTAGGAGCAGTATATGGATTTCAATGGAGGCATTTTGGTGCAGAGTATGATAATTTTGATACAGATTATACAGGAAAAGGAATAGATCAATTGCAATATGTTGTTGATATGCTAAAAAAAGATCCTACTGATAGAAGAATGTTAGTTAGTGCTTGGAATCCTTCAGCAAAGCATAAAATGGCTTTGCCGCCATGTCATTATGCATTTCAAGTTGTAGTTATTAAGGGTAAATTAAATCTTCTTTGGAATCAACGTTCTGTTGATACTATGTTAGGATTGCCATTTAATATTGCTTCGTATGGGTTATTGTTGCATTTGCTTGCAAAAGAAAGTGGATTCAAGGAAGGAAGGTTAGTTGGTTTTTTAGGAGATGTGCATATCTATAAAAACCATATAGAAGGAGCAAAAGAGCAGCTAAGTAGGGATGTGAACAAGTATGCTTTGCCTAAGTTGGTTACTAAGAATTTTACGTCAATATTTAATTGGAAGGCAGAGGATACAACAGTAGAAGGATATGAAAGCTATGATCGAATAAAATTTGATATAGCAGTTTGAGGTGGAAAAATGATAATAATTATATCAGGAATGACAAAAGACAAGATTATTGGAAAAGGTTTAGCATTACCTTGGGATATTCCATCAGATTTGGAGAATTTTAAAAAATTAACAGATGGGAATACAGTTATTATGGGACTTGCGACATTCCAATCATTGAATAATAAGCCATTGCCTAACAGGAATAATATTATCCTTTCCTTTGATAAAATGGAGGTAGATGGAGCAGATGTTTGTTATAGTATTCCAGAGGGTATAGAAAAAGCAAAAACCTATGGCAAAGATATTTTTATCATGGGAGGTGCATCTATTTACAAACAATTTTTAGATATAGCTGATAAGATGTATCTTTCTCATATCAAAAAAGATTATGAAGGTGATGTGTATTTTCCTGAGTGGAATGAAGAAGATTGGGAGATAGAAAGTAGTAAAGATATGGGAGAGTTTGATTTTGTTGTGTATAAGAGGAAAAATTAAAAATCACTTAAAGACTTTTGTTTTCCACGCTTTAATATATCCTCAAATTCTTGGTTGAAGAAAATTAAAATTGAATCTGCTATGGGTTTTATTTGTTTGTTTATGTAGTGTTCATAATCAGTTCTTGACTTTTTTGCTTCAATTGCCTCTGGACCGTTTACGGTGATAACGTATTCAATTAAACCTGTTCCTGTTCTGCCAATTTTTCTAGCAGCTTTAATGTGAGGAGGGGTTGTTTTTACATATTCCTCTACTGGTTTTCTAATAGATTTTCTGTATATTAAGAGATGGTCGTGTTTTCCATCTTTCATTTCCTTAACAAAATTGTAAATGAAGGTTTCTATTTTTTCTCCTTTGAATAATTTTGTTATTAATTTTTTTTGGAACTCTTTAGCCATATCAGTCCAGTCAGTTCTTACAAATTCTAATCCTGTGAATTGGAGAGTATCTTTACCGTTTTCTTCTACAATTCCTGCGTAGCGTTTTTTAGCACCTTTTTCAGAACCTCTTACTTTAGGCATGAAGAATTTCTTAAAGGTTTTTTCATATTCTAATTGAAGATAGGATTTCATTCCATATTTTTTCTTAGTGTAAGATTGGAAGAACTTATTCAGAGCAACTTCGATATCTTTCCCAATTTTCAGAGCTTTAGTATAATCCCTTACTTGAGAATTAACAAATGCTGAATCAGTGTCCTGATATATGACTTCATAGCCAAGATTTTCAATCTTTTCAGCGCAGAGCTTAATTAAAAACTGTCCAAAATGAGTAATAGCGTTACCAAGATCTGTTGAGTAAAATCTGCAAATAGGATTAGCTAACACACCAAAAAAGGAATTCATTAAAATTTTAATAGCATAAGATGCTAGTTCATCTTTATGCGTCTTTGCCAGATCTCTTTGATCCCAAAGATCTTGAATAATTTTAGGTAGAATTCCTTCTTTTTTTAAGAAAAATGCGTGATTTGGTGCTTCAATTAATTCTGAAGATTTGTATTTTTTTGGATCTTGTATGTAAGATAATGGATCTATATTGAATGTCCTGATGATAGATGGGTATAGAGATTTGAAGTCTAATACAATTATGTTATTGTATATTCCTGGTTTTGAATCTCTTACATAGCCGCCTTTAATTCTTTCTTCTCGTTCTCCAAAATCAGAGGTTGGTGCTACTATTTTTTTCTTTTTTAGCTCTCTTAAGTATAATGAATCTAAAGATGAGATAGATCCACGTACTCCATCTAGAGGGATACCTGTTAAGATTGATCTTTTTATTGTTAAGTCTATAGTATTTGAGTTTTTAAGTATTTGATAAGCTAGTTTTGCATCTAAAAGATTATATTCTATGAATGTTTGAACATTATTTTTGTATGCTTGATCTATTTTTTTGTATCTATCTTTTCCTTCAAAAATTTTAGATGTGCCTACAAAGTGTTTAGCAGCTGTTTCAAGTTTGTAATTGTCTAATTTGATGAATGAATTTTTTAATAAAGAGATTCCGTCTAACACTTGCCTACCTGGAATAATAGCTTTAGATTCTGAGAAAAAAGATTCACGATAATAGATTCTTAGATCTCCTTTGTCTCTACCTATGTCTAAGGTTATGTTGTTGTTTTTAGCGGCTTCTTTTAAAAATCGTAAATCAAAATCAATAACATTCCAGCCTGTTATGATATCTGGATCTAGTTTTATAATTAATTCTTTAAATCTTTCTAAGAGGGTTTTTTCATCTTTGAAGGATTCTGCGTTTTTGACTTGGGTTTTTTTAATTATTAACACTTTTGAGAAGTTTTCTGAATATAATGCAATAGAGTAAAGTGATTTTGCTGTTTTATCTGTTTCAATGTCAAATGAAAGAATTTTTAGTTTTGGGGCGTAATTAATTGGTGTGATTTTTGGGTTTTTGTAAATTCTGTTAACTAAGGTGCTTTTTTCATAATCTCCTTGGATCTTTAAAGTGCTCTTGATATTATGATCTATTAAAAATCTTATAGGGAATTTAATATCAGCTTCATAACAAGGGATTTTATTATCTGTGAATAATTTTCTTAATTCTGGAACAGATCTTGGATTTGATAAGGTTACTTTTGTTAATGGTTCTTTGTTAAAGTTTGTGTTAGTTGTTTCTTTATATTCTAAGTCTGCAAGTTTTTTAGCTTTAGGTTTATGAGCTGTTTGGATGTAAAAATAAGGTTTGTAATCTGATTCAATTAAGAATGATTCATTATTTTCTAATTTTCCAAATAGTTGAATAGTTGCTTTTTCATTTTCAACTTTGTATGTTTGATATATTATGAATCCTTTTGTCATAATGATTTGAAAATGTTTGTAATATAAAAAGATAGTGATTACTAGTTGAAAATATAATAATTTAATGAGGAGACTGCATAATTCTTGTGAAAATAATGTTGTGATGAGGTGACTGCCGCCAGCAAACTATAAGCTTGACTATTATGCCCCGCCTCCAAATTGATTAAGCCCAAGTCTCATATGAGACCTATTCTACAAGGGCTTAATCAATTTCCGCCCAAGAATATATGGAGTCTTTAAGCTTGACGAAATAACTCCCTATTTATCTCATCCTTGGTGTTGAAGGGTAAAATTGGAGGTAAAATTTATATACTACTTCGCTTTGCTTATTTTTATGGAAATTAAAATACAAAGAACTGATAAAGAAGTAGATATGCCAACGTATGCACATGAAGATGATGCTGCATTTGATTTGAGGAGTAGTGAAGATGTAGTTTTGAAACCTGGTGAGAAACATATTGTTAAAACAGGGCTTAAAATGGCTATTCCTCAAGGTTATTTTGGAAATATACGTGATCGTAGTGGTTTAGCTGCAAAACAAGCTGTGCATTGCTTAGCAGGGGTTGTAGATGCAGGCTATAGAGGAGAAGTGGGAGTTGTTATGGTTAATTTAGGAAAAGAAGATGTAACTATTGAGAAAAATTCTAGAATTGCACAAATGCTTATTCAAAAAATAGAGCAGCCTTCGCTTGTAGAAGTTGAATCGCTTGATGATAGTGCACGTGGAGAAGGTGGATTTGGTTCGACTGGGAGTAAATGAAAAAAATAACCTTTACAAATTCTCAGGGAATAGAATTAGTTGGATTGTTAGATGAAGTTTCTGAAGATAAAAAAATAGTTATTTTTACACATGGATTTACTAGTGATTATAATGGATCATCTGGAACTGCTGTATCTCAAGGTTTACATGATGCTGGCATGAATTGTTTAAGAATCACTTTATTTGGACATGGAGAAAGTCAAGGAGATTTTAGTGAATTTACTGTAAGTGAAGGAATTGATGATGTTTTATGTGCTATTAAGTATGTTAAAAGTTTAGGATATGAAAAAATAGGGATAGGAGGGGCTAGTTTAGGTGGAATAACTTCACTTGGAGCTGCTTTGAATAATAAAGATGTTTTAAAATTAGGATTAATAGCACCTGTATCAGATTTTCCAGAATTATTAGATGCAAAAGAAGATTGTGATATTGAAGAATGGAAAAAAACAGATAGTTATGTGTATAAAGAGAAAGAAGGAGTAAAATATGCACTAAAGTATTATTTTTATGAAGATAGTAAAAAGTGGATAATGTATGACAAAGTTAAAACTATTTCATGTCCTGTATTGATTATTCATGGTACTGAAGATAAGAGTGTGCCTTTAGCACAAAGTGAGAAATTGATAAAACAAGTTAAAGGAGAGCTGCGTGTAATTGATGGTGCTGATCATAGGTTTACTGAAAAGGAACATATGGATAAAGGTGTTTCTTATTTAGTTGATTTCTTTAAGGAATTATAGACTTGAGCATAGTAAAACTTTTAAAGTAAGTTTTTTAAAATAAGAGTATGGATCCAGTAACTGTGTATCTTATAGATTGGGCTAAGCATTTCTTTAAACATAAAGATGTATTAACAAAAACTATTGAAGATATTAAGGAAACAGATTCTGGATTACATATTAGTAAAAAAGATATGGATATGGAGGTTATTGTTAAACCTGTTGTGGAAGATGTTGAAAAACTTAGTATTGATAAAGATAAAAAATATTCTTTAATTTTTCTTAATAATAAAGAAAATTTTGAGAAAATTGTTTCTGAATGGAATACTCTTAAAATGTTTCCTCTCTTAACCATTTATTTTATTAATCCCTTTAGTCCTGAACAAAAATGGGTAATACAACCTCATGTCCATGATAGGATTAGTGATAGAGAGAGTTTTAAATCAGGTATAAAAAGCTTATTTGAGACTGTAGAAGAGATTACTGTTTCTGAATTGCAAAGGAAAATTTCTTAAGTTTAAATATTATCTTGTGGAAAACTTTTTTGAACTCATTCCCAAAAATAGATTAATATTTGGATTACAAATAGATGTTAAAAGTTTTCTATTAGTAATAGAAAGCTTTATATATAAGCTTAATATTAGTAATGTATGGAAATTAATACCATTATTAAAGAACAAAGATTGGAACTTGAACAGATTGAGAAGAGAGAGAAAATAATTGCAAGAGAAAAATTGAATGATGCGCATGCTTATCTCAAGCACCCTAACATCCTAATCATTACTGGTATAAGGAGATGTGGAAAGTCAATTTTTTCTTATCTCTTAGAAAAAAAACACATATTTGGATATATTAATTTTGACGATGAGAGATTATCTGGATTAAGAACAGAAGATTTAGACAGGGTATTGCAGGCATTTTATGAGCTCTATGGAGATGTAAAATACATTATACTAGATGAGATACAGAATATTCCGAAATGGGAGCTCTTTGCAAACAGGCTGAGAAGAACAAAAAAAGTCATTATTACTGGAAGCAATTCTACATTACTTAGCGGAGAACTTGCAACCCATTTAACTGGAAGGCATTTAGATATCACGTTATTTCCTTTTTCATTCAGGGAATTCCTCACTTTGAAAGATGTTAGGATTGAGAAATCAACTACTACAAAAGAAAAAGCAAATATACTAGTCCATCTTAATGAATATCTCAAATTAGGGGGATTTCCAGAAGTATATATTTTTGGTAAGGCGTTATTACCCAAATTATATGAAGATATTTTAACAAGAGATATTCAGCTAAGACACCAGATTAAAAAAGGAGTAGAGCTTAGTAAGCTAGGTAGATATCTATTAACTAATGCTTCCCAAGAAATAACTTTTAGTAAACTAGCAAGAATTATAGGTATTAAGCATGTCTCTACTATTTCAAATTGGATATCTTATTTTGAACAGACATTCCTTATCTTCCTGCTTGAACGGTTTGACTTTAAGCTCAAACAACAGTTTATTGCACCTAAAAAAGTTTATTGTATAGATACTGGTATGGTGGACTCACTTGGATTTAGCTTTACCGAAAATAAAGGAAGAATATTGGAAAATGCTGTTGCCATAGAGCTTCAAAGAATGGCTTCAAGTCAGGAGGATTTGGATATATATTACTGGAAAAATGCTCAGCAGTATGAGGTGGATTTTTTACTGAAAAAGAAAAATAAGATTATACAACTCATTCAGGTCAGCTATATTAGCTCCAAAGATGATATTAGGGAGAGAGAAATAAAGTCCTTAATCAAAGGAGGAGATGCATTGCGCTGTAAAAATCTTTTAGTTTTGACATGGGATTATGAGGATACAACAATGGTAGATGGAAGGAAGATTCATTTTAAACCTTTATGGAAATGGCTGCTGCATGATTGTATATAAATTTTTTGGAATTGATTATGGAATTGAACAAATGGAATCAAAATCCGTAAAGTTATTAAAGTCCAAGTGTAGTTCTGTCATTTAGTATCCCCTCTTTTTTGTGTGTTTTTGACATACATATTAAGAGGTGTACTTATTTATATATCACTTGTTTTTTATATTGTGCCAACTCAACTGGTAAGATAAAAAAGGATTAAAATGAACCCAGAAAAAGCATTAGTAGTATTCCAAGGAAAGCAAATAAGAAGAACTTGGCATAATAATGAATGGTGGTTTGTGGTAGAGGATATTGTGTTTGTGCTTACTGATTCTAAAGACCCTAAGCAATATATAAACAAAATGCGGAAGAGGGATGAAGAGCTTTCTAAAGGGTGGGTACAATTTGTACATACCCTTTCTGTTCCTACTTCCGGTGGCTCTCAACGCATTATTGGCTACTGCCATTTAAAAGAAAAGCTATCAGAAAATTCAGGACAAGCAGGATTGTATCAGCAAGATTGACTGATAAAAATTACAAAATACCTGACAATTTTGACAAAAACAGATATTAAAGAGAAAATGAAAACATTCCATAAGAAACATGATTTTAAGGAGTATCTCCAATTGGTTCAAAAAAAGAATTTGTAAAAAATTCAGAAGATTTTGTTACGTGTGCAAATCTTTTTTAATGTCCTCGATTTGTTTCTTGAGGATAGGTATATCATTCTTTACAATATCCCATAAAATTCCGAGGTCTATTTGGAAGTAAGCATGGATGAAAATATCTCTGGTTCCAATTATTTTCTTCCATTCTATTTCTGGATGATTTGCCTTAAGCTTTGCAGAAATATTCTTTGCAGCTTCACCAATGACTTCAATTCTTCGAATTGTTGCCTGTAAGAGAGTGTCATCATTCTTAAGATTCTGTTTGGTCTTATTCTCTGTTGATTCTTCCAATCTTTGAATGTTGTCCAATATATGCTTTATATATGGAAGATCGTCATGCGTTGTCATAGAATTCTCACTTCGGTCTTCATTATACTCTTCCTTAAATAGGGATGAACTGATCGATAGGTTACGAGATCTACCTTTTTTTTCAGTTGATTTTCAAGGTCTATTTTCATACCTACAAACTCTAAACCCATTGACTTTGGGGGTTCCACTAAAATATCAATATCGCTAGACTTTTTTTGCTGCCCAGTAACAAGTGAACCAAATATTCCAGCTTTTTTAATGCCATATTTTCTAAGTGTTGGAATTACTGCCTTCTTTATCCGTTGTAGATCGCTTTTCTTATTGTTCATAGTAATTTTGATAGAGAACTGGATGTTTATAAACGTTTCTTACAAAAAGATAAAAACAGTTTGTACGGAGATTCTAAATGAGAGAAAATCTGGAGATAGCGATTAGTTTTGCTTAAGATTCTACAGGTAATGAAGAATTTGTAAAAAATCCAGAATTAAATACTGGAAATTGAGAATCTGTTTGGAATAAGAATGTTGCTGGGAAGCATCTTTGTCCATCAGTTCCGAAATCGGAGTCTGAAACTTGAATACAAATTTTACTAAATATTGATGGATCTTCTATAATATCTGATGTTTCCTGCTTGTTTTGATTGGCATCTAAAGTTCCAGATGCAATTTCTTGGAAACCAGAACCTCCAACTAAGGAAACTCTATATTGTACTCTTTCATTACACGCTTCTAAAGTATATGAGTATCTAAAATTAAAAGGAGGCTCTGGTTTGTAATCTTGTATTAAAGATAATGAATCAGGTTGTTTTTTAGTAAAGTCTGAAAATGCTGGAGGTGATTTTAACATTCTTACTCTATGTAATTGGGCTGTTCCAATAGTTTCTTCGAATACACAAGTGTTTGTAGCAGTAGTTGAATTACCTTGGGCTTTTGTAATAGGTGCTGCACC
>CALCXY010000090.1 GCA_937906345.1 Candidatus Woesearchaeota archaeon | reverse complement strand
TGTTAAAAGAATTAAAGAATTTATAGAAAGTAAATAATTACATTTTTATAGTTTGAATTCTTAAAAAGGTTTGGTGATATATATGAATCAATTAGCTCAACCTCAAGAACTTCAAAGAGTTCCTCATGCTCAAATTAAATTAGAAGAAGAATTTTATGATATTCCAAGAAGTGTTGAGGTAGTATTTAGAGCATATCCTGAATTGAGATCAGGAGTATACCCTCATGCAAATAGATTCATACCATTCGGAATAGAAGATAGAGAAAGTGACAGAGTAACAGATCCCTTTGACTCTCTTATGAATAATTTACCGTATTTATATCATCATGCTAACCTAGCATCTCAAGATGTATCAGCATCATGGTTCCAAAATAAATTTTCATCAGATAGAGTTGTTCATGCAGCAAACCAAAGATGGCCATATGCATTGGGAGATCTTACTGTAGGATTTCATTTTTTAGCTCTTGCTAGAGGGAGAGAACATATAGGAAAAGGAAATATGCCAGAACAATACTTATTTGAAGAAATTCATGGACAAATAGGTGCAGGAGATACCTTTTGCCTAGAACAAATTGATGAAACTCTCAGAACTCAAAAAGCTAAAGATGCATTTATTGATAGAGTAGCAGATAGAACTGCATTATTGCTGTAAGTCGTATTTTCCTTCAAATAATTCTAGTTAACTTTATAAAGAGATTTTTCTTCCTTTCCTGCATGAAAATACCTAGAGTGATGTCAACACAGCATCCTGATAATGTAACTATTCCTAGCTTTTGCAAGAGTCATATCATGGCTGGAGATGATGAGGTATATGAAGCCTTTTACGCATTTTCAAAACTCAACATTGAAGAGCAATTATGGGATGCAGAAGGAAAAGAAGTTGATAATTTTGTCATAAAAAAATTATTTTCAAACTATACTAATTATTTTCAAAAAAATATTTTAGGACAGGATAGATTCATAACATTTAGAATTCCAAACCCTGATGTTGAAAAGGATGAAGGAAAGATTTTACTTGAATCATTAAACTCTATCCCAAGAAACTTTGATATTGGAAAGAAATTTTATGGAAAAGATATCCCTCCTATTTTTGAGGTTATGATTCCTATGTGTTTTTCTTATAAAAATCTTATAAGAGTGCATGAATTTTACAAAAGATTTATTGTAAAAAACCAAACAGAGAGATTGTTTCCTAATGATATAACTGTTTCTGAATGGCTAGGACCTATTAAACCAGAGGATATTAGAGTTACCCCTTTATTTGAAACTAAAGATGCAATATTAAACTCTCATAAATTCGTTGAAAAATATATTGAATTTGAGAAAATTAAAAATTTACAAAGAGTATGGTTTGCTCGCTCAGATCCTGCTTTAAATTACGGTTCTGTTGCTTGTGTTTTATTATTAAAAATGGGTGCTATGAACTTATTTAAATTACAAGAGAAAAAATCCATGGATATATTCCCTATAATGGGTTGTGGCTCTGCCCCATTTAGAGGAAATTTTACTCCACTTAATGCAGATAAAATGTTAAAGGGCTACCCAAGTTTTCAAACATTTACTGCACAATCTGCATTTAAGTATGATTACAAAGAAGAAAAAGTAAGGAAAGCAGTTGACTTAGTAAATAATACAAAAAGAAAAAAACCAATTATGGTAGATGAAGATAAAATTTTACCTATTATTGACAAAATTGAAAAAGACTATCAAAGTTCTATCCCTTTAATAATTAAAAGATTAAATGAGATAACTTCTTTTATCCCAAAGAGAAGAAAAAGAAAACTACATATTGATTTATTTGGATATGCAAGAAAATCAGGAAATGTGCAATTACCAAGAGCTATTACCTTTTGCGCTGGCCTGTATTCCTTAGGATTACCTCCAGAATTATTAGGATTATCTACATTAACAGGAAATGAAATAGATGCTATTAAAGAATGTTATATTACTTTGGATGATGATATGAAAGATGCGTTACAATATTTTAATAAAAACTCATTAAAACTATTCCCTAAACCATTACAAACAAAAGCACTAAAAGTAGCTTCATTATTTGAATATGAAGATAACACATCCCATAATGAAGAAACTGATAAGATTATTAGAGCATTAGGGAAAAACGATAATTACAATATTAAAGAACATATTCATAAAGCTGGAAAAATTAGACAGTTTTTAGGCTGATTTTTTTGTTTCTACCTTTTCTTCTTTAGGATTTTCAACAGTTTCCATTGTTGTAGAAACAGGAAGTTTACCTGCAAATTTCTTTAAAGCAGATTTTGCCACATCAAGATTTCTTTTATGAACACTAACACTTACTAAAATCTTACCTTGTTTAATTTGACATGCATTACTCATAGGTTTTCCAAATGAAGCTTTCATTCCAGTACTCATTCTGTCAGCACCAGCTCCTGCAGCTAAAGGATTTTCTCGTAAAATGTGATGAGGATGCATTCTAATTTTCATATAAAAACCTGATTTTCCTAATTGTCCTTCTAATGCTCTATTAGAACAAGTTCTTCCAGATTCAATTGCATTATCTCTAACTTGAATATTTTGTTTAGATATAAGGTGAACAGTATAACCAAATTTTCGTTTTAAGTTCCCAATATCAAAAGATACAATCCTATTAGCAGGATTTCCCCTAATAAAACTTTTTTCTCTATACTTACTTCTCCTTGTATAAGGTCTTTCTAACCTCCTATAGGATACAGATTTTCTTAATTTTGCCATAATAAGTAGAATAAATGAGCCATTTATAAATATTGCTATTAATCAAATGGTACATATTATGGATTTTTCAGAATAAACTCTCAACAATAGAAAATTGAAGTATTTTTTAGCATTCACCATCCAGTCCTCACATGTAACTAACCTATGACAACAAACGAAATGTTTATATATGAGTATTTCAAAATATAGGTATTATTATATTATATAAACATAAAAAGAGGTGTGTCCATGAGACTTTTTAATAAAGATAAAAAAGCTTCCTTACAACTTTCTATTAATGCTATTGTGATTTTAATCCTTGCTATAACCATTTTAGGGTTAGGGCTAGGTTTTATCCGTAGCCAATTCAGCTCATTAGAGACACAATTTGATAAAGTCTCTGATAATATTCAGAATCAAATTATTGAAGATATTCAAAAATCAGGAGACCTATTATCTTTTACTACGTTAACGTTCTCTGGAATTAAAGCAGGTACTTCAAATCCACTCTTCTTCGGTGTAAAATCAACTGAAACTCAACGTGAAACATGTTTCTATGTGCAGTTTGTTTGTGAAAATGCTATTGGAGTTCAATGTCCAGTAGGTTCACAAATGTCAAACTTAGCAAATGCACCTACTGAAGCTGTTCCTTCAGGTTGGAACTGGTTTGATACCTTACAAGGATCAAGAGTTGAAACTGGAACTGTAAAAGTATTAAAAGGTGAATTACAAGCATTAAATGCTCCTTCAGCTACTTATAATGGAAGAGTATTGGTTTGGAAACACTTTATAGATGTTACAACAGAAGCAGCTACTAACCAATATGAAGATTGCATAACAACTGAAATCAACAATTGGCCTAAAATCAAGAAAAAGACAGATAATACAGCTGTTTCAGGTACTGGAACTCAAGCAGGCGGTCAAGGATTTATTCATCCTGCTATTACAACTAACGACCCAGCTGCAACAGAACCTAC
Source organism: Candidatus Woesearchaeota archaeon (assembly GCA_937906345.1). Classification (GTDB taxonomy): domain Archaea; phylum Nanobdellota; class Nanobdellia; order Woesearchaeales; family CALCXY01; genus CALCXY01. The sequence goes on along the minus strand of CALCXY010000090.1, from coordinate 9,182 downwards.
AAGAACCGTTGTATTACACGACTCTAAGGAGTTTTTCATTGATTTAATATAAGGTGATCTACGATGAAAAAAAGACTAACACAAACAGAAGAGTTTGAGATTTTAAAGCTCGTATTAGACAAATTTTTATGGCTTGGCTTTGCAGTTATGGCCTTTGGGTTATATGAAATGATAACTAAAACCGTTAATGATGGGATTGGTTATCTCATTGCAGGAGCAGCTATACTTGTCTTATTCATGGTAATTATCGTGAAAGAATACGAGTTAAGTCGTTAATTTCTTTTTTTATTATTTTTTTTCTATTTTATTTAATAAATTACTATTCTTCACTATATTCTATATATTTTTCACCATCAGGAGACTCTGCATTAAAAATATGGTCCCAACAATCATCTAAATGAGCTGAATCATCAGCAACTTTATTATTCCTTACAGGATGAGGACACGCACTCATACATAATGCTTCAATTTGACGAGGATCATATTTCCTATTATCTCTAAAACAAGTTAGCATTCCATGGATATTAGGTCTTGGAGCCTTACATACTCCATTTACATACCCACTTACTTCACCTTTGGATGCTAATAGTTCTACTTGTTGATCTATCACAATAGTATGAATAATCATAGGTTTCCCCTTAACCATAATTTCTTTACTCATAACTTTAGAATCTTTCTAAATTTTATAAATATTTGCTTATTTACTCAAAAAATATACTCTTCCTATTAGACTCTAATTCATCGCTAATAAAATTCAAGATAATAGATTCAGTAAGAGCTAACGCAGCAAGAACACTCAAAGCATAGAATAAGCCTAAATGAGGCTCAAAAAACACTGCAATAAGGATAAAACAATACAAAAACCAATTCGTAAGTTTAAATGAATAGATATGCCAACTAGGGAGCTTCTTAAATTTAATATATCCAGATCCTATGGAGATAATAAACAAGCTAAAAAGTATCAAAAGTATAACAATATGCTCCAAAAAAAATTCAGGAATTAACAAATACACCCAAAATATTATAGAAAAGTTAACCATATCATCACTTAATGAGTCAAAATAAACACCAAACTCACTCCCCATTTTAAAGGTCCTTGCAACAAAACCATCTAAGAAATCAGTTATTCCTGCTATTAAAAAAACAATCCCAAACCAAAACCCATTACCAATGTAAGCCAATATCCATAAAACAAAAACAGCAATAAATCTAATTAATGTGATTTTATTAGGTAATGGCTTTAAATCCCATTTCATGATAATATTTTCTTTATTGGATTAATAAAGATTGTTATTGGTATTCCCAAAAAAATCCTGGTGCTTACACTAAACTAATTCAGGTACTGGCCTTTCTACGGATTTTTCCTGTCTCCCCATACCTGGTAAGGGGAGACAGGAAAAATCAGGGTATTAACATCTACAAAGAAAAATAACCAGAGCCATAAGTTTTTAATAATAGGCTCTGAATATTATTGGGTGGGCGGAAATTGATTAAGCCCTTCTATAATATGTTTCATATGAATCTTGGGCTTAATCAATTTGGCGGGGGCTAATACGGCGTAAGCCTTAAGCTTTTTTTGGCTGGCGGGAATGTCATCATCACTTAATTAATATTTACATATCAATAATTCTCACAATATCTTTATCAAAAAGCTTTTATACTCTTAATATCAAATTAACCTTAATGAAATTATTATCAAACAAGAAAGGTTTTGAATTATCAACTAATATTATTGTTATTCTTATTATTTCAATTGTAGTTTTCGTTGGAGGAATTGGTTTCACTACAAAGTTTTTTGGGGTTGCAGAAGAAAGAAAAGCTAGTGTTGATGCTGAAACACAAGCAGCAATAGAACAATTATTAGATACAGGGGCTAAAGTAGCTATCCCTTTATTTAGAAAACAAGTTAAACGAGGCTCTGGAGTTACGTTTGGCATTGGAATTAGAAACGTAAATGCGCAATCAGATCAATTCCATGTTATTATGAGCTTTGATGAGGCTGCAAACTCAGTTGGAAACAGAATTGAAAATTTAAATAATGTAGTTACAGATTATATTAATGAACAATGGATAGCAACAGATGTTTCAATTGAAACAATAGCACCACAAGAACGAAAAGTTGTTCCTATTTTTATCAGAGCACAAGGCACATTATGTGATTCCAGCTTTGCAGAATGTGAAGACTCTTCTACTCCTAAAGGTACCTATATTTTCAACGTGTGTGTATGTAATGAGGATGCAGCAGGTCAAAACCCTTGTGCAAAACTCGATGGTACGTCAAAACTATGTATATTTGATAATACTGCTACAGGTCCTGCTACTTTAAGTGAATTAGACCTTTACGGTAAAACTAATAAAGGAGATGTCCACAAAATCATCGTAGAAATAGTATAAAAATCACTGAACTAATTCTTTCAACTCTTTCAAAGGATTCTTTGCCTTCATAACATCTGAAGCTAACAAAACACCTTTTGCACCTAATTGCATCCCAACTTTAACATCTTGTGAGGATTTAACTCCTGCACCAACTAATAGAGGTGCTTTAATCTTTTTTACACAAGTAGCTATAAGCCCTGGTTTTGAGGTGCAAACACTTTTAGTTTTGCTCCCTATAAGCTCTGGAGGCTCAACAGCTATGTAATCAGGCTTAAACTTAGCAAGTGTAGCACCTTCACTCACATTCTTAGCACATATGATAACCTTCAACTTAAGCTTCCTAGCCCTATCTACAAGTTTTTTAATAGTTTTATGAGGAATTCTATGCTCTGAATGATTTAGTAAGGTTCCAGCTGCTCCTGCTTCTTTAATATCCTCAGGTAATAACCATCCTGTGTGACTACCATACTCAATATCATCTATATGCTGTGCATAAACAGGTATATTTACAGATTTACTAATCTTATAAATATCTGCAGCTTGGACTGCTATAGCCATATTTACTTTTCCATTAACCTTTTGACACGCCTTAGCAACCTCTAAAGAACTCTTCCCAGATCCTTTTTTGTATGTTTTAAAATTAATGAGCATAAACGGTTTCATACTACTTATTTAGAATTTTTAATTTATAAATGTTACTAGAAAAAATTTATTTAAAAATTTTCAAAACATTCTCAGGATAGCAATTCTCAACATCTAATGTTTTCTCTCCCTTAAAAGGGTACTCATCACACACCTTTGGCCTATTCTCATATATTTTACAAAAACTCTTATCTCCTTTCCAACCAAGAAATATACAATCTTCCCTATTCATCTTAAGATAATCATCATTATCTCTTTTCATAGGATTTTTCATAGTAAAATCAGAATGCCCTAATTTTTCAATTTTAGAAATATCTTCTTGATCAACTTTAATCATAATTTGACAACATTTTCCACAATGAGTACACTCAAAACTTTTTATATCAATCATCGTTTACCATTTAAGAAATTATGAATATGGGTGGCAGCATTTCTTCCATCCCTAATAGCACAACTAAGATTATTGGATTGTCTTACAATATCTCCACCTGCAAAAATCTTCTCATTTGATGTTTGCATTTGGTCATTAACAATTGCTTTATTCCCAAATCCAGTCCTTATTTTAGAATCTTTAAAAATAGTAGGATTTTGAACATTTCCTAATGCTAAAATAACTTGATCAGCTTCAACATTAAATTCCGAATCTTTAATAGGAATAGGATTTTTTCTTCCTCTCTCATCTTCCATCTCTAACATCATTTGAATTAATTGCACTTCTTCTACTTTTTCATCTCCTTTAATTTGCCTTGGTCCTGTTAATTCAACATAGGAAACACCTTCGTCTTGAGATTTTTTAATTTCATGAGGCAAAGCAGTCATTTCATTAATTGACCTCCTATAAATTAAAGTTACATTATTACCTAAACTTCGTGCAAGCCTTGCGCAATACACTGCCATATTTCCTCCTCCAACAACTAATGTGTTTTTTGCAGAATGCACTGGAGTTTTAAATTGAGGATATAAATGAGCTTTCATCATATTAATTCTGTAAAGATATTCATTAGCATAGTATACATTAGATAAGTGCTGGCCTTTCAAATTAATAAGACGAGGATGACACGCCCCACTTGCTAAAAATAAAGAATGATGTTGACTTTCTAATTGATCTAGGGTCATAACTTTTCCAATAACATGAGTATTATGAAATTCTACTCCTAATGCTTCTAATTTTTCTATTTCATGATTCAACATATCTTTAGGTAGCACCATATCAGGAACTGCATATCTTAAATACCCTCCTGATTCTGCTAATGCTTCATATACATTTACATGATGACCTTGTAATGCTAATTCTTTTGCACAGTTTAAACCACAAACTCCACTTCCTATGATTCCTATTTTTTTATTTGTTTTTTTTGCAGATTTTACTTTACTATTTGGTAACTCTTGCAAAACATGTTCTAATTTTTCAGATAAAGCTAATTGCTCTGGAAAATAATTAGTCCAATTACATAATTTTAAAGAAAGCAAGGGAAAATGATCATTTTGTTGAAGAAGAGTGCTCGCTTGAATAGGTTTTCCTTTTTTGACTAAAGTTAACGCTTCTACTAAAGCTTCCCCAAAAGGACAATTATGATTCTTATTGAATGCGCTTAACAGCTCTGACGCTACACCATTACCTAATATGGATTTCTCTTTTTGCTTCATTTTGATTTAAAGATTGTTTCTTTATCAATGTAAGGATTCTCTCTTATATGTAATAAATCCCATTGCACATCATGAGCATCAAAATCAGGACCATCTAAAGAACATAATTTTACTTGATCCTCTAAAAAAACCCTATCACATCCAGATATTCCAAAACTGTCAAGTTGAGGAACTTTAACCTTAGCAATAGTTTTAACATAATTATTAGTCATTTTACTAATTTGTCTCATAGTAGCAGAATCAGATGCTACATATATCAAATCAAGTCTTTTTTTAAGAATATCTTTAAGTGCAATATCTAAAGTACCTTTTCTTCCCTTGCTTCCATCTATTGTTGAAACAAACATATGATTAGCAACTTTATCCATTTTATCTTCCCAATACAATTTTTTCTTGGTATCAGCACCTAAGATAGCTATTATTCTATTATGCCGTGATTTAATTTGCTTAGCAAGCGTGTAAATAGAAGCTATTCCTGAACCAGATCCTAGCATACAAATAGTAGTATAATTTTTCAAATTGGTTGGAACACCTAAAGGACCTACAATTTCATAGATCTCATTCCCTTTTTTCATTGAAACTAAAGGTTTTGTATATTCATTTTCTTCAAATACAAATTGAATATCTTTTTTACCACCACCATTATAATCAAAAGGAATGCACTGACTTTTGTCAGTGATCCTAATAAGAACAAATTGCCCTGGCTTAATAGCCTTTGCAATGTTAGGACATTGCAAAGAAACCATATAGGTTTTATCAGCCAATTTTAACTTTTTGGTTATTTTATACATGCAATCACTCTACAATCACAGTTCCCCTATATTTTAAAGGAATAACCACATAGTTGTATGTTCCAGCTTCCTCGAAAGTGTATTCAGCACGTTCACCAGCATTGATTTGACCAGTTCTTACATCTCCTGTAACTTGTCTAATCCTATCTGCTGTGTTTACAAAGGTTACAGTTGAACCAACTGATACAGTAATACTATCTGGTTCTGCAACTTTATCTGTTAATCTTACTTCGCCTTCACTTGCTGCTGTTGCTTCAGTTGCTGCATCAGTGCTAGCTGCTGAATCATCACTAGTTGTTGTATCTGTAGAAGATCCTGTATCTGATTCATCTACATGATCATCACCATCATCATGATCATCTGCATGTTGCACTGGTCCACACGCTACTATAAAGAGAACCAACAAAATTCCTATTAAATATTTTTTCATTTTTTTCCACCTCGAATTAAAAAATTTTTAGCGTCCTTTTCCAAATCAATGAAAACATCTGCTGCTTCCTTTAACATAGATGAAGCACTTTTTCCAAATGCTAACACTTCAACTTTACATCCGTATCCTCTTCCTAAATGTTGAACTAGAGGAACATAATCACCATCACCAGAGATAAGAACTGCAACATCTATTTTTGGAGCTAATTCTATCATATCCATTGCAATTCCTACATCCCAATCACCTTTTTTAGCCCCACCATAAAAAACTTGCAAATCTTTAGCTTTTACTTCAAAACCAATCTTTTCTAATGCTTTTAAGAAACTGTCTTCATGCTCTTCTTTGGTTTTAATACAATAACATATTGCTCTAATAAGTGTTCTTCCATTAACAGCTTGCCTTATTAAAGAATTATAATTTACTTTGCTCTTATGTAAGTTCCTTGCAGAGTAATAAAGGTTTTGCACATCCACAAATACTCCAATTCGTTGTCCTTTCAGTACTGGAATCTATAACACCCCGTTTTTTATTGCATCACTTGTTGTTCAAACCCACACTTCGAGCAAGAAATTTTTTGCTGTTCTGTGTCAAAATTTACTGATAATGAATGACATTTTGGACACCTTTTAAGCACCTTTGTCTCACCCAGGTCTTTTCGTAGATCAGTGTCCATCATAATCTATAATACGAACTTATTAATAAATTTTTGCTCAATTTTTACCCTATTTTCGGAAATATTTACCATATTACAAATAAAATTCCAATACTTGGAATGAAGTGAAGAAAACGATTCACAGTTAGCTGGTGATTATTTAGCATTTAATTCTTCAACATACCATTGAGCTTCTAAGGCAGCAGCACATCCAGTTCCAGCAGATGTTATGGCTTGTCTATAGATGTGATCTTGAACATCTCCTGCAGCAAAGATTCCTGGAACATTGGTTTTTGGCTGTTTCCCAGTTACAATATATCCTTTATCATCTAACTCTACAAGACCTTTTACAAAATCAGTATTAGGAACAGCACCAATAGCCATAAAGATGCCATCTACATCCATCTCAGTTTCTTTATTATCTTTGTTATTAATAATAACTGCTTTTTTAACAGTTGTATCTCCCTTAATCTCTTTTAATTCAGTATTCCATAAAACTTCAATTTTTTTACTCTTTAAAACTCGTTCCTGCATAAACTTTGATGCTCTAAGCTCATCTCTTCTGTGAGAAATATACACTTTTTTAGAAAATTTTTCTAGAGCTAAAGCCTCCTCCATAGCTGAATCTCCACCACCAACAACCAAAGTAACTTTATCTTTGAAAAATGGTGCATCACAAACAGCACAATAACTTACTCCCTTAGCAGAAAATTCTTCTTCTCCTGGAACTCCTAAATGTCTATAGGAAGAACCAGTTGTTATAATAATAGCCAAGCATTCTTCTTTTTTACCATCACCATACAAAACAGTAAATTTTTTATCATTTTGTTCAATTTTAGTAACATCTTCATTAATAACCTCTGTTCCAAATCGTTTAGCTTGTTTTTCCATCACACTAATCAATTCAGGTCCTGTTATTCCATTTTCAAAACCAGGATAATTCTCAACCTCTGTTGTGTTCATTAATTGACCGCCAGGGCTTCTTCCACCTAGAACTAATGGCTTCAGATCTGCTCTTGCTAAATACAAAGAAGCAGTCCAAGCTGCTGGCCCTGATCCAATAATGATTACGTTTTTCATGAAAATATGTAAAAGTTAAAAGTTTATAAAGTTGTTGGATTTAATTTGAACCAGAAGTAGGAAATCTTTTCAAAATTGATGCGTAAATAAGAGTTCTCTCTCTTGATTTTGCTTGGAATAATGAAGATAAACTACGAAAAGCTGAACGTAATTGTCTAAAATATTTTCTATCTCTTAACCCTGATTGTTGAGGAAAATATAATCCAGTTTGAGTATAATATAAATCTAAAAAATAATGATCATTGCTATCAAAACCTTGCTTTTCTTGTTTTGTCTCAGTGGCTAACTTAAAATAATCCCTTGTTAATAAAGTATCAAGAGAAATAGCAGGATGTATTTGAAGTTCAGAGGGCCTAGGGAGATTCTTAAGTGTTCCATTCCTTTTTAAATATATTAATTTTGCCGAAATAATTAATCCAACTTGATATTTGCGCTCATGCATTTGACTTCTAACTTGAAAAGCAGGTAATCTATCTGCGTTATCTCTAACCTCTTGCAACCAAGCATCCATTAACTGTTTATCTTGTGCAAAAATCTGAACTGTTTTCCCTATGCAAGTTTCATACGACTCAAATTGTCCTGCCATAATAAAAGAAAATTCAGTTTTATTTATAAATCCTCACCTTTATAAACCTCCCAAATATTCCTTTCTTATGCACAAAGAAATAGAATGGCTTTTTAATTTAGAATGGAAACTAGGTTGGAAATTAGATACTAAAAGAATTGAAAAAGTAATGAGTAAACTAGGAAACCCACAAAACTCATTCAAAACAATCCATATAGCTGGAACTAATGGGAAAGGCTCAACAGCTGCTATGATTAATCAAATCCTAATAGAAAATAAAAAGAAAGTTGGATTATTTACAAGCCCTCATTTAGTTAAACTCAATGAAAGATATAGAATTAACAATACAGATATTGATGACAAAACCTTAATTAATCTCATAACTAAAATTAAAAACCTAAATTTAGAATTAACCTGTTTCGAATTTATGGTTGTTATTGCATTTACTTATTTCGCTGAACAAAAAGTAGAGTATGCAGTTATTGAAGTTGGCTTAGGAGGCCAATTTGACGCAACTAATATCATCACACCAATCGCTTCTATAATAACAACACTAGCTAATGATCATAATCATCTTTTAGGAGATTTTGATAATATTGTAAAAGAAAAATCAGGAATCATAAAACCAAAGATTCCTTTATTTACATCTGAAAATAGAGAAGAACTCAAAGAAGTTTGTGAAAAGAAAAATGCAGAGTATATATTCTGTCCTAATTCTCCTTACGAAACAAACCTTCCAGGCACATTTCAATTAACAAATGCAGGCATTGCATTATCTTTTGCAAGATATTTAAAAATTAAAGAATCAATAATTCAAAAAGCACTTAAAAAAGTGCAATGGCCTGCTCGTTTACAATATATTGGGAAAAATATAATCTTAGACTCAGCCCATAATGAAAATGCATTTGAGCATATTAGCAAATATCTCAAATCTCAAAAATATAATAAATTGTATATCATTTTCAGTTGTTTACAAGATAAAGATGTAAAACAAATGAT
>CALCXY010000089.1 GCA_937906345.1 Candidatus Woesearchaeota archaeon | reverse complement strand
CTGAGATGCCTAGATCTCTAGCTTTTTGTTCTGTTCGTTCTTTAGCTTCTTGTTCTATATCATCCCATTTTTGTTGACGCACAACGAATGTATTATTTTCTTTATCATATTCAGGGACACGATCTTTAAAATCAACCCAGTTACCTTCATAATCTATATAATCTCCAGGGCGAACTTCATGCCCTTTATCATCACTATAGGTTGTTCCGCTTTGTTTTTGGAATTGTTCATTTCCTTCTTCATATTGATTCCATTTTGCTCGTGCAATAATTTGATTTTTTCTTACTTGGAGAATAACATTACCTGTTCGTTTATCTACTAAAGGGATAATAGCTTTTTCTGGTTCTTCTTCATATCCAGAGAATATTCTATTGCCTTGATCATCATGCGCCCATTCTTGTTCTGATATAGGTCTTTGGTATTCTCCAGTATGCACAACAACTGCACCTTTTCCAGAGGTATCTGCAGCAAAATCAATAGCTGTTTTTATTTCGTCAACTTCGACTTTTCTTTGTTGATCATCAAATCCTTTTTCAGGGCCAGCAAAACCAGATAAATTTCCAATTTGCGAAGGACTATGCACAGAAGGAAATTCAACTTGATTAGCTTTAGCAACTTCTCTGAGTGCTTCACGAGCTTCTTCTCCATATACTTCTGCACCTACAGGTTCTGCTCCTCCACCCATTTGTAATTGTAACTCTACGTTTCCTGCGCCGCCTCTAATAGCACCAGTTGCACTTTGTAATAAGGAACCAAATCGAGAACCCTCAGTAACTGATTGTCCTAATTTAGAAACACTAAAAATAGGTTTTTCAATATCAGGTTGTCCTTGCCTCTCAGCACTGTATGGTGCTTTAGGACTTAAGTCTGCTATAGGTTGTTTTTCCATAGGCCTTTCTTTGGCATAAGGTGCTGTGTATGATTGATTAAATTGCATTTTTTGGTTTTATTATTTTAGCTCCTATATAGGTCTTGATTAATTCTTGAATGTAAACTCATGACTTTATCAACATTTTGGTTAATATTTTGTCCTTCAGCAGATGAGCTGTATTGTTTTGCTCTATCTCCCATTTCTTGATAAGCAGCTTCTACTTTATTTTGTTCATAAGCATTCATTTGGGAAGCGGGTTTATCCATTAAATTTGCAACTGATTTATAGATATCTTTAGAGGATTTTTCCTTAAAAAAATCTTGAAGCTTTCCAACGTCATATTGTTTTTGTTCAGCTAATACTTGTTCAGGAGGAAGCTCGGTTTTTTCAGTTATTGTTTCTAAATCAGTTTCTACTTCAGTTTCTTTTTTCTCGAATTCAATTGGGGTAATAGGTTCTTCTTGTGGTTGGAATAATTCTTCAATTTTAACTGGCTCCTGGTCTGGAACCTGCATCTTTTTCATTAATTCTTCTTCAATCTCTAATTTAGAATTTTCAATCATCTTTTTAGATTCTTCACTTTCTTTTTTTCTTTCTTCTTCCATCTCTTTTAATCTCTTAATTCTTTCTTCTGGACGTAATTTTTTTAGATTATCTAAGCTCATTTTACCATGAAATCATTTTATGACCTTTTTTATAATTTTTATAACAGGTCCACATTCTTATTATTAAATCTTTTTTTGCTTTGCTTTTTTCTTCATCAATTTGATAACTATTAAGGCCTTTTTTCTTTTTAGGTTTTTTATCTGGAGTTACAAATTTAAATGCATCTCCAAATCCACTGAAAATTGCTTTAAATGGATCTAACATTCCAGGTAATTTTGGTTCAGATTTTTTTACTTTCTTGCTTCCAGAGAATTTAACATTTTCTCCTGCTTGTTGGAGATAGTTTTCAAGTTCATCTCCTAAAGCTTCCATAGCAGCTTTAACAGATCTATCTACAGTAGCTAATAATTCAAAGTCTTCCTCTTCTCTTAATTTTTTATAATTATCAATTTCTTCTTGATTCCAGGTGTAGCCTCTCCATGTTACTCTGATTTCTCCTACGTGCAAAGGTCCTCGTTGATACCCTTCAGCTTGATAATTCATAGAAGGTCTAGTCCTATAATCAAAATGCATACATAATACTGAACGATATTCTTTATTTTTTCTTGGATAAAAAATTGCTAAAAACTCAATTTCAATCATAGTGCCTTCAAAAGCAGACAATAAATCAGGAGTTTTTGTTTTCTTTTCATCGTATCCTAATCTTTTAATGGTTCTTAAATAAGGCTTTACCCATTGCATATACATTTTAATAATATCAAAATGTTGTCTTAAATATTGAATAGTAAATGTTCTTCTATTTTGAAGTTCATCATAGGTTCTTACTTTCCATTCTAAAAAGGTTCGTAATTTTCTCTTTAATACTTCTTTTACTTTTCTATTAAACTCTAATGCATCTACTACTTCATCCACATCCTCTGGTTTTTTTGGGTGAATTGCAAAAAATAAATCAGGTAAAGTAGTAAATTGCAGCTCTTTTGCTAAACCATATACAGATGCAGGATTTTTTGATGCACCTTCTACTTGGTCAATCCAAATTCCTTTTAATGTAATTTCAGCGCTTTCAGAGGATTTAGAATCAGTAAATGCGTCTTCATAGTAGCCTGCACGTTCATCAATAATTCTAAGTTCTCTCACTAATTGGAATAATTCTTTAACCATTTTTCCAATAGTTGCTAAAAATTGAGATACCTTATCTTGTTGTAAACCAACTCTTTGTTGACGAACTCCTTCAAATGCACTTGTTTCCCCTGCAGCAAAGATATCAGTTATTTTTTCGATTTGTGCGAAGTGCATATCATATCTTAAATAATTTAATATCCAAAAATATGTTTCTTCTATTGATGCTTTGAAGGTTTCTAATACCAACCTATATTTGTGAATAGGGTTAGGAAAATTTACAAATACCATTTGATCTTTTCCTACTTCTTCATGATCAGCATCAGCTTGTTTATCTGCATCATCTTCAGGAAGGGATTCTAAGGCTTTATTTTTATCTTTAGATGAGAGTTTTTCATACTTGGCTTTATGTTCAGATTTAACAAAACCATGTTTAATAAGGAGTTTACTCGAATTTTCCAAGTGTGGGTTCCATACGTCTACCATTTTTCCTCTTTTTTGTGTATTATTGTAAGTGGGTATCTGTTATATACTTTTCGAAAGTTTAGGGATTTTGTTTGGATGCTCTATGTTTTGGATGTTCCATTCCAAACTTTGTTCTATTTTTTAATTCACTGATATGGCTTATTTTATTTTTCATTAATTTACTCAAGTCGTGAGTTACATCCTCTAACATAAGGGAAACATGATGGCCTCCTAAAAAGTGAGGTAAAATTACATAGTCTGCTCCCTTATCATATAATCTTAAGGCCTCTTCGACTCTATTAGCAGTAACAAATATTGATGCTCGTTTATTTACTTCTTTAACACTATTAATCAAATAGATACTATCTTCTTTTTCTGGAATTGTAGATATTACAATTTGTGCATGAGGAATGTTTAACCTTTTGAGAATCTCTGGATCTGCGAGGTCGCCGTACATACAGGGGATGTTTCTATTTACTAATTTTTTGATAATATCTGGATTATAATCTACTACCATACCTGTTTTTTTTAATTTTTTTACAGCTTCAAGAATTGAGTAGCCAATACGATCATATCCTAATAAAATAACTTGATATCTATGATTTTTGGGAATGTATGATAATTTTTTTTCTTTTCTATCAAATTTGTCTAAAGGGCTTAATATTTTTTCAAAATGATGATAGAGCCAGGCGTCATATTTAATAAAATAAGAAGTTGTTATTATAGTTATTACTGCTAATAATACACTAATTGAGAAAATTTCATTATTAATATGGCCTAAGATTTGACCTTGAGCAACAATAATTAAAGAAAACTCTGATATTTGAGCTAAACTAATACCTGTTAAAAATGAGATTCGTTTTTTATACCCAAAAAGACTTGTGATAATCATTACGAGAACGGGTTTAAATAATAATACAAATGCTAAGAAAATTAAAGTAGGCACAATTATTTTTTCAAATGAAGTAAATACTAATTCCATACCAAGAGATGCAAAGAATATTGTTGAGAAAAAATCTTTGAGGGGTTTAATTTTTCCCATAATATGATAATTATAAGGTAAGTTTCCTATTGCAACCCCTCCTGCAAATGCACCTATTGCAATAGAAAATCCAAAATAGTTAAAAATAATTGCGAATAAAAAACACATGGTTACTGATGCCAAGAATAGTAATTCAGGAGTTTTAGCTACAAATTTAAATAATTCTGGAAAAATAAATTTTGAGGAGAATACAATCACTAATAATATTAAGAATCCTTTTGACATTGAGACAATTAAAAAACCCACACTAAATTCATTAATAGAATGTAATATGGATATTGCTAAGACTGCTAAAAAATCTTCAAGTAATAAAATTCCAATTATAATTCTTCCATGGAGAGTATCGATTTGTCTTTTATCTGCTAATAATTTAATGACAATCATTGTAGAACTGAAAGCTAATATTAATCCAATATAGATACCTTCTAATTGATTAAAAACTCCAAAGTATGATGCTAATCCATAACCAATGCCAAACATGACTAGGGTTTTAATGGTGCCTCCAATTGATGCAACTAATCCTATGTCTTTTAATTTTTTAATATCTAATTCTAATCCTACTACAAATAATAAAAAAGCTATACCAATCTCTGAGAGAATTTTGATAGTATCTAAATTGGTGATTAAACCTAAAAAAGAAGGCCCTATAATAATTCCTGCTAAAACATAAGCAGGAATTAATGGCTGTCTTATGAGTTTGGAAAGTATTCCAAACATAGATGCCATGATAATTATAATTCCAATATCAAAAAAAATGTTTTCCATTATGCGATCCTCTTTATGTCATTTACTATGTCTGATGCAAGATAACTATACCCTTGTTTTTTTTCAAGTGCGTCAGCAAGTTTTCCATTGTAAAAAGCTGCATGATAGGCAGCATCTTTAAGAGAGTGTCCTTGAGAAAGAAATCCTGCTGCTAAACCTGCTAATACATCACCTGTTCCTGCTTTAGTCATTCCTGGATTACCTGTATGGTTTTCTTTAACTTTTTTCTTTGAATAAATTTTATCAACATGGCCTTTTAATAAAATTACATTTGATTGTAAATGTTTGATAAGAGATTGTTTAGTTAGCTTTGAATTTTTTAATAATTTTTCAAATTCTATTTGGTGGGGTGTTAATATAGAATTTTCTACTTTCTTAAGATTACATGCTTTAATAGCATCTGCATCAATTACTTTTGGTTTTTTTATTTTGCATATTTGTTTAACAAAAGAATCACTTTTTGTTCCAATTCCATTTCCAATTAAAATAACATCATAGTCTTTAGCTAATTTTGTTATTTCTTTTGCTTGTGATAAAGTAAAATAATGACCTTTGAATTTTTTGGTTATTAAATCAGGGGTTAAACAGTTAATTGCCCAAGCTACTTTTTGTGGGGCGCATATTAACACATAATCTGCACCCACTCTTAAACAAGCTAATCCTGCTAATGCTAATGCACCTACATACTCTTTTGAGCCTCCAATAATGAGGACTTTTCCATTTTGCCCTTTATGGCTTGTTTTACTTCTTTGTTTCATTTTTTAAGATAAGATTACCAAAAGAATCTAGCTCTACCTTGATATTGTCACCCTTTTCCCAGCCTATGGCTTCGAGAATTTGCTTTGGAAGGGTTAATTTATACTGTTTATTGTTATCTTTCTGTAACTTGGTCATATTTTCGTTAAATTATGTATATATTTATGTATAATTTTATATTATTTAATATGTAGTTAAATAGATATAGAATTAGGTATATTTAAATGTTACTATAATAGATAATAACACAGACTCGTCAATTTAATTTAACTCTTATATTAGTTGGCGAGTCTGTGGAATCTAAAATTCGGGTTTTTATAATCAAAAAAATATTATATGTTACCCGAATTTTAGATAACATTTATAAATCTGGATTTCGGAATATCATATATGGGGAGAAAAAAGAGCTTGGCTAGGCAGAAGGTTCATGACTTAAAAGAGCATGTTAAAGAGATTATTCATAATGTTAAAGGGATTCATCCTGCATTTGGAAAAGATTTAACATTTGGGCAAAAGTGTGCTGATAATCTGAGTAGATGGGCAGGAAGTTGGGTATTTATTTTAAGCTTGATTATAATTCTTATTGTTTGGATTATTTTAAATGTGCAAGCTGTTCGTTATCATTGGGATCCTTATCCTTTTATTTTATTGAACTTTGTTTTATCTATGATTGCTGCGTTTCAAGCACCTGTTATTTTAATGAGTGCAAATCGTCAAGCTGAAAGAGATAGAATTAATGCTCAATATGATTACGCAGTTAATAGAAAAGCTGAAAGGGAAATTAAAGATATGCAGAAAGACTTTGAGATAGTTAAAAGCTTGATTAAAGAAGCGCATGTGCATATATTGAAGCAAAAGCCTAAGAAGAGGAAGAAAAGGAAAAGTTCTAAGAAGAAATAGCTACTATAGGGTGGTAAATATAGAAAGTTTTAAAAACTCTATTTAATAACACTATTATATGGGATTTAAAAAAATAAAGCAATTCTTTCAGGTGGCTTATCTTTGTATAGCAATAACCTGTTTTTCCTATGTAATGTCAGTCTCTATGGATTTTTCAAGGAGTAGAGGGGAAAAACATCAAAAAACTCCTGTAACAAGAGAAATTGAAAATAGTGAGGGAAAAAAATATGCACTTTTAGTTAATGCTGGAGAATATTTTAAAAATAGAGTTAAATTTGCTTATGCTTCTTTAAGAAGAGCAGGTTTTTCAGATGATTCTATAACAGTTTTGGAATCAGTCAAAAACCCAGAAAGTTATGTAGATGGCAAGGCAGACTATGAAACATTAAAAACTACTCTTAATAGATTAAAAAAAGAAATAAAGCCAAATGATACTTTTTTATTATATACTACAAATCATGGGAAAAGAAGAAATATTGTATCTGGAGAAAGTGAATTATTTCTTGAAGGCAGGACAATATCTGCTTCTCAACTTAAAGAACTTTATCAAGGATTGAATCCTAATTATACTTTTGCTATTTTTTCACAATGTCACGGTCAAGGATTTGCTGCTCAATTTGGTGAAGATAATCTTGTTAGCATGTCTGCTGCAGGCAGAGGTAAAGCATCTTTTAAAGAGAAGTATAATCCTGAAGGGTTTGATTTTCAAATTTTTTCAGCAATTGGAGGGGAAACTCCAGAGGGAAAAAAAGTAAATCCTGATGTGAATGATGATGGAAAAGTATCTATAGATGAAATATTTGAATATAATGCTCAAAATAATCTTAATACAAAACCTAGATTAATAGGATATGGTAAAGAAACTCCTCAAATGTTTTGGCAAAATGCTAATCCTAGAAATTTACATATTAGATAATTTTTCTTAATTCTCAATATCAATCCCACCACTTGGCATAGCTCTAATAATATCATCAAGTTCTCCGCCTATTTTTGCTTTTATTTTTTTAGCAATGTCAGAGGATTTAGAATCTCCTTGTTTTAGGATTAGAAAGTTTTTGCAATGTTTTTTAATTGCTTCCAAAGGTCCAGCCATGATTTTATTATCTTTAGTCATTCCAATTGCGCAGTTGATTTTATTATCAACATAAGGAGTTTTACCTCTAATCATAAATGCGCCTTTAGGTAAGTATTCTCCAGGGTTTGCTGTTTTTGTAACTTGATCAGGATTTACATAAAACACTTGTTGAACAGATAATCCTAATTTCCATGCACGAGAAAATGAGCAAGTAGCGTCTCCTACTTCTTCTAAAGTTTTTTTATCAGGAGTTTTTCCTTCAGTTTTGAGTACAAAGAAAGGAGAACCAGCCATATCAGTATGCATTACAATGTCATCTTTATCTGTGTGTTTTTTAATAACAATTTCATTGGTAGTAGCGTCACGCCCGCCAATAACAAAAAAACCTGTTGAAGTGTAAAACCATCTAAACTTTTCATACCATTCTTTTTTTTGCGTAGAAACAGTTTTTTCCTCAACTTTAACCATAGCATCTTTTTTACTTTTTAACTCTTCTAATAATTGAGAAGTTCTCTCTAAAGCAGCTTTAGCATTATCAATCTTTTTTTTAGCCTTTTTTGCTTTATCATAATACAAGGATGCGTTTGCTTCTAGGTTTTTGTTGATGTCGAGAGATATTTTCATACTATGCTTTAGAATGAATATCTTTTTATATCTAATTGTTTTTGATATATCCATGGCAGAACAAGAACAAATGAGTCCTGAGCAGATGAAGGAGCTGCAAGAAAAAGTAAAAAATATGTCTCCAGAAGAGCTTAAGGATTTTCAACAGAAGCAATGTATCTTTTGTCATATTGTTTCAGGAAAGGTTCAAAGTAAAAAAATTTACGAAGATGAGAAAGTAATTGCTATTTTAGATATTAATCCTGCTAATCCTGGTCATATTTTAGTGATTCCTAAGGAACATTATCAAATTATGCCCCTCATACCAGAAGAAGAGATAAAATATTTTTTTACCATCATTAAACATCTTTCTCAAGCGTGTCTTAAAGCATTCAAATGTGGTGGAACAACTATTTTTGTTGCAAATGGAATGGTAGCAGGGCAAAAAGCTCAACATTTTATGATTCATATTATTCCAAGAATGGAAGATGATGAAATTAAAAATCTTAATTTACCTTATGATAAAATTGATACTAAAGCACATAATGAGATTTTAAAAAAATTACAAGCTAAATTAGATGGAGCTCAAGAAAGTGAACCTGTAGAAGAACCTGAGGAAGAACCAGAAGAAGAGCCTGAGGAAGAGCCTGAGGAAGAGCCTGAAGAAGAACCAGTTCAAAAAGAAGAGAAATCAAAAAGAGGTCGTGGAAGAAAACCAACAGACGAAAAAAAGGTAGTTGAAGCTGAGTTTGAAGAAGATGAGGATGATGAAGAAGAAGGAGAAGATGAAGGAGAAAATAAGGAAGATGATAGTAGTGAAGATGAAGGTAAGGATGGAGTTGATTTAGACTCTATAACTGATCTCTTAGGTGGTGGTGTATAATGGGAAAATGCCACTATTGTGATTTAATTGAAAAACCAGGAAAGAATGTTTTGGTTGATGAGGATAAGATGATTGCTATCTTAGCACAAAAAGGTGTTTCTCCAAGTCATATTGAATTATTTACTAAGCAGCACTTTACAATTATGGAGCAAATTCCAGATGCTTTATTGGGAGATTTGTTTGTAAAAGCGAATTTGCTTTCAACAACAGCTTTTGAATCATTAGGTATGCAAGGAACTAATATTATTGTTATGAATGGAGTTGCTGCAGGGCAAAAACATGCTCATGTTGTTATTAATATTATTCCACGAGCAGAAAATGATGGGTTAAATTATGATTGGGCTCCCAAACAATTAACTGAAGAGGAAATGTCTACAATAGAATTAAAAATTAAAGAACAAACTGAGAAGCCAGTTGAAAAATCTGAGGATGTGGCTCCTGTAAGTAAGGACACAAAGCCTAAAAAGGTAAAAAAAGATGATGATAAAGAAAATTATTTATTAAAAAGTATAGAGAGGATTCCTTGACATATTTATTCTACTACTTTACCTGTGACACTTCTTAACATATGATTTGTTATTTTTATATTAACGAATTTCTTTAATGGAATACGTTCTTTAACTCCCACTATTAAGGGGTATGTTCCAAATTGTCTGCAAAACGTTGTTTTACCGTCGTAAATCTCTGCATAGCAATCCTTTAGTATTGTTTCTTTAGGAACTAAGCGTTGAAGCATAGGATAATCAATTTTTTGTCTGATGTCATTTCTCCATTTCCAATAGTATTTTTTATTCTTCTTAAGGAATTTGTCTTTTCCATCTTCATATAATGAAGTTCCTTCAAAAATTGCCGCTTTTCTAATATTAATTCTTCGCAATAATAAATTGTCTTTATAGATTTTTGTTAACCATTTCATATTTTCAATGTGTGTGTTTTTAGATTCATTTCTTAAACCAAAAATAATGTTAATTCCTGGGATGAATTTAGGTAATCCATTATTTCCAATTTGAGAACCAAATTTGTTTATGATTTTAATAGCTTCATAGCCAACTTTTGGGATTGTATTAAGTGTGTTTGCTCTTACAACATCCAAATCAAATGATTCAATTCCAAAAGCTGCTACGTTTCCTGGAGTGCAGTATTTTACAATTGCTTTTGTTATTTTGTTATTATTTTTTTTGGAATCTTGTAACACTTTTACAGGATTGCAATTGTCTATGTGGAGGACTTTGAGATTTGGACAGGCTGTATGGATTTCCTTGAGGAGTTCTGCTGCTTTTGGTAAAGTATAGAAACAGGTTTGTTTTCCAATTCTAAAATAACGTGCTCCTTCATTGTAGAATGTTTTTATTTCTTTTAAAATATCTTCATTATCTCTAAATGCAATTTTATTTTTAATAGGTTCAGTGCAGAAACTGCAATGACCAATATCACAGCCCTTTCCAGTTTCAATTTCAATCATCCTTATGTCAGGAATTTGTTTAAGGAGTGATGATCCTATAACTGCGTAGTCTTTTATTTTATCGTATGGAAAAGTGTAAAGAGAGTTGTCTATTTTATCAAATACACTCATATCAAATTTTTCTCTTAGTTTTCCTCCATGAAGTTGAGTTCCAAAAATAGCAGGTCCTGTTAATATTTTTTTACAGTTTAAATCCTGAATCATAGGAATAAGTTCGTGTAGTGTTCCTGGCATTGCACTTAAGTATTTTCCAGGGACATGAATTCCTAAAACTATGATTAATGTATCTGTGTTGTTTAAGATATGTTCAACGTTTTTTGCATTTTTAGTTAAATTGTAAGTAAAAATATCTGTTTTTTGAGAAGGTTTTGGGATGAATATTTTAGAGTTATATTTTTTATAAAATCTTAAGTCATCTATAGTTAGATAATTAACTGGTTCGTTTAAAGAACCTGCTATATATCGTGGATAGGTTCCTAAATAAGGAGGGACGCCTAATCCAGAGGCTTCATCTGTATAGCAATCTAGTATTGTTGTTGGCATAGAATGTGAAATTGATTGTGGATTTATAAAGGTTTAAGGTTTTAAAGTTTTAATATTTGGGTTACTTCATTAGGTTGTAATCCAAATGTTTCAGCAGTTTTACCAATATCTGATCCATTTCTTGTATAAAAATCATTAAGATATAATCTTCTTAATTGAGTATCTGACAAAGTTCTAATTGAAGCAACATCTCCTAGAAGTTCTCCAATTTGCTCATCACTCATTCCATTTTCTAATTGTAGTCTTAATTCTGCACGTGTTTTTTCAAAATCAGGTTGAACCTCTAAACTTTCACCTTCAATACTTTCAGTATTAACAATATGATTATGATCATTATTTTTATCTAAAAAAATACAAACTTGAGCCATGTAATTCTCAAGTGCTCTAACATTTCCATCCCAATCATGTATTAATAATCTATCTCTTAATTGTTGAGAGATATGAATATAGAAATTATCATCATTTTTAATTTCTGGTTCAGGAGAGTATGTTACTATATGAATTTTATCATTAGGAGTATCTTCTGGAATTTTATTATACTCTTTTGCATAGGATTTTAAGAAGTGATCAGTAAGTGGAGGTATATCTTGTGTTCTTTCTCTCAGAGGTGGTAAGTGAATATTAACAACATTGATTCTATAATAAAGATCCTCTCTAAACCTTTTTTCATCTATTTCTTTCTGAATATTTTTATTAGTTGCAAAAATTAATCTAGTGTTAGTATCTATAGGAGTATTTCCTCCAACTCTTTCAAATTGTTTTTCTGAGATAACTCTTAATAGCTTTACCTGAAAATCTAAGGGCATTTCAGCAATTTCATCTAAAAATAATGTACCTTTATCAGCATATTCAAATTTCCCTATTCGCATAGAATTTGCTCCTGTGAATGCGTTTTTTTCATGTCCAAATAATTCTGATTCAATTAGGTCTTTAGCAATTGCTGTACAATTTAAACCTACAAATTTTTTACCTCTTCTTTCACTGTGGTGATGAATATACTTTGCAATTACTTCTTTACCTGTTCCTGTTTCACCTGTTAAAAGAACATAGCAATCAGTAGGTGCTACTTTTCTAGCAACTTCTAATGCTTCGTTTAATCCAGTGCCAATAGGGGTTATTGTACTTGACATAAGTGGTGAAAATAATGTGGTATTTATAAAATGATATGTTTAGAATAAGGTAATTATGCTATTCTAGAATTTCCTCTTGTAGTTCCTACAATTTTAGGGGCATAATTATCGTGATAATCTTTTAATTTTCTATCAAGGCGAGGTCTTGAAATTTCAAATAATTCTGCAACTTTAGATTTATTCTTGATTTGTTTTGTTGCATAATGTAATACTGTGCAATTAAATTCATCTAGAGACATTTGTCCTGCTTGAAATTTAGCAACTATTCCACTATAAAATGTGCCATTATCTAAGAACCATGGATGAATTGTATCTTGTTGAACATATGTAGGTTTTGCAACTGGTTTAAATCCTACAACATTATCTCTTGTTAATCTGTTACCTTCACAAGTAACAACTGCTCTTTCAACTGTATTTTCTAATTCTCTAATATTTCCTGGCCAATCATATTCTAAAAGTCTATTTACAAAACTTTGTTCTACTCTATAATTATTTGTAGGTGCATATTTTCCTAAAAAATGTGTTACTAAATCTGGAATGTCTTCCATTCTTTCTCGTAAAGGTGATAATTTTATAGAAACCACAGCGATTCTATAATAAAGATCCTTTCTAATTCCGACCAAGAGTTCTGCGTGGTCTGAAAGACCCGTAGGTGAATTGG
>CALCXY010000088.1 GCA_937906345.1 Candidatus Woesearchaeota archaeon | reverse complement strand
AAAAAGCAACTTCATCTGCTAATTCTTGTGAGTCTGGCATAGAACTGTCCATTAAATTTTTCAATAATGATTTTGCACGTTCAACAACTAATTTTCTTTTAGAAACTCTAACATCTTCTAATTTTTGAACTTGAATTTTTGCATTACATGGTCCAATTCTTTGGATAATCTCTAAAGAAGCTCCTACAATACTTGTTTCTGCTTTATCTAAGCTGCTAGGAACAATAATCATTCCTGATGTTTTACCAGTCCTAGTATCAACATTAACTTCAATTCTACCGATTCTTCCACTTCGTTGTAATTCTCTTAATTCTAATTCAGCTCCTAATAATCCTTCAGTTTGGCCAAAAATAGCTCCTATAACATCTGGTTTATCTACTACTCCATCAATTTCAATACTTGCATTAATGATGTACTTAGCTGATACTGGTGAAATTTTTCCCATTTTATCCTCCAAGAACACTTAACAGAATATCTACGTTAGGCTTATTAATTCTAAGCCGCACAATTCCTCAATGAAATGAAAATGTGATGAATGTAATATTAATCTGTTAATGTTCTATTTGTATTTTAATTTTTTAATTATTTACTTTGTTTACTTATCTTGTTTGATTATGAAATTGGTGCCCAAAACACTAACTCCCAAGCTCATTGCCTGCTTTTAGCGTAACTCCATTGAGTACTCTCGTGACGGGCTGTCGAATACAAGAGTGTCTTTAACGCATTGTTAAGGTAAAAAACCCACTAGTCAAAGGACCCATTTGTATTACTTAAAAAGAGAAGTTAATTTCATATATAAAACTTGTGCTATATTATTATTTACTATATAGAAAATAATCTATTTTTTGAAAGATTTTTAAAGAGTGAACCACTTTTTGATTTTATGCCTAAAAACATCACAAAAGAGAAATTCAAAACATATCATAGTGTTTTTGATGAATTTACGAATAGAACTATTTTCAAACTCATAACAGAAGGCCATTTTGAAGGCTTAATTGGACCTGTTTCTATGGGTAAAGAAGCAAATGTATTCCAAGCAAAAAAAGGCAACGACAAAGTTATAGTAAAAATTTACCGTTTAGAGAATGCAGATTTTACTAATATGTACAATTATATTAAATCTGATCCAAGATTCATGGATATTAAAAAAAATAGAAGAAAAGTAATATTTGCATGGTGTCAAAGAGAATACCGTAATTTACTCAAAGCAAGAGAAGCAAATGTTAAAGTCCCAACACCCTACACATTCAAAAACAATATCTTAGTTATGGAATTTATAGGAAACAAAGAAGCTGCACCAAAGTTAAAAGATTCATTACCCAAAAATCCATCCAAATTCTTTAAAGATTTAATGAGCAATTACAAAAAACTCTATAAAAAAGCAAAACTCATCCATGGAGATTTTTCTCAATTTAATGTTTTAAATCACAATGAGTCTCCTGTCTTAATTGATTTATCTGGAGCAACTTCTCTTGAGGATCCAAATTGTAAAGAATATTTTGAGAGAGACATATCAGTTATCACTAAATTCTTCATAAAATTAAAATTAAATATCAACATGGACAAAATAATAAAAACTATTAAAAACTAATCATGAATTACATAGAAAATGGATCAATACACATATGAAATAAAAATTCCTAAGGAAAGAGTTGCAGTTCTCATTGGTAAAGAGGGCTCTATAAAAAAGAGTATAGAAGAAGACACATCTACTACCTTAAAAATTGATTCAAATGAAGGGGATGTGTTTGTTTCTGGAGAAGATGCTCTTAAATTATACTCTGCTCGTGAAATAATAACTGCAATTGGCAGAGGATTTAATCCAGATATAGCGTTAAAGTTATTAAAGTCAGATATTATTTTTGAGATAATTCATATAGCTGAATATGCTCGAAATAAGAATGATGAAAAAAGATTAAAAGGACGAATTATAGGTCAAGAAGGCAAATCTCGAAAAATTATTGAAGAATTATCAGATGCGCACATATGTGTATATGGAAAAACTGCTTCTTTCATTGGGGAAGCATATAATGTTTCTTTGGCTAAACGTGCTGTGAGTTCTCTCTTAAACGGCTCGACTCATGCAAAAGTCTTTAAGTATCTTGAACGGCAACGTGTTATCAATAAAACTAAAGAATTTGAGGCTAAAAACAAAGGTTAATAAAGAACCTCTTAACAAAAACTTCTTAGGTGATTAAAGTAACTCCAAAAAAAACAGCAGAAGAACTCGGGAAAGCTCATAGAGAAATCTCTGTTTCACAATTCTTTGAGAAAAATCGCCACTTACTAGGCTTTGATAATAAACGAAAAGCTTTAATGACTACTATTAAAGAAGCTGTAGATAATTCTTTAGATGCATGTGAAGAAGCAGGAATCTTACCAGAAATTAGCGTCGAGATTGTTGATATGCAAAATGATAGATTTAGAGTTATTGTTGAGGATAACGGTCCAGGAATTATTAAAGCTCAAATACCCAAAGTTTTTGCAAAATTGCTTTACGGTTCTAAATTTCATAAGATGCGTCAAAGTCGAGGCCAGCAAGGTATTGGAATATCCGCTTCCGTAATGTATGCTCAATTAACAACAGGCAGACCAGCTAAAATCACATCTACTGTTGGTAAAAAACATAAAGCACATTTCTATGAATTACATATTGACACTACCCATAACAAACCAGAGATAATCAAAGATGAAACAGTTAATTGGAAAAAAGATCATGGAACAAAAATTGAATTAGATTTAGAAGCATCATATCAAGCAGGAAATCAAAGTGTTGATGAATATTTGAAAGAAACTGCTATTGTTAATCCTCATCTTACCCTAACCTACACAAACCCAAAAGCAGAGCAAATAATTTTTCCTTGCGCAACGAAAGACCTGCCTCGTGAAGCTAAGGAAATTAAACCTCACCCTTATGGTGTTGAATTAGGAATGCTTATTAAAATGTTAAAAACCACTGATGCTAGAACATTACAATCTTTTTTAACAAGTGAATTTTCTAGAGTCGGTTCTGGTACTGCAAAAACAATATGTCAAAATGGTTCTATCTTACCAAAAACCAAACCAAAAACCATGAATCGAGAACAATCAGAACAATTAATGCAGGGCATTAAAAACACAAGACTTATTTCTCCACCTACTGATTGTTTATCACCTATTACCTCTGCATTATTAGAAAAAGGATTAAAAAAAGAAATAAATGCTGAATTTTATGTTGCAGTTTCTAGACCTACTGCTGTTTACAGAGGAAATCCATTCCAAATTGAAGTGGGCATGGCATATGGTGGAGATCAAAAAGGAGATAGTCAAGCACGTTTAATACGATTTGCAAATCGTGTCCCTTTACTGTATCAACAAGGAGGCTGTGCTTTCACAAAATCAGTTATTAATACAGGTTGGAGAAAATATGGATTATCTCAAAGTAGAGGAGCTTTACCTATTGGTCCATTAACAGTTGCTATTCACATAGGTTCTGTTTGGGTTCCTTATACTTCTGAAAGTAAAGAAGCTTTAGCTCATTATCCTGATATTATTAAAGAAATTAAACTTGCTTTACAAGAAGCAGGCAGACAACTAGGATCTTATGTAAATAAGAAAAAAAGAATGCATGCTGAAACTGCTAAACGCGATTACATTGAAAAATTCATTCCACATGTATCCGCAGCTTTAAAAGAATTATTATCATTAAAACTAGTAGAAGAGGATAAAATTAAGAAGAATCTTAAAAAAATATTAGAAACAAATAGAGGAAAACTTGAAAACTTGAAATTTGATCCTAAGAAAAATGTGGATTATGATCCAGAATTAGCAAAAATTGGAAAATCAGTTCCACCTGTAGAGAACACAAATGATATAGGATTTGAGGAAAAAGATGAAAAAGGCCAAAAAAAGCTTAGCAGCTACAAAAATAAATGAGATAGCAAAATTAGTTTACTCTACTATCTTAAAAAAGAAACAGCCAGAGCTATCTATGCCGTTACGTTCTCTAACAAATGTCCAATATGATCCTAAAAAAGGATACTTTGAGTTATTAGGTAAATTTAAGGAAAGAACTCTAACTGCTACTACCATTAAAACATTCGCTCAATCTCTTAGATTAATGAATCTTTCTAAGGAATTAATTGAAAAAGATGACATTGCTACTAAAAGAGAAGCGTATTATGTATCCAAAAACTGGGCTGATGCACGATTCAAAGAACAAGTAGAGTCAGATACAGTGATGGATGATATTGAAGCAATGCTTATGGTCAACAGAGAACAAATAGGATTCATACCAGAAGAAAAAGGAGGAGATGTTGCTGGAAAACTTGTTGTTGTTGATAAAGATCCTGATACTGGAAAAGATATTAAGATTGATTGTACTAAAATGGGTTCAGGTGCTTACTCAGTCCCAAGTAAAGTTGAAGATCTTAAATTCGAAACTAACGCTAAATTTATTTTAGCTATTGAAACAGCAGGAATGTTTCAGCGTTTAGTTAAGCATAACTATTGGAAAAAAGCAAATTGCATTCTCGTGAGCATGGGAGGAGTCCCAACTCGTGCATGTAGAAGATTCATTAGACGTTTATCTGATGATAAAAAACTACCTGTATATGTGTTTGTAGACAATGATCCTTATGGAATTGGAAATATTTATAGAACATTTAAAGTAGGATCTGGAAATGCAGCTCATATTAATGAATATTTTTGTGTTCCAAGGGCAAGGTTTTTAGGTGTAACTCCTCAAGATGTTATTGATTACAAGTTACCAACTCATCCTCTCAAGGAAGTAGATTTTAAAAAAATAAAGGATATGTTAAAAAATGATCCATTCATCAAACACCACAAAGAATGGCAAAAAGCATTGAAACAAATGCAGCAGATGAAAGTTCGATCCGAGCAGCAAGCATTAGCTAAGTGGGGACTAAATTTCGTAATAGAAAAGTATTTACCGGAAAAGATCCGGAATCCTAAGAAGTTTTTACCATAACAAAAATCATCTTGGCTGCCTTAAAGTTTTAAAAAAATCAATAATTTCTTACCATATTAATTAAAGCCTCCATTCTCATTTGATACAAATGAGTTGTTTCCCATGTTCCTGAATCTCTACATTTACTACACTTATTACTAATTTTAATAAATGACTTATATTCATTAGAATCTAAGATCTGTTTAATCCCTTTTTTCAAAACATTCCCATAATGCTTTCCTGTTGCACAACCACTAACATCTCCATTATCCCAAACAGTTAAATAAATATTTTGACTCCTACAATGATACTTCTTACCTTCAAAAAGAAACTGTTTAAGATATGTAAGAGAATTAAAAATTGGATATTTTTCTTTTTTTAACTGAATAATTTCATTAACAACCTTGTGCCTCTCCTCTTGGCTAATATCCAGATCTTCTGAAATTTTTCTTAAACTAGGATTTTTATCAATATGTTGAAAAATAACTCCACATTTTTCTTGTTTGGCAAATTCACACACATCCTTTATAGAATCTTTATTAAACTTTGAAAGCACACAACATATTTTAATATTGCATTTACTATTAATTTCTTTAACAGCTCGAATTCCATTCTTAGCAGATTCAAATGTTCCTTTTTTCTTCCTAATAGTATCATGCTTTTCATTAGGAACATCAATAGAGACAAGTAAATCATCAACATTTTCAGCTACCACCTTAGCTTTTTGTTGAAGCAAACCTCCATTGGTAGCTAACGTCACCCACCAACCTAATCCTTTATCATGTTTTAATATCACATCAATATCTTTTCTTAATAATGGTTCTCCTCCCCAAAGAAAACAACCTACAAATCCATTTTGTGCTGCATCAGTATGCACTTTTAGAATCTCATCTGTTTTCATACTATGAGTATTATTATTTTTCCAAAGACAATAAGGACAATCTAAATCACAATATTGTGATACAAGATGAGAAAGTAAAACAGGCTTACCAGTAATTTTGGATTTTATGAGCCCTTTTACCATATTGAGATGCATATACTATACATAACTCAACTCCCTTATATAAATTACGACAACCTTTAAAAACCCATATTTCAAAAAAGAGTATATGCAAAAAAAGAACATCTTTATTCCTGGCTTTGAATTTTCATTAACAGCAGGTATCCTTACCATTTTAATAGCACTTTACGCAACTTGGATTGTGTTTGCATCTAATTTTATAACAGATATAATAGCTCCTTTTCTAAAAGATGTAGTGATAGTTATTTTCTTAGGTCTTTTATTCACACATTATGTGATAGGAATCTTAATGATCATATCAGCATTCCTCATAAAACATAAAGATCACAGCCTAGCAGGCTCAACAATGATTCTAATAACATCTATCATGGGAATTCTTTTAGGCGCAGGTATCTTTATTGGACCTATTCTTGGTTTAATCGGTGGAATCCTAGGCCACAAAGAGCATCAAAAAGCTATGCATCTGCATTAACTTTTTCAAATACTCTCACTTCTAATGGTTTTCTCCAATCTTCTTGTTCTTGAACTGCAATCATCTTACCATGAACTGCTGATATAAATTTTATATTCTCTTGAGACCCTTCAACTTCACCAACTTCTTCTCCACTCAAGTTATATCCCTTGATTCCTTCTTGGGTTGGAAGCCAGACAACACCTGTTTTATCATTAGGTGAATCATAGGCACAATTACCTATAGGTTCTGCTACTTCAAATCTTTTAGGGTTTTTCACAAGCATTTGATCAAAGAGCAAAACCTCTGAAGAGTTTTTAGCTCCATGCTTAGAACTGACAACATACCCTTTTCCATTCCCATATCGAAATAATCCTTTAATGAATACTTCATTTGATAAGACTACATCACTTAATTTTAGCTTTTGAAAAGCAGGTCTCTGTTTCCTAGCATCTTTTGTTTCAACAAGTGCATATCCACTTCGTGTACCTCCAAAAACTCTTCCATCAGCAAGTTGACACACTCTGTAGAGAAGTCCAGCTCCTCCTGCATCAAAAGGAAATGTTCTCAACTGTTCACCTTCACTATTCAAGATAAACTGTCCTCTAATAGCATTCACTGCTATTTTTCCATCATGAACAGAAAATCCTTCTATAATGTAGCTTCTCCTACCACCTGTTTTGATGGGAATCCTTAAGTTTCTCAAATGTTCACCAGTAGTTACATCATAGACTAATATGCTACACCCTCCTGATTCAGGAACATATAATTCATCTTCTCCATTTAATTGTGGCGCTGTATTTACTCTGATGGGTGCTCCGGGGTGTATTCCTTTTGTTCTTTCCAATTGTAATGTTCTTTTATATTCATATCTAACTTTCATTTTTCTTCCTCCAAATACTATATTTTTTAGAATTGTAATTATCTTGTTTTTAGTGTTGGCCCAACTCCTAATACGTTGGGAATCAAATTATGATAATGCTAGCTATAGAAATAATTTCACTTTTAATGAAGCTAGGTATTCTCATAACAAAAAGATTTACCTTCTTATATTTAAACATTTCTTTTCATTTAAAAACCATAACCTATTAAAACCCTTAATATAAAAAAGGGAGCATGCATTATACAAAGAGAAACCTAGGAAATAAAAAAATCCTATTTGGTTATGGATTCTTTATGCTTCTACTTATTGCAATATCTATCATCTTTAAAGATCAATTAAAACTTATTTATGCAAATCCAGAAGCTGTTAAAGCATTCCTAACAAGCTTTGGATACTTTGCCCCTTTAATATTAATTTTAATACAGATGTTACAAGTCATTATCTTTGTTATTCCAGGACCTGTTTTTACAATATCAGGAGGATATGTATTTGGTCCATTGTTAGGATCTGTATACTCCCTAATAGGAACTTTATTAGGATCTATTTTAGTTTTTATTCTAGCAAGAAAATATGGTAGACCTTGGGTAGAAAATCTTGTAAATCAAAAAGACTTACATCATTTTGATGCTTATTTTAAAAAGAAAGGAAAACTAGCATTATTAATCACAAGAACCATCCCTGTTTTATTTCCTAATGATGTGGTTTCTTTTGCTGCTGGTTTAACACCTTTAACATTAAGAAGTTATTTTTTTATCTCTTTAATTGGATTTATTCCTAACCTATTCTTATTAAACTTTTTTGGTGATAATCTTTCAAATAATATGAATCCTACAACAATTATAATTCTAGCAGCACTAGGAGTAATCATTTTAGCATACTTTGCAAGACACAAAATCAAAAAACTTTGCATAAAAGCGATTTATGAATTTGAAGAAGAACTAAAAAGTGTTGAAGAAAAATCCTTAAATGAAGTAAAGATCATTGAAAAAGAAGTAAAAGCAGACTTTAAATACATTAAAAACGAATTTGGACATAAAGAAAAGGTGTATGCATGAAAGGATTAGTCTTAGGTGGAGGAGGTGCTCGTTGTTTTGCTCATTTAGGTATCCTTGATGAGTTAAAAGAAAACAAAATAAAACCTGATATTTTAATATGCTCCTCTATGGGCTCGTTAATGGGTGCTTTATACAGTTTTGGTGTGTCATCAGATGATATTATTAAAGAATTTTCAAAATTATCTACGAAACTAAGATGGTTTATACCAAATGGATTATCAACCTTTTCTCATAATGCTGCAATAACTATCATGAAAAATCTCATTTCAACTAAAAATATTGAGGATGCTCCTATCCCTCTTGTATTAATGGGAACAAATCTAAACAATGGTAACGAGGTTCTTTTAGAAAAAGGAGATTTGATTAAAGCTGTTTGTGCTTCTATGTCTTATCCCACAGTGCATAAACCTATTAAATATGGTGATCAATATATCGCTGACGGAGGAATATTAGATAATGTTCCAGCGGATATTTGTAGAGAAAAAGTAGGAAAAAATGGAAAAGTCCTTTCAGTAAGTTTAGCAGGACCTTTAGATACAAAAATCCCTTCTTTTGATAAATTTCATCTTCTCTTTAGATCAATTTACATTCCTCTTTTACATTATAGGAGTGTGATTAGTAAAAAAAATTCAGATTTAATCTTAAAACCTTTATATGATATTAAATTTAATTTCCATAATTGGAAAAATATCATGGACATGCACCACGAAAAAAAGTTTCGTATGAATTATGCTAAGGGCAGAAGAGAAG
>CALCXY010000087.1 GCA_937906345.1 Candidatus Woesearchaeota archaeon | reverse complement strand
AAAATAGTTAGGTGATTCTTTCTTCATTTGTTTGGCATGTGCAGTTGAGAATTGATCTTTCAAGTTTTTATAATTTTCTTCTATTTCATTAGTTATAGATGGTCTTACTTTACTCAATGCTACTTTGAAATCTGAAAGAGAAACTTCTTTTGATTTTGAATCGTTTCTAATTGCGATCATAGCAGCTTCTCTGCAAATTGATTCAATATCAGAACCCACATAACCTTGTGATTCCTTAGATAAAAATTTAAGATCTACATCTTTAGCTAAAGGCATTTTTGTAGTATGAATCTTAAAAATTTCTTCTCTAGCTTTTTCATCTGGAGGAGAACATAAAATTAAACGATCAAATCTACCAGGTCTTAGTAAAGCAGGATCAATGATATCAGGCCTGTTTGTTGCGCCCACAAAAACAACATCTCCTAATTCTGTTAAACCATCCATCTCAGTTAATAGTTGGTTTACAACCCGTTCAGTGACTTGAGAATCTGATGAGACTCCTCGTCTAGGTGCTATTGCATCCATTTCATCAAAGAAAATAATAGATGGTGCGGTTTGTCTTGCTTTTTGAAAAATTTTCCTCACAGCTTTTTCAGACTCTCCAACCCATTTAGACAATAATTCAGCACCTTTTACTGAGATAAAATTAGCTTCAGATTCTGTTGCAACAGCTTTAGCTAAAAGAGTTTTACCAGTTCCAGGGGCACCAAATAATAATATCCCTCTAGGAGGTCTAATTCCCATTCTTGTAAAGTATTCAGGATTCTTTAAAGGCCATTCTACTGCTTCAATGATATCCTGCTTTACTTCAGTTAAGCCACCTATTTTATCCCATTTTACATTTGGAACCTCAATAAGCACTTCTCGTAATGCAGAAGGTCTAACCACTTTTAAAGCATCTTTCAAATCTTTTTGATTAATAAATAATCTTTCTAAAATATCTTTAGATATTGGTTCTTCTTCTTTAAGCTTAATATCTGGCAAAATTCTTCTTAAAACTATCATAGCAGCTTCTTTTGCTAATGAAGATAAGTCAGCACCAACAAAACCATGAGTTATTCTAGCTAGCTCTTTTAAATTTATATTGTTCTCTTTTTCAGTATCATCTGTTTTTAAGGGCATGTTTCTAGTATGAATTTTTAAAATGTTTAATCTTCCTTCTTTAGAGGGAACACCAACATCAATCTCTCTATCAAACCTTCCAGGTCTTCTTAATGCAGGATCTAATGAATTTGGAATATTTGTGGCAGCTATTACCACTACTTTTCCTCTCGCATTTAATCCATCCATGAGTGCTAATAATTGTGCTACAACTCTTCTTTCGACTTCACCATGAGACTCTTCTCTTTTAGAAGCGATAGCATCAATTTCATCAATAAAAATAATGGATGGAGAATTTTTTTCTGCATCTTCAAACTTTTTTCTTATATTTTCTTCACTATTATGTGCAAATATTCCCCCAAATCCTGAAATAAAGTTTTCAGCTCCTGGAACAGAAATATCATAGACATATTCATCTTCATATTTTACTTCATTTATACTTTTTACTTTATCCCAATATATATCACCCTCTGTAAAAATTTTTAATAAAGGATTTTCAAGTTTTTGCAAGACTTGTTTCCCTATACTCTTGGAATTCTTCCATGAGGATATATTCCTTTTTTTTAGTATATTTTTTAGACCTGGTGTTAAAGGTATTTGATCACGTCTGGAAAATTTTTGCTTATTTAGGTATTTGTAAATCCTGCTATTACGCTCAGAATCTAAAAATCCAATTTCTGTGAATCGCTGCAAATTTTCATAATCTGCAAAACATAATCTTCGTTGATCTCTATCAGGTCTCTTGTAAATTTTAGTTACGATTCCAAATTGTAAAAATAAATATGCAATATCATCTGCTAAATCAGGGCTTTCAGTTGCAATTTCTACCATAGGAGCTGGAGTTTTCGTATTCAAACTCCCATCACCAGATATATATCCTCGGAGAAAAGCAGCTACATGCTCTTTATTCAGATTAAAAATAAAATCAGGAACATTTTTATTACGAGAACCTGGGGTGAATTTCAAGCAATGTTTCATAATTTTTCCAAGAATCCCTGAACAAATAATTACATCACTTGATTTAAATTTCGGTTTATGATAAATAGTAATATTCCCAAATAATTTTCTGCATAGATCTGCAACACTTTTTTCTTCTGCTCTATGAATAGAAAGTCTAACTTCATTCTTGGTTGTAAATGATCCTTCTGCCATCCAAAGTCCAAAAAAAGTTAATAGATCTTCGGACATAGTGAGTTTTGCAGGCATTGATTTTCCCTTAGTCCCTAACTGCAAAAAATTTTTGTTTATAGGAATATTGGCAGTTCTTAGTAACTTCAAAAATTTATTTACAGGTATACCTATGTTCTTAATTGGAGAATAGAGATCATATACATATTTTCCTGCAACATCTAGAATCTTTGCTGCTTTTTGAATTCCGAGAATCTTTACAGCTTTTTTGACTTGATCTTTGTTGGTTCTTATTGTAATACCATAGTCTTTTTCTACAACAAGATCAAGTAAATCAATCATATGAATATTATTTTTATTAAAAAATGTTTTATTAGGAACGGCAATAAAGGATTCCATAGCTTTAAGGTCTGATGTTTTAACTGACTCAATTCCTTTTTCACCCATTGTAAAAACTGAATGATCATCGGTAACATCAATATGTCTTCCAGACTTGGTTTCAATTCTCATTATTTTAGAATGTAATTTATGTTTGATGAGATCGGAAACCTCTCTTTCAATCAGCTTCCCCATTTTATCGAAACACATTACTTTTAAATTCTGCATTTTCTGATTTACTATTTCACCAATAGGTATTCTCTTAAGAGTCCCATTTTGCTTAATAAGAATTTTTTCATAGTGAGGTAATGATTGGCCGTAAAATTTACTCATAATTTCTGGACCATTAATTAAAATAAAATGAGAGTTTGTTTCATTAGCGACTGCTTTTGCTAAAAGAGTTTTACCTGTTCCAGGAGGGCCATGTAATAAAACTCCTTTAGGAGGTTCAATTCCTAATCTTTCAAAAATTTCAGGATGTTTTAAAGGTAATTCAACCATTTCTCTAATTTTAGTTATCTCTTCATTTAATCCTCCAACGTCTTCATAAGATATGTCTGGAACAGCTTCTTCTTCAACTAACTCAACAGCTTCAGGATTGAAAATGATCTCTGTTGATTCTGTTATAATAACTGGTTGTTTAGGATTTGTATCAACTACAATAAATTTTAAACCAGAAAATCCAAAACCCATGATGTTTTCATCTAACACATCAAAAATATCATCGAAAAATGGAGAATGTGATAAAGAGGTTCTTCTTTGAGAAGTTCCACCTAAGGAGATAACGTCTCCTTTTACTAATGATCTTCCTAATAATCCTTGTTTGAAAATAGATGAAGAGGCTTTAATAAAAACACCTTTTCTTGCAGGAGCAATGGTAACTTTTTTTGCTTCTTTTGCATCTGCTATTCTTACTGTAACAAGTTCACCAATTCCTGATTTAGCATTTCTTCTTTGAATTCCATCACATCTGATGATGTTTAA
Source organism: Candidatus Woesearchaeota archaeon (assembly GCA_937906345.1). Classification (GTDB taxonomy): domain Archaea; phylum Nanobdellota; class Nanobdellia; order Woesearchaeales; family CALCXY01; genus CALCXY01. The sequence continues at coordinate 26,019 of CALCXY010000087.1, read as the reverse complement.
ACCAATATCGCCAGGATATGCTCTATCAACAATGGCAACTGTTTTTCTTTCACCTTCAATCTCTACGATGTCGCCTGGTTTAATGTTAATATTCTTCATAAAAGTAGAATCTATTCTGACAATGCCTTTATTTACATCATCTTGAATAGCTTCAGCTACTTTTAATTTAATTTCTTTAGATTTTTTAGGTTCTGCCATTCTTAAAAGTGAACGTATGAAACTTTATATACTTTTTGTTTAGTTTAAAAAGAAAATTATCCAATATATTGTTTCTCCTTACCATCTGTTGCGCTAATTTTAGGCATTGGAATAGGAGGTGGTAGATTAATATCTTTGCTTAAGATTAAAGATTGAATATTGCACTTATTTAAAATATGATTTAAAATAGGAGTCATTATTTCTCCTGGAAGTTTTTTGTTTTTTTTCCATTCTTTAAGAATTTCCTTACTCTTTTTATCATCTTCAAGGTTTAAGACTTCACCTGTTAGATTAATAGAACCAATATTAGGATTATATTTGGAAACAAATTCAAAGATCATTTTTAAGGCAGGTTGTTTTCCTTTACCTAATGCTAAAGTAGTTTCAGAAACATTTTTTATTGAAATATTATTTGCAATATTGATTTTACCTTTAATAAAATTCTTTCTTTCAATAACCATTTTGGTAAAACTGAATCCTACAATCGTCATGATATCACCTTGATTTGAGGGAACTATTAGTAGTATTTAAAGGTTGTTGTTGTGAAATTGTATAGTAGGAATGCTAAAACCCAACACCACCAATGGATTCGTGATATATTGAAAATATTTATTCTGTGGAATCCTCATCACCACCAATGGATTCGTTTACGGTCAAATTCCTTCGGAATTTGCCCTTGTTCGCAAAGGAAATTACCCCACGTTGTAGGGTAATTTCCTCTGCACTCACAAACTCATCCTTGGTGATGAGGACTCTAAATTTCTTCATAGCTACATACACATCCTTACTGCAGGGTTTAGAATTTTCAATGCATAAAATATAAATATGATCTCATATTCCTTTTGATGATGAAAACAGAGTTATTGTATCTTAAAGATTCTTATCTCAAAGAATGGGAAGCTACAGTTGTTAGTGCTAAAGGGAAGTTTGTTGTTTTTGATAAAAGTGCTTTCTATTATACTTCTGGAGGGCAGCCTTGTGATCATGGAAAAATTGTTTGTGGTGATGAAGAATATAAGGTTGTTTTTGGTGGAAAGTTTGATGGTGAGATTAGTTATGAAATTGATAAAGAAGGTTTGAAAGAAGGTGATACTGTTCAGTGTGTTGTTGATTGGGAAAGAAGGTATAGGCTTATGAGAATGCATACAGCTGCTCATCTTGTTTGTGGAGCAGTTCATAATAAGACAGGCGCTTTAATTACTGGGGGTCAATTGGAGATTGAGAAAAGTAAAATTGATTTTTCACTTGAGAATTTTGATCGTGCGTTGATTGATGATTGTATAAAATTAGCTAATGAAATGGTTGAAAAAGATTTACAAGTTAGTGTTGAGTTTAAATCAAGGGAAGAAGCAGATAAAATGCCTCAACTTTCGAAGTTAGCTAAGGGTTTACCTGCTGAGATTAAGAATGTTCGTTTATTATCAATTGGTGATTTTGATGTCCAAGCAGATGGTGGAACTCATGTTAAATCTACTAAAGAAGTTGGTAAGATTAGCTTATTGAAGTGTGATAATAAAGGTGCTTCACGGAGAAGGATTTATTATACTTTGGAGTAAGGTTTAAATACAAAGTCATTGATTCTATTCATTAATATGGAACACAAACTGATTATAGATGCGCATTGTCATTTGGATATTATGAAAGGTTTAGATGCAGCTATTAAAAATTCTAAGGATAATGGTGTTGTTAAGATTCTTACAAATGGTTTAGAGCCTCAAAGTAATCGAAAGGCTTTGGAGTATGCTGAGAGGTTTTCTAATGTAGAAGCGTGTTTGGGAATTTATCCTCCTGATCAATTAAAAGAAGAATGTGATGAGATGGGAAGAGAGTGGAAAGATTTTGATATTGATAAAGAGATTGCATGGATTAAGAAACAAACTTTTTTAGCAATAGGTGAGATTGGGATGGACTTTGTGGGAGAGTTTGATCAGGATGCGCAGGAGAAGCTTTTTCGTAAGATGATACAGTTGGGAAAGGAAATGGGAAAGCCAATTATTATTCATTCACGTAAGGCTGAGAAAAGAGTTATAGAGATTTTAGAAGAGGAAAAGGCTCAAAAAGTGGTTTTGCATTGTTTTCATGGAAAGAAAAAATTAGTTGAGAAAATTAAGGGGAAAAATTGGTTTGTTACTATTCCTACAAATGTTGTTCGAAGTGATCAAATCCAGGAATTAGTAAAGATAATTGATATCAATCATATGTTTTGTGAGACAGATTCTCCTTTTTTAAGTCCTTTTAAGGGAAAGAGTAATGAGCCTAGTTTTGTTATTGAGGCATATAAGAAAATAGCAGAGATTAAAGGTATGACTATTGAAGAGGTTGAGAATAACATTTATTTGAATTATCAGACCTTATTTGAGTAAAGTTTTTATATCAGTTCTGTTAATAATAGGGTATGAAGATAACTATTGATACTTCAAATGATTCTCATGATGAAATACGAAAAGTTGTGAAGTTGCTTAATCACTTAGTAGGTGATGGGGAAACTGTTTATACTAATAAACCTGAAAGGCAAAGTGATATGTTTTCTGATACAAGTGAGGAGCAAAGTGAAGATTCTAGTTCTTCAAGTGATGATGGATCATCTGGAGGGTTATTTTCTATGTTTGGAGATGCATCTGATAAACAAACAGCAAAAGATAATATTGCAAATGAGGTTTTTGGAGAAAGTCAGGATGCGAGACAAAAACCAGATGATTTAGAACCAGAAGAGCCACAAGCAGAAGACGTAGAAGTTGTTCCTTATGATTGATTATTTTTTAAGGCATAAGCCAGAACATCTACACCCATAATTTGGACTATCTTGTCCTGTAGGTCTATCATTCAAATATATTGCAGATAATGCTCCTGTATTTACATCTCCCTCACAAATACAATAACTGTATTGGTGTGTTACAGAGGCTGCATGAGCTTCTACTCCCCAAAAAATTAATTTATACCCAGAAGGGCAGACTACTGTGTCTTTAGTTCTGCCACTGCCTATACCATATTGCACTTCATGTTGTACTGATGCTTTAATTCTTTTCAAAGTAGAATCTCCAATTTGAAGGTTATTTATATTTGATACAGTATTAGACCAATCAATATTAGTATCTTTAGTGGTTGGGCAATTTGTTCCATCTGCAAGGCATACATTACTTCCACTTGATTGGATAGAAATTCCACCTGGTAAAGATAAACCTCCAGTAACTGTGAGTAATCCATTTATCGTAACATCATCAGGAATAGGATTATTCCAATCTATTTCTATTGTAGGATGTGATTGTAATGAATTAGCGTATGCTAAAGCACTTATTAGAATTAATCCAATTATAGTTAAAGTAAAATAAATTGTTTTATTTGAGATATTTATCTCTATTTTTATCATTTGATGCTTTGGGTATTCATGGTATAAAAAGATTATGTTTATAAAAGGGGTAAATATTCTCTTATTATGAAATATGAGTTTATAGATCACACAGCAGATGCTCAATTTAGGGCGTATGGGAAAGATTTAGAAGAAGCTTTTAGTCATTCAGCAGAAGCTATGTATGCTGTTATGGTAGATCCTGCTAGTATTGATCAGAAGGTTGAGAAAAAAGTTTCTGCTAAAGGAGAAGATATTAAGAGTTTACTATATGATTTTTTAGAGCAGTTGCTTGTTTTACTTAATGGAGGGTTTTTATTGCATTCTGTTAAGGAAATTTCAATTTCAAATGATAAAGCTTTAAAAGCAACAGTTATTGGTGATATGTATAAGGAAAAGTATGATGTTACAAGTGAGGTTAAAGCAATAACATACCATGAAATGGAGATTAAGAAAGTGAAAGGAAAAGTTATGGTGCAGGTTATTGTGGATATATGAAGTTTTTTAAATTTTTAGATTGTTTTTGATTTAGAATATTAAATTCATAGTATTTGCAACATTGTTTATTGAATTTGGGACCATAAATCGATGAACTTATATTTAAATGAATTTTGAGAAATTTTTGTAGATGAATTAAATTATATTTTTTTACAGAACAAATGCTATATGTTCCTTTTTTCTTAAATCCTTTTTTCCCTTTCAGGATTTTCCTAATTTTTTCATCTTGATTTTCACATTCATCATTTCCTATTTTCCAATTTCTATCTACATAAGAATCAATTGCCTCTTGAAGCTTTCTATTCTTTTTTGGATGAAGAAAATTAATATTTTTTTGAAATTTGATTAGGTTATTTTTGCCATATATTAATAACCTATAAATTTCATTTTGCTCTGGAGTTCTTTTACCTCTATTTTTAAATTTTGAAGAAATTCCTATTTTTCTTAAGCAATCCTGAATACTTAGTAACCCTTCCTTATTGATTGAATCTACTCCAATATGCCGATCCCTTGCTATTCGATTTATTACCCATGCTTCACAATCAAAATATGATTGTAACCAATATTTTCCATAATCATTAGATAATTTTGGAAAATTCCAATTTATCGAATAGTAATTATGATCTTTCGTAAGTTCTTTGTAAATTCTTTTATTATTCACAACACGTCGACCATCTATTCTTTTTTTTGGTTTAATATCGAAGTATACATTAAACTGTTCATCAAAATCAGATAACAATATTTTAGAAGTATTTCTAAATCCTATTGTATAGTGTTTCCTACCTTTATTTGGATTAGTAATCACATAACCATCCGCACATAAATACGCATGTATTTTGGCCAAGTGCTTATTAAATTTTAACATTTTCAATAATTACTAAATGTTTTCGAAATGTCAAGAACCACTCATAGTGGTTCTTGATCATGCTCAGAATTTTCCCTACATTGTTAACTCAATTACAAGCAAAGCATGTATTACTATTTATAGACTACTGGAAAATTCTGACATTTATAAGTGCTTGGGCAGGACTTGTCGTGTGGTTCGGAAGGTTTTCAGATATTATAGGAAAGGTATATAAATAGAGTTAAAATTCTTTATGATATGAAATTAAACAAGATACATGAATACATTTGGGAAATACCTAAAGAGGGTAAAATGAATGTTCCAGGTATGCTTTTTTCTTCCGATAAATTAATTGAAAAGGTAAAACAAGATAATACCTTGCAGCAAGTTAAGAATGTGGCTTGTTTAAAGGGTATAGTAGGTCACTCTTTGGCGATGGCTGATGCTCACGTCGGATATGGATTTTGCATAGGAGGAGTTGCTGCTTTTGATGTAAATGAAGGTATTATTTCTCCTGGCGGAGTTGGTTATGATATTAATTGTCTTTTAGGTGACTCAAAAATCCTTACATCTCTTGGTTATTACAAAAATATTAGAGAATTTGAGCATGATTTTGTTGAAGTGGAAAATGCTCATTCGAATATTATTCTTAAATCTAAAAAGAGTTGCCAAGATGTTTTATCATATGATTATGACGATAAATCTTTTTCTTCCAAACAAATCAATTTTTTTATGAAGAAAAAACATTCAGGTCAGATAATCAATATCAAAACAAAATTAGGCTATACTCTTAGAGTCACTAAAGAACATCCAATTTTAACAAATGATGGGATGATTCCAGCAGGTCTGTTGAAAAAGAATTCGTCAATAGCTGTTAATGCTTTCGAGGGCGTTCCTTATGATCAACCTATAGAAGAATCAGATATTCTTGGAATCTTTATTTTTTCCAAACAACAAAATCAGGAGTTGGAAAAGAGAGACGTTCTTCCATTAACCTACAATAACCCTAAAATATCTATACTTGCTAAGCTTTTTGGTTATTTACTCGGTGATGGAAATATGTATGTTTGGAAAGGTAGAGGACGCATATGTGCTTATGGAAGCAAGGAGGATCTTGAATCTATTAAAAAAGATTTTGCAAAAGTCGGGTTTTCAGCTAGAATTTATAACAGAACAAGAAATCATTCAATTCCATCACAATACGGGTTAAAAGAATTTAGAACAGAGCATTATGAGCTGCATGTATCATCATCTGCTTTAACAACATTATTTTACCACCTAGGATATCCCAAGGGACCTAAGCCTTCTACATACTTTTTAATACCTCAGTGGATAATGGATGGACCAAAGTGGATAAAAAGATTATTTTTATCTGGATTTTTTGGAGCGGAGTTATCTTCACCAAGGACTCATACAAAAACCGGATTTGATAGTCCTATAGTATCCCAAAACAAAATTGAAAAGTTAATAGATAATGGACGTGCATTCTCTATTCAGATGATGAGATTATTGGAAGATTTAGGTATTAATGTAACTAAAATAAGTGAAAGGAAAGAATTTAAGAATAAGACTGGTAAAACTGAAAGGATAAGATTACAAATTTCATCCCAAGAAGATAATCTCCTTAGGCTTTGGTCTAAAATTGGTTATTCTTACAATAAAAAACGTGATTTGCTTTCTCAAATTGCTATACTCTATATTAAAGATAAAAAAATCCAAACCAAGAAGCGAGAACAAATATCAAATAAAATAAAGGATTTAAAGCAGAAAGGCTTAAAATTAAAAGAGGTTCAGGCATTATTAATGAGCAGAGACTCAAATAAAAATTTTATTGAAAAACATTACTATTATAATATCAAAGCAACTCGGATATCACAAAATTTCTTATCATTTGACGATTATAAAAAACTAAAAATGCAAGAAAACAAAAAATATGGTTTTTTTCTTGATTCTATTCAAAGTATTACTAAGGAAAATTATGAAGGTTATGTTTACGATTTAAACGTTGATAAGACACATAATTTTATTGCAAATAATATTATAGTTTCAAATTGCTCAGTGAGAATGTTAAAAACAAATATTCCAGTAGAAGTTTTTATGAAAAAACAAAGAGAAGCGATTGATAATATATTTAGAATTGTTCCAACAGGTGCAGGAAGAAAAGGTGCTATGACTCTTGATAAAGAGCAGTTACGTGATTTAATGAGTAAGGGTGCTAAATGGATGGTTGATAATGGTTATGGTAAAAAAGATGATTATAAGTATACAGAATCAGAAGGAAAATTAGAAGGAGATGCAAATGAAGTTTCAGATCTTGCTTTACAAAGAGGTCAACCTCAATTAGGAAGCCTTGGTAGTGGAAATCATTTTGTAGAAGTGCAAGCAGTTGAAGAGATTTTTAATAAAGATGTTGCGAAAACATTTGGAATTGATGATAGTGGGAATATAACCTTAATGATTCATTGTGGATCTCGTGGATTAGGGCATCAAGTTGCTAGTGATTTTATTAGATCTATGGAGAAAAAGTTTGGGTTTGCTAATTTACCTGATAGAGAATTAATTAATGCACCAATTCAATCTCCTATGGGTCAACAATATGTAAAAGCTATGAATGCAGCTGCTAATTTTGCATTTGCAAATAAACAATTGATTACTCACAATATTCGGGAGGAATTTAAAAAATTATTTGGAGATTATAATGTAGAAGTTTTATATGATATTTGTCATAATATTGCAAAATTTGAAAAGCATAAGATTGATGGTTCAGTAAAAGAAGTTTGTGTGCATAGAAAAGGTGCTACAAGAAGCTTTGGTCCTGGTAGGAAAGAGTTACCTGAGAAGTATCAAGAAGCTGGGCAGCCAGTATTAATTCCAGGAAGTATGGGAACTGCTTCATATTTATTAGTTGGAACTGAAAAAGCAGAGGAAGTGAGTTTTGCTTCAACTGCCCATGGTGCAGGAAGGGTTATGTCACGTAATCAAGCTATGAGAGATTTTAATAAAGAGAGAATAATGAAAGATTTAAGTGATAAGAAAGTATATTTACGAGGTGCATCTAAAAGAGGAATAGTTGAAGAGAGTCCTGGTGTATATAAAGATGTTAATGAAGTTGTAAAAGTTTCAGATGCACTTGGTATTGGGAACTTAGTTGTTAAGGTGAAGCCTTTGGGAGTTATTAAGGGTTAGATACTAACGAGGATTTTGTTGCGATATGCGTTCTCAGCGATACTCCCTCTATTTTTGTTATTAAAAACAAAGATATAGCTAAGGATTTATGAATTACTTTAAATTTTTGTGGAAGATTGGTAAAAAACTGTAAATCTTCCGATAATTGATCCCAATTCTCGGAAAAGTTTCAACAACCACAAGACAAGTAGGCATAGAGTATTTAAATTAGTTGGAAATGAAAGATTTATGGTGAATTTATGCAAGAATATTATTTTGATACCTCTATTTGGATAGATATCCATGAAAAAAGAGGAAATAATGGAAAAATTGCAAATAGATTGTTTAGAAAAATTATCAAAGAAGATAGCATTATCCTTTATTCTCATTTAACTCTTCTTGAATTAAGAAGAAATGGATATTCGCATGATGAAATTATGAATATTCTTAGTATTTCAAAGCCCAATAATCTAAAGAGAGTTCATATATACAAAGAACAACTCGAAGAGGCTAGAAAACTTTGTAAAGTGAATGATATTCCTAAAGGAGATATCCTCCATGCAATATTATCTAGAGACAATGATGGAATATTAGTAAGCAGAGACTGGGATTTTCAGTTGGTCAGACATATTTCCAAAGTTAAACTACCCGAAGACCTTGTTTGAATTTTTCCTCAAGATCTTTGAAAGCGAGTTCTTTAGCTTTTCTCAATTTAGAATGAGTTGTTTTATGCTTGCTAACTCCTGCACCGTATGATTTCTCTAATCTTTTCAATGCTTCTTTTTTTTCTAGTTCGTCAATTTTATCCCTAACAGCTTCCCTAATGAATTCAGCTTTGGTTGAATATCTATTAGATTTCATTGCTTTATTTATGTCATTAAGGAATCTATTTTCAAATCGTATTGAGATTGTTGTCATTGTAGCAATATGTAATACATATTGCTATATAAATGTTTCGCTTTTGAAGGATCTGATAGAATCAAATCTCAAAAATCTTACCTTTCTTCCCAACATTTATTACTTTTGTTTTACCAATCTTTTCTTCAATGCCTTCTGCTTCGTGGACATGAGAACATAGTAAAATATCAGGAGTAAATGTTTTAATTGCTTTATTGACTCCTTTTGATCCTGGGAGAAGTTTAGTAAACTTTTCCATTTTTGATTCTGTTGGATGGACATGGGTTACCATTATTTTCTTTTTAAGATAATTAACTTTATCATTACCTTTCTTTAAGAGATCATAGATTTCTTTTTCATCAAGTTGGAATAATCCTATATTTGCTCCTCCTGCTCCAAAGATGCCTACATCTTTATACTTTACAGAGTAGCCATGAATATTTTTCATACCATATAATTCAGCCATGAAGTCAGCTGTTGCAACTGTTTCATGGTTTCCAGGTATTAATAGAACTTTTTCATTACGTTTTTTAAAAGGACCTATAATGTTATCAGTGGATTTTTCAAACATAGTTAAATCGCCGCAGAGGATGACAAGGTCTACTTTTTCCTTTTTTGCTCTTTCTGCTAAACGTTCAGCTTGAGTCATATCTCCATGAATGTCTCCAGCTGCTAGGATTTTAAGTTTTTTATGCTTGATAGGTTTTATAGTCATATATTAGAGGATATATTAGAGGATATAAAAATGTTTCCTATTACTTAGATTTTTCCTATCAATCTTAGACTAGTGGAAACTCTGGACTTTTAGAAATAGAATTAATAATTTATTTAAGGTCCCTTATTTTAGTCTTTGTTTGATCAAGTATTTTACTAATAGATTCTTCTAGTTTGATAATATTATCAAGATAAATATTAATTTCTCTTTTAAAATTTGAAATACCTGCTTTAACTATCTGGTCAATATCTTCAGAGCTCTTTAATAGAGTTGTGATGAGTTTATTGAACTTTTCTTGATTGGTGGTCCACCATTGGTTAAATTTTCCAGCTCTAAAAAAACCTTCTCCAAGACTATTAATATAATCTGTTTGTAATAGTATAATAGGATAAATAAGATTCTCTAATTCATGTATTTTTTCTAGTATATCATGTTCAAACTTTACCCAATCCCCAAATCCATCTTCAGTTTCTAATTCAAGTTGTAACTGTTTATCTCCTGTAGATTTTCCTTGAAGACGTCGTTCGAAAAATGCTTTAAGATGATGAAAAATTTCATAATGACTTCGTAAATATTTATGTATATCTCTAAAATACTCCTCAGCTTTCTCTTCATTATTAGGGATAGAATTCAATAAATGATGGTATAGTTTAAATAAATGATGGTGCATAGTTCATATTATTTTTTCTCTATTTAAAAATCTTTCTTATTCGTCAGATTTTAGCTAGTTCCATAAAAAGAACTGGGGTCGATTCAAGGAATTTATCTAACGAGAAATGTTCTTAGGTGTGGATTGAATCAAATCAATAATAGTAGAAGGTTTGCCTTTTTTTTCTCCTTCATTGATGATAAATGAGACTTGTTTTTTAATATTTGGATTTAATGTGGATAATGAGGTCATATGTTTATTTCCTGCTTTGTTTACAGATGTTGTTACTATGGGTTTCCCATATGCTCTTGTTAGGTTTGCAATCCAATGATTTGGGATTCTAATTCCTACTGAGTCTAAATTAGGGTTTACATTTTTTGCTAATTTTGATGAGGGTTTTAACTTTAAGATTAAAGTAAATGGTCCTGGGAGTTTGTTTATGTAATTTGCAGAGGATTTTTTTAGTATGCAGTTTTTTTTAATCCAATCTTTAGAAGGTGCTATAATTGAAAATGGAGAAGTTGGGCGTGCTTTAACTTTTCTTAGGTTTTTTACAGCTTTAGCATTAGTTGCATCACAGCCAATTCCATAAATTGTGTCTGTTGGATAGATGAATAGTTTTCCTGATTTTAAATTAGAAAATAGGAGAGATTGTTTATCAACTACATTTTCCTTTTTTATAATTTGCATAAGAGGAATGAGTAGTTATTGGTTTATAAAATTGATGTATAAAATAGAAAGAGACCTCTTAGCTGTCCACGAAACAGCTAAGAAGCGAGGGTGTTTAATCAGAGGTGTTTGACGTTTTCATGCCTAACGGACTGTTGAAAGAAATAATCATTCATAAATTCAATATGGTCAGTGTATTCTTCCCAATCTAAGTATTTTGGTTTTTTGAAAAACATATTTATCTCCTCCTTTATATCAGTGTTATTCTTAATTTAGTAGTGTTATTTTGACTCAATGTGATTTGTTTTATTTGATTAAAAAACAAATTTTGAATGGTTTTTGTGTCTGTCATGAGTATCACCACATAATGTGGAAGCTTGCCGAGGCAGAGCTTCACGTTATTTGTTAAATATATGATGTGAGAGGTTGTTTAAATACTCTAGGGCAGTGGTTGTCCAGTGCTAGTGCTTTAGAAAGGGTTTTATGGTGTGTATATACTGCTTATTTATCCCACCAAGCCGGAAAATAACTATATTTTTGATTTTTAATAGGTTCATTTCCTCTAAGTCTGATTTTAAGGATTTTGGCTTTAAAATGGGTTCGTTTTCAAGGATTCCTGTTGCGATTGTTCCTAATGCTACCCACACATCTGGCTTGTTTTTTAAGTGTTTTATGATGGTATTGTTAATGAAGGATCTTGCATGGCGTTTTTTGAGCATGCTGGAGTAAAACATTAAAATGTGTGGGTGAGCTTTATGATTGTATGTTAATCCTAAGAGTTTATAGTGTAAGTGGATTGCGTTTTCACATGAGTAGATTTCTTTGGTTGCTTTAATGGTTTCTTTGATGAGTTTTTTGTTTTTAAAAAAATCTGAGAGATTTGTTAAGAATTTAATGGGTTTTCGAAATGGTAATTCTAAGTCTAGCATTAATGGGACAGGAGATGCTTTTATTTCTTCAAAAATTCTTTTTATTGCTTTATGTGTTGAGAAAGGGCTAATCCAGTATCCTTCTTGTTTTTTTAAGATAGGCCAGTAAATGCACTTTGTGTTATTTTTTATTTTTTTGACTTGTGATTGTAGGGTTTTAAATTCTTTAACTGAATGTGCTGCTAAGAAGAGTTTGCAGGGCCATTTGATTAGCTTTAACTTGTTTAAGTTTGCTTTTGTTGGAAATTCTTCGAAAAAGTGGATGTTCATTTTAAAGTGTAAGCAAGTTAGCACACCATAACATTGATTCATCTGTTGAATAACACCAAGTTTGGTAGGGGTTGCCATTTGTATTGTAGACTTCTAAAAAGTTTTTATGTTTTTTTACAAGATTAAGGTATGTTTGTTTGTGTTTTTCATATCTAGGTTTATCTATGGATTTTAGAAGTTTAACATATAATGGTCCCATGTGCATCCAGATAGTTGTGGTTTCATACTCTGGGACTAGTTTTTGTGCAAAGATGAAGTTTTGGTTTACGAATGATGAGGAGTATTTTAATGGAAAGGGTTGATCAAGTTTTTCTTCATGAATTGCATTAAATGCTTTTTTCATGATGTTTTTGTTTTTTATTATGTTGTTATAAAATGGGAAAATATTAGCATCTCCTGCTACATGGGTTTGGCCTGATAAATCATCTAGGAAAAATTTGTCGTTCCAAAAATTATCTAGGATTAATTTTTGATAATTGTATTGTTTGAATGGGTTGTTTAGGTTTAGTTTTTTTAATTGAGTTTTTAATCGTGCAATCATACAATTATCATAACAGGAGGATTTTCTTTGAGAATGGTCTTTCATTGATGAGAAAGATTTGTGTTTTTTTACTAATCCTGTTTCTTGGTCTACTACTCTATCGAAATATTGAGATATTTGTTCATTAAGGAATGTTTTGTATGTGTTGATGAGAGATTTATTGTTTAGCAGGGTTAGGGAATGTATGAGGTATGACAAAGAATCTATTGCAAACTTTGAGAAATCAAATGGGATTCCTTTAGGATTAATTGTTGTGGTTATGATATTATGTTTTTGGAATATTGATAATGCGTATTGTAAAGTTGATTTTACTTTATCTTTATAACCGAGTTTGAGAAGAGATTCACAGCTCCAACCAAAGTCTCTTGTGTAGAATTCTGTGAAGTGACCTGCTGAGACTTGAAAATAGTGTTTTTCTTTGTTAAAGCAATCATTTAGAATTTGTTTGCAGATTTCTTTTTCGGATCCTGTATATTGTGTAAAACCTTTACTTTTTACTTTACGATGATGTTTGTAAATTCTCCATGCTTCTTTGAGATGAATTGGTTGTATCATTGTGAATTTAAGCGGACCCGCCGAGACTTTCGTTGTTACATTTCGAACTCGGGACCTCATCCTTAGGAGGGACGTGCGCTGATCCAGACTGCGCTACGGGTCCATACTTAATGGAATAAGAAAATTGTTTTTAATGGTTGTGTTTTTTAGTATATTTGTAAGGATATAAATGTTTATTAATGCTTTTTCTTCAAAGTATGATATGAGGGATTGGCATGGTAGAACTAAAAGGATTCTTGTTATTGATAATGGAACACAGTATGGGGAATTATGGGTTAAAAGACTAGAAGAACAAGGTGTTCATGTAGATTATTTTAATGCTGGAGTGTATGAAACTGAAGATGGAAGAATAATTAAACCACGAATTTCTTTAAAGGATGTTAAAGGATACAAAGGAGTTGTTATTGCAGGTGGAAAGAGTAGTGTTATAGGAGATGAGGAGCAAGTTCCTGGAATTGGTGAAAGTATTATTAAAGAATTTAATGGACCTATTTTAGGCGCATGTTTAGGGCATCAATTGATGGCACATCAATTAGATGGAACTGTTTTACCAGGATATAAACAATGTGGTCCTGTTGATTCTGAGTTTGATTTAGAAAATATATTATTTGAAGGAATAGAAAATAAGATTCAACAAGTTAATGCTACTCATAATGATGGAACTTTTGTTATGCCTCCAGGATTTGAAATTATTGCTAAAAGTAGAAATGAATTGACTAAGCAAAGGTTTATCGATGCTATGTATAAACCTCCTGATGAAGGAAAAAATAATCATAGGATAGGATTACAATTTCATCCAGAAACCAAGTTAACTGAAAATTATGAAACAATTCTTCGAAACTTTGTTAGAATATGTGGATTAACTCCTCATCAGACTATTCAAAAAGAAGCACAAAGAAAAAATCTTGAAGGTCATATTCAAAATCAATACAAACATATTCGTAGAAAAATTGGTAACAAAAAAGTATTCTTTCCTATAAGTGGAGGAATTGATTCTACAACTGCATGTGCTATGCTTCTTGAAGCTGGAATTAAAAAAGAGCAAATTGAAGCGTTTCATATTGATACAGGATATAACAGGTTAGAAGAAAGTGAAGAAGTTGTTAATGAGTATCATAAAATGGGTTGGAATTTTGTTAAGCTTGTAGATAAGAAAAAGTTTTTTGCAAATTATTCACTTTCTGAGAGAAAACTTCCTGAAGAAATGAAGAAAAAAGGTTTAGGAGGAATAAAACTTAAGGATGCTACTCATTCTGAACATAAACGAATTTTATTCCAAACAGCATATGCAGAAGTGTTTGAAGAACAGATGAAAAATGCTGGTTTAACTTTTAAGAATTCTATTTGTGTGCAAGGAACAAATCAAGCTGATGCTGTTGAAAGTGGTAGAGGAGGGCGAAGAGGAGCATCTGGTAAAAAAACAAGTGCTGTTATTAAGACACATCACAATGTTGGAGAGATATTTGATGGTTATAAGAAAAAAGGGAATTTGTGTGAACCTTTACTGCCTTTCTTTAAATCAGATATTTATAAAATAGGATCTAAATATAATCTTCCTGAATTTTTTGCTACACGAAAGCCGTTTCCAGGTCCAGGATTACTCATTAGAATGGGAAATCATAATATGATACATTCTAAACAATATTCTCGAGCAGATGTAAGAAGATTAGCACATACTGCAAATTCTTATGCTTCACGAAAAAATGTAAATGTGTATATTTCACCATTAGAAGCAGTTGGGACAAGTGGAGATGAAAGAGCTGAAGGATTAATGGCATATCTCCAATTGAAAAATGACCATTCTAAAAAATTAAATGCTCGAAATTTAAGGAAACTAAGAAAAATTGCAGGAACAATGCCTCATTACACTACCAATGCTCATGATAAATGTTTAACTAGATTTTTAGTTCCTCTTTTTGAGTTTGATCATACTAAAAAACCAACCTATACTCCTATGAAACATGAAGGAAATGCAGTAGAGCAATTACAAATTTTTGATCATGAAGTTTCTCAAATATACAAAGATTTAGGGGTTGAAATGACTCAAGAAGTTAATATTATGGTAAATGATAATTTGGGGGAGAAAGGAAAATATACTTTTATTGTAAGGCCTTGGGATGCTCCTGATTTAATGACTGGGAAGCCTTTAATTCCTGACGGAGTAGAGATGGATAGAAGAGTTATAGACAGATTACGAGGATTGAAGGAGAAGTATCATTGGATTGGGAATATTTGTTTAGATATGACTTACAAGCCTATTGGTGGAACAGAGATTAATTAAGTTTTTAAGTAAAGTAGAGTTCTTACTTCTTATGTATAAGATTAAGGAAAATCCTTCAGATTTCATTGTGAAAGAGCAGAGTGATATAGTTTTAAAGCCAAAAGGCGAGTTTACTTATTTTCTTATGCAGAAAAAGGATTATACTACAATGAAAGCTTTGGATATTATAAGTGGTAAACTTGGAGTTCCTTTGAAACATATGGGATTTGCAGGGACAAAGGATCGTGTAGCGATTACTAGTCAAATGGTTGGTGTTAAAGGGATTTCTCGGGAGAAAATTGAGGGGTTGGAGTTGGATGATATTTCACTTGAGGTAAAGGGTTTTGGAGATGATCCTATTTCACTTGGTGATTTGGAAGGGAATTGGTTTACTATAACTGTTAGGAATATCACTAAGAAACCTAAAAAAGTTGAGAGGATTATTAATTATTTTGGAGAGCAACGGTTTTCTAAAAATAATTCTGCTATTGGGAAAGCATTGGTTAAAAGAGATTTTAAGAAAGCTGTTAGTTTGGTATTGGAAAGTAATGGAGATTATGAAAGAAAGATGAAAGATTTTTTAGATATGCATGAAACAGATTATATAGGTGCGTTAAGATGTATTCCAAGAAAAATAGTAATGATGTTTGTGCATGCTTATCAATCCTCTCTTTGGAATGAAATGGCTGCAAAAAGTAAATCTGATAGTTTGCCATTAATTGGTTTTGGGACTGAAGAAAATGATGCAATAGTTAAGGTTATGAAAAAAGAGGGAATAACTACTCGAGATTTTATATTTAAGGAATTTCCTGAATTAAGTGCTGAAGGAAATGATCGTGATGTGTATGTTGATGTTAAAGATTTGGTTATTAATGAGCTTTTAGATGATGAGCTGAATAATGGGAAGAAAAAATGTGTTGTGAGCTTCTTTTTAAGTAAAGGAAGTTATGCAACAGAAGTTATTAAAATATTATTTAAGAACTGCTAAGATATCTTTTGTTACTGATTCTATAGGTTGTTTTCCAATAATCATATGTAAGATCTTTTTTTCTTGATAAAATTCTTTTAATGGAGCTGTTTGCTCATGATAAATAGATAAACGTTTTTTTATTGCAGAGGGTTGGTCATCATCTCGTTGAATTAAAGGAGAATTATCAAAGTCGCAAAGTTTTGCATCTTTAGGTTTTGGAACTGTGTATAAATTATAAATATGTTGACATGTTGAGCAAAATCTTCTATTTGATAATCTTTGAATAGCTTCTTCATCTGTTATTGCAATTTCAATTGCGTGATCAATTTTTGCAAATGATTCTAATGCTTCTGCTTGATTTATATTTCTTGGGAAGCCATCTAAAATAAAACCATTTTTACAATCTTCTTGCTCTAGTCTGTTTTTTATTATTTCAGTTGTAGTATTATCATCTACTAAGTTACCTTCATCTAAAATTGATTTTACTTTTAATCCTAGAGGGGTTTTCTTTTCAATATTTTCTCTAAAAATATCTCCTGTTGATATGTGTGGAATTGATAATTTATCTTTTAGAATCTTAGCTTGAGTTCCTTTTCCAGATGTTTGTGGGCCGAATAAGATTATTTTCATAATATAGAGTTTGAAGTAGTGTTATTTAAAGGTTTTCCTCAAGAAATTTTTTTAATGCCTCGAGATCCTGTAAATCCTTATCATAGAAGAATGTAGTAATGCCAACTGATTGAGCAGATTCAACTGCTTCTTGATTATGTTCGAAATATATAACATCTTTAGAGTCTAAGTTAAAATGTTTTAGCATTATTTCAAAATATTTAGGTTCTGTTTTTTCAGGATTGTGTTTGAGTGTAAATACTTCGTAAGGCATCTTATCTAAACCGACTTCCTTCATTTTATCATCACTTGCTCCAGTTAGAATAATCTTTCTATTTTGATATTTTTCAAGAAGTTTGTGCATTTCAATAAAAATGCCCTTTCCTTCAATAACAAATGAATTGATAGCATCTACTAATATGGTTTTCATTTTAATTAAAGGTTCACAATTATATTTATAAAACTTTCGTGGCTTGGTCAAAATTTCTTATAAAGAAAAAATAAGCCCCCGATGAGACTTGCACTCATGATCTGCAGCTTACAAGGAACGACTCCGAAAAATATCGGATCTGCCGCATTGGCTACTATGCTACGGAGGCATAGAATTTAGGTTTTTTAGGGTTTTTATAAAGGTTTTGGATTAAGATAATTTAATTAGAAAAATTTGGAAAATTATGATTTTAAGTGACTGCATTCCCGCCAGCCTAAAAAGTTATATGGATACACGAAATAAGCCCCCGCCCCCACCCTCTTAATCTTGGCCTAACTGCCATAAACGAAAGTGCCTGGGGTTATAGTTAATAACGGTGTAGATTCAAGAAACCTTTAATTCTAGCATGCAGCTCTGTAACAGCGTCCATGACTTCTGCTTTTAATTGAGAAGTGTATCCTTTATAGAAATATTTATCAAATAAGGTTCTGATGAAGAAAAAAGTAGGTTTAGCTTCCCAACGGTTTTCGTAATCAGTTTCAAGATAAGCATCAAATACAAAATGTGCTCGTCCTTGATTCATATTTACTTTGACACCATCTTTATCTACTTGCACATCTTTAATATCAGAGAAAATCATTCTTACTTTAATAACAGATTTTGCATAATCTGTTAATTTTTTCCAAGGTTCCATCACAATTTCAATATATTTTCCTTCTGGGAAAACTGATTCAATATTTTTTACTTCACGCTTATCGTAACCTTTTTCTTCAAACCACTCATCCATCATTTTGTAAAGCTCATAAATACTAAATAAACCCTCATACGTGAGGCGCATTTTGTCTACAAGTACTTCTCTTTCAGCCATTGTTAATACCTATGTGCAGATGCATTATGCACAGTTTCCATATTTAAAAAGTCTTTGGTTACATAAAACAGTTTATGTATACGATAATACAATTCATCTTCCCAGCCACCTGTTATGGTTTTGTGTAAAACATACTTATTCATCCAATCTTGTATATATACTAAAAATTTACTTCCTGAAAACATATTTTGCCAATCTAATTCAACTTTTCCAGTAAATTCTATAAAGAGTCTTGCTTGAACCATTTTCTTTTTTTTCCCTTCTTTCACAACTTCAACATCCTTAATATCCCAAATATGGAAATACACATAGATCCAATATTTGACATATGCATTAGCTTTTCTCCAGCCATACCAACCAATTTCCTGTTCATATCCTAATGTAGAAGGAACTTTATGCTTATACATACGTTCATGAAACTCATATCCTTGATCTTCAAACCATTTCTGCATTACAAGATACAATCCTGGTAAATCGAAGACTCCCCTAAACTTAAGATTCATAGGAAAAGGCATATCTCTAGCTAATTTTACCATACACTTAAATTATAAAATAGAGTTTATATATTTTACCATTAAAAGCTTTAACCGAAGTCTTTCTGATAGTAAAATTGTTGTCCTTCAGGTTCAGGAAGATATGTTTTTAATTTTAAATATGTCTTTATAGCTTCTTTGAAACGATACAATTCGTGATGGAATTCACGTTTATGAACATAGAGATCCTTTAAGAACATACGTTTAGCAAACAATTGGTAAAAATGCTTTAAAAACCAATGTTTTTTCCATACCCCTTGATAATCATATACTAATTTTGCATAAATCTTTATTTCGGGTTCTCCTGTGTTTGCTTTAAATTTCACACCATTATACATAACCTCTGTATCTTCTAATAAGATAATATGCCAATCTACATCAAGTACATATTGATAAAAGCTATTATTAGTGGGTGTTTTAATTAATCTCCACCAAATCCATAGTTCTTGACCTGCATTTTGAGTAAATCTGTGTAAATATAATGTTTCAGGAAAATCTGAATCAAATCTAGGACCCCATTTTTCTTCTATGCACCACTCGTGAACCACAATATAGAGGTTTTTCATGTGGAAGAAATCTTTATGCTTAATTCTTGTATCTTCTATAACTTCGATATAATCAATATCATCATACTTGTGGTATACTTTGGTCATATGTTCATTTTAGAGAAGAAGGTATTTAAAGTTTTTGGAATTATTTATTTTCTAAAGTTTCTACTCTTGCTTCAAGTTCCTTTATAGCATTTACTAAAATAGCTGTTAATTGACTATATTTAACACCTTCAACTATCCCCTCAGTATGAGTCACTAAAAGAGGGTTGATAGCTTCAACTTCTTCTGCTACAAATCCAAAATCCTCCTCTCCTGATTCTTTCCATGTATACGTTGCTGGTTGAAGTTTTTTTATTGTTTCTAAACCTAATTTAAGAGGTGAAATATCTTCTTTATATCTTATTGATGAACCACATGATCCAAATTTTCCATTATTTCTATTATAACAAAGAGGTATCAATTTTATACTCGAACCAAGAGGTTCATTGCACCAATTGTATTGATTTAAATCTTCGATAGTGTTTTTTTTAATTTTCATTTTAGATCATCTTATTTCTATGTATGAAACTATCTAATTGATTTTATAAACACTATGGCTACTTGTCTAGTGCTTATGGAAGATCTTTCGAGAATTAATACTTATAATCGAAACTATTTCGAAAAATCATTATTTATAGTTGAATTTTTCTTTTTTTGATCTGAAATTAATCTGCAAAAAAACACGATGATTTATATAGCAATACAGTTTTCTATGAATTGGTGAGATTATGTTAATAGGGTTAGTAGGAAAGCCATCAACTGGAAAATCAACTTTTTTTAAAGCTGCTACTCTTGCTCAAGCTGAGATAGCTAATTATCCTTTTACTACAATAGATCCCAATCATGGAATTGCATATGTAAGAGTAGATTGTGTAGATAAAGAATTTAAGGTAAAATGTAATCCTAGAGAAGGTAAATGTGTAAATGGAGTGAGATATGTCCCAGTGGATTTAATTGATGTGGCAGGGCTTATAATTGGGTCTCATAAAGGAATGGGTCGAGGTAACCAATTTCTCGATGATTTACGACAAGCTGATGTGCTTATTCATGTAATAGATTGTTCTGGTGGGACCAATGCTAAAGGTGAAAGTGTTAATCCAGGAGAGTATGATCCTGCAGAAGATGTACGGTTTTTAGAGATAGAATTAGATATGTGGATATTTGGATTAATTAAAAAAGGATGGGATAAATTTTCAAGAGAAGTTTCACAAACTAAAATGAATCCTTACAAAGCAATAGCAGGACATTTAACTGGATTAGGAATTGATGATAAATTTGCAGAAACTGTTATAAAAGAATTAGGTATGGGAGAAGACATCAGTAAATGGGATGATACTGTTATTAAAAAATTAGCTACTGCTTTGCGTAGAAAAAGGAAGCCTATGATTATAGCGTGTAATAAAATTGATGTTCCCGGTGCTTTAGATAATTTTGAAAAGTTGAAAACAGAGTTTCCTAATGAAATGTTTGTTCCTTGCTCAGCTGAATCAGAATTGGCTTTAAAGGAAGCAGCTAAACATGGTCTTATTGAATATCATGCAGGTAATAAAGATTTTAAGATTATAGGGGAGTTAAATGATAAGCAGAAAAAAGGGATGGATTTTATTAAAGATAATGTGCTTGAAAAATTCGGGAATAGTGGAGTCCAAGAAGTTTTAGATAAATCAGTATTTGATCTGCTTAAGTATATTGCAATTTTTCCAGGTGGAGTAAACAAATTAGAAGATAAAGATGGGAATAGATTACCTGATTGTTTTTTGATTCCTTCAGGAAGTAGTGCATTAGATTTTGCCTATAAAATACATACTGATTTAGGAGATCATTTTATTAGAGCAATTGATGTTAAAACAAAGAGAACTGTTGGGAAAGAACATGAAGTTAAGCATAGAGATGTTATAGAGATAGTTAATGATAAGTAATTATTTTTTTCTAAAGCGTTCAAAGGATTCTACTAAATCAATCATATACTTACCATCTTCTAATTTAAAGATAAGTGGATCACCTTTGAATAAATGTACTAAATCTAATTCATATTGGCCTGGTTTTAGTACACGAATAGCTTCCAAATCAAGAATAACTGGTTGATCTTTATCAACATCACTTCCTACTAAGTCAAAAACATCCTTTTCAATCTGTTTTTTATCTTTATCAGTAAGATTAATTTCATTTTGAACTTTTTTAATCTTAGCAAGTTTTTCTTTCTTAATATAAAAAAATAATTTTCCTCCACAAGAACATCCTTTTAGAATCTCAGCTGCCCCATCATCAAAAAATATATTGCATCTAACGCATTGGTGTGGCATTTTATCGTTTCTTTCTTTTCTTTTTAGTATCTTGAGTGTATAATTCTATTTTTTTAGGATCTTTTTTAATTGCTTTTACAATATTTGCAGGGCCAATGATTGTTAAGCCTTGTCTATCTCCTAAAAATAAATTTGATAATCCTGCTCTCAAAGCTTCAACTCCAGAAGCTGTTTTTGATGAAGCATCTTCAATAACTGCTAACTCAATTCCTTTAAAATCTTTATTAATTTCTTCCATAGTGGTTTTGATTAATTCAGCTTCTTCTTCTTTTTTTAAACGTCCTTGTAACAATACAATTTTGTTTTGTTTTGCAATTGTGAGGAGTTTTCTAATTCGACCTACTGAACTTAAATCAACTATTTCTGCATAAGGAACTATTTGTAATGTTAACATCATACACCTCTTTTATCCACTTAATTTGAATACTGCTTCATAAAACTTGTCAATATTGTTTCCGTATTTACCAGATATCCCAATAACATCATACTGAGGGAATGCAGCTTGAACCTTTTTAATATTTGCCTTTTTTAAATCTACCTTATTCGCAAGGATTAAAACAGGTATATCTCTTGCTGCGAGATTACCAATAATAGTGATATTTACTTGTGAATATGGATCCACTGTTGCATCTAAGACAATAATCACAATATCCATGTCATCTAACCATTTAATTGCATCAATAACTCCTTTAGTAGCTTCTTTGGCTCTTTTTTTAGCCATTTTGGATTTCATTCCTAATTTCATAAATTCTTCATAATCAATTTTAGTTGCAATACCCGGAGTATCAACAAGATTAAATGTTATTTCTTTGCCTTTTGATTTAATGGTGATTTGCTCTTTGATTTGAATTTCTCTAGTTTCATGAGCCATATTAGAAACAGAACCCATATTCTCTCCTAACCAATCTTGACAGATCCTATTAGCTAGAGTAGTTTTACCTCCATTTGGAGGACCATACAAACCTAATTTTATAGACTTTTTAGATTTGAATATGTTCTTCAAGAACTTTTTCATAAATTTTTTTAATTTGCTCAGCATAATTTCCCACTAACCTCATATGTAATTGGATAGTTTAAATATTTATTGGTTTTCTAGAACAATGATTAGAAAACATTAAATATAGGAAACTCTAGAGTGTATTTATGGAACCAATTGTTAAAAAGGGACTTCTCAATACATTAGCGTTAATTATTAAGGCTGTAAAGAAAGATGACAATAATGCCTTACGAACTATTGGTGAAAAAGCTATTCAACAAGCAAGTTTGTATCAGGATAAAGATTCTATTAGCATAGCTGTTATTGCTTATGCACTCTCTAAATTGAGTCATAGGTGTGATATCCACTGTGATGATGCATGGATGAAATCTAAAAGGGCAGTTATCCAAAATTTGCATAAACTGCAGAATGTTTTAAGAAATGACCTTTTTCAAAAATATAAGCCTCAAATAAAATTATTGTTAAAACAGATTGGTCAAATGGATAAAAAATTAGGATTATATATTGAAGAGGTTATAGAAAAATCAAAAATAAAAAAAGGAAGTGCAATGCACGCTCAAGGAATTTCATTAGGGAGGACATCAGAGTTGCTTGGTATTTCTCAATGGGAATTATTAGATTATATGGGGAAAACTACGTTAACTGAGTTTGTTGATGAAGAAATTCCAGTTAAACAAAGAATCGAATTTGCTCGGGAGATATTTGGATTATGAAAAACTTAGTATTTGATGCAGGACCTATTATCAGTTTAACTATGAATAATCTTCTTTGGATTCTTGGAGATTTAAAAAAACAATATCGTGGTAAATTTTTAATAACAGAGGGTGTGAAACAAGAACTCATTGAAAGGCCACTTAAAACCAAAAGATTCAAATTTGAAGCAATGCAAGTAAATAGAGAAATAAACAAAGGAACATTAGAATTATTTACAGATAAACACATCAAACATGATACTGAAAAATTATTGAACTTAGCTAATAGTATTTTTCAAGGTAGAGGAAAGAATTTACAAATTGTGCATTTAGGTGAGATGGCTGCTTTAGCGTTAGTGTTACATCATAAATCAGATGCTTTAGTTGTTGATGAACGCACTACTAGACAACTTATAGAAAATCCTGCAAGGCTTTTAAAATTGTTAGGGAGAAAATTCCATACCCATATAACTCTCGATAAAGAGAAACTGAAAGAGTTTAGTGAGATTGTAAAAGATGTAAAAGTTATTCGATCTATTGAATTAGTTACTATTGCTTATGAAATTGGGTTATTAGATTCTTACAAAATGGCTATTCCAAATGCAAAGGATGAATTATTAGATGCGTTACTCTGGGGATTAAAAATTGATGGGGCTAGTATCTCTCCAAAAGACATTGGCAAGATTGAAAAATTAGAACGTTACTAAAGGGTTAATCAAAACATTTATATAGCAGGAGAAATTGGAAAATAATTGAAATCAAATTTTTGATTACATTGGGAGGTTACCATAATGGCAAAAAAAGTAGCAAAGGTTGGAGTTAAGAGAGAAAAAGGATATCTATACTATATCGATAAACAAGGAGATATCTCAAGAGCTAAAATGGCTCGTGGCGGAAAGAAAAAAGGAAAAGCCAAAAAAGAAAAAGTTGCTAAAGTAGGAGTTAAAAAAGAGTCAGGATATCTTTACTTTTTAGATAAAGCAGGAGATGTATCCATGGCTAAAATGGCAAGAGGAAGATAATTACTTTTTCTTTTTTTTATATCCTTCTTCTATTTTTTCTAATAAGTTTAAAGCTTTTTTAGATTGCTTTAAGAAAAGTTTTTCATGAGAAGCTAGTTCTTCTTTTGAATTGATGTGTTTCTTTTCTAATTCTTTAGCTCTTTGTAAAGCTTGTTGGATTGTTTTTTTGTTTATTAGTTTTGGCATAAGATGTTTTGAGTATTGGGGTTTATAAATATTTTGGGATAAGATTGGATTTGTATGTGATTTTTAGATGATTGCTTTCCCTCCAGCCAAATTCTTGTGAAAATAATGTTGTGATGAGGTGATTGCCGCCAGCGAACAATTAGCTTGACTATTATACCCCTCCGCCGCCCAAGGAGTTGGGGAGCCTTTAAGCTTAGTCTATATGCTCCATAAGTATTATGTATTTACAGTTTCTTTATAATACCTTTCTCAGCATCTACTAATACTAAGTCATTATCCTTTAGGATTTTAGTTGCTTTTTCTGTTCCTATTAAGGTTGTTTTTTTCATTTCTCTAGCTACAACAGCTGCGTGGCAGAGTAGGCCTCCAGAGTCTGTAACTATTGCAGCAGCTTTTTCCATTAAGGGAACGAATTCTGGCCTTGTCATGTTAGTTACTAGAATGTCTCCTTTTTCAAAGTGTGATGCTTTATTTGGATCGAAAATGATTTTAACTTTACCTTTAGCAATTCCTGGGTAGCCTGTTTGTCCTTTGATTTCTTCTGAAACTTGTTGATTATGGATTTGGTCTTCAATTTTTTCAGCTTCTTCTCCTGTTAATAATGAGGAAACTCCATTTTCATATAATTGGACGTTGTGATCGTATCTTTGCTCTAGAATATTTTTATCTTGAAGGATTGAATTTTTTAAATAATTTTGAAATTCAGGATATTGAAGTTCTAAGATTAAGTTAAAAGGGACTTTTTCCTTTTTTTCTATTTCTTTTGCTAATTGGATGAAAAATTTCTCAATATTTGGAAAAATATTTTCAGTAAAGAGCCTATTTTCATCGAGCATTGGCAGGAATTTTTCTTGGAGATCTTTTGGTATGAAATTAACAAAATGCTTTACAGAAGTATAAAATGGGTTATAATTATCTAATAGATTTTTTAAAGTTTCAAATTCTTTTAATGAAATGATTTTTCCTGCTAATGAATCCATGAGATTTTGAATTTGAACTGTTTTTTCCTTAACAAAGGAGCACCATTCTTCAATTTTTTTATTGTCTTTGATAACTAAATCAGCTGCTTTCTTTGCATAGGATTCCCATTCATCTTTTCTCCAGTAACACACATGATATCCTTTTTTGGAAGTATAAATTACATGATGTAACCCAAACCTTAAAATATCATGATAAAGCTTAGTATGTTGATTTCCTAATAAAGAACATTGCAACGTGCAAAATTTATCTGCGAATATTTTTGTCCATTCATGATTTTTTATATCTTCTATTTTCATATAAAT
>CALCXY010000086.1 GCA_937906345.1 Candidatus Woesearchaeota archaeon | reverse complement strand
CTTCATAAGGGGTGTAGGTTTAGAAGGTGGAGAGATTAGTGGAGGGAAATATGTTGGTAGTTTAGTGGGGAAGATATTTGGTGGAACAATTTCTAATTCTTATGCTTCTGGAAGTGTTACTAGCAGAAATTATGGTGGTGGTTTAGTAGGGCTTAACTTTAAAGGTTCTATTTCTAGTTCTTATGCTATTGTGGATGTGAATGGATATAGTAATGTTGGTGGTTTAGTTGGACAAAATGCTGTAGGTTCTATCTCTAGTTCTTATGCTTCTGGAAATGTTAAGAGTGATTATGATATTAATATTGGTGGTTTAATAGGGTTAAACGATGGGGGAGTTATTTCTAATTCTTATGCTTCTGGGAGTGTGAGTGGGTATGCGCTTGTCGGTGGTTTAATAGGGCGTAACAATGGAGGAGTTATTTCTAGTTCTTATGCTGCTGGAAGAGTGAGTGCAAGTGGGCATGATGGTGGTGGTTTAGTAGGATATAATCTTGAAGGAGATATCTCTAGTTCTTTTTGGGATATTAGATCTAGTGGGAGGGCTTCAAGTTCAGGAGGAGAAAGTAAAACCACTTCTCAAATGCAAGACCAATCAACATATCCTGATACTTGGGATTTTAACACGGTATGGGTAATAAGTCCTGATGTTAATGAGGGTTATCCTTATTTGCAAGTGTTTGATCAATCATAAATTTTATATACTTGTTTACTGAATTTATTATGTTATGAGGTATACTTTACTAATTATGTTTATTTGTTTGTTTTTGTTATTTTCTTGTGCTAATGAGGGTTCTTTTGGTGTTCCTTCTTCTCCTGTTGGTCAGGCTAATGTGTTTGTGATGGATCAGTTGTCTGTTTCTTTGTTGGAGGAGGTTCCTCGTGGTTTTTTTGATGTTGGTGAGGGTATTAGTTTGCAGTTGGATCCTGGGAGTGGTAGTCCTTGGTTGGTTTTTAGGAAGGTTTTTTTGTATAAGGTTCCTGAGTCTGGTTTGTCTGGTGGTCTTGTTGATCATCCTTCTAATGGTTGGTTGGATTTTGGGGTGAAAAGTTCTCCTTCTTGTTTTGATGATGATAATTATGCTTTTTTGAATCTGCAAGATGAGTCTTGTTGTGGTGGTGATTGTCAAGAAGTATTAGTTGAGTTTTTAGATACAGAGATAACTCTTCCAAGTGATTTGGAAACAGGATCTTATTTGTTGTTGTTTGCTGTTGGTGAGGCTGATGAGAATGGCAATTGGGATGTTTGGAATTGGGTTTTTGAGGAGATTACTGTGCATGGTGAGGATTGGTGTGAACCTGTTCCTGCTACTTGTGGATCTGGAGATGATCAAGATGTTTTGATTTCTTGTATTGATAATCATTTAATTTCTTCTGAATGTGAATTTAGTTGTCAGGATTTAGGTAATGGAGGATTTTGCAGTTGTTTTGATGCTGGGCAGGATCCTATTCCGTTATGTAGTTGTGGTGATTTGCAGAGGATGAATGAGGATGTAACTGCGAATTATAAAT
The DNA here is from genome assembly GCA_937906345.1 of Candidatus Woesearchaeota archaeon. GTDB lineage: Archaea > Nanobdellota > Nanobdellia > Woesearchaeales > CALCXY01 > CALCXY01. Next base: position 6,370 of record CALCXY010000086.1, on the reverse strand, counting down.
TACAAGGAGATATTGATTGTGGTGATACTGTTAGTTGGGATGATGGTGATGGTGGTGTTGCTGAAGGTTTTATGCCTATTGGTGATGCTAGAAATGGATTTAAAGGTTCACTTGATGGTCAAAGGCATATTATTAGGGATTTAAATATAAATAGGCCTAAAACAAATAATGTAGGATTATTTGGATTTACTCATGATAATGCAATCATAAGTGGTGTAGGTATAGAAGGTGGAGAAATTAATGGAGATTCGTTTGTTGGTGTTTTAGTAGGAAGTAAAGATAGAGGGTCTATTTCTGGTTCTTATTCTTCTGGGAGTGTGAGTGGAAATAGTTATGTTGGTGGTTTAGCAGGACAGAACTTTCAAGGGTCTATTTCTGGTTCTTATTCTTCTGGGAGTGTGAGTGGAAATAGTCATGTTGGTGGTTTGGTAGGACAGAACTTTCAAGGGTCTATTTCTGGTTCGTATGGTTCTGGGAGTGTGAGTGGAAATAGTTATGTTGGTGGTTTAGTAGGTGTAAACATCCAAAATGCAATAATTTCAGATTCTTATAGCTTAGGGACTGTAAGTGGGAAGGAATATGTTGGGGGTTTAGTAGGGAATAGCTTTAGAGGGTCTATTTCTGGTTCGTATGCTTCTGGGAGTGTGAGTGGAAGTAGGTATGTTGGTGGTTTTGTAGGACAGAACTTTCAAGGGTCTATTTCTGGTTCGTATGCTTTAGGAAGTGTGAGGGGGGGAGCGGATGTTGGCGGTTTAGTAGGGTACAATCGTGAAGGAACAACTATTTCTAGTTCTTATGCTTCTGGAATTGTTAATGGAGGTCAACGGGTTGGTGGTTTAGTAGGGCTTAATGATAGAGGAGGATCTATTTCTAGTTCGTATGCTTCTGGGAGTGTGAGTGGAGGGTGGTTTATTGGTGGTTTAGTAGGAAGTAACGATAGAGGGGTTATTTCTGGTTCGTATGCTTCTGGGAGTGTGAGTGAAGGAGAAAAGTGGTATTCGAATACTGGCGGTTTAGTAGGGATTAACTCTTATGGATCTGTTTCTAGTTCTTTTTGGGATATTGATTCTAGCGGCAAGACCTCAAGTGCAGGCGGAGATGGTAAAACCACTGCTCAATTAAAAGATCAATTTTCTTATCCTGGTTCTTGGGATTTCAATAATGTTTGGACAATAAGTTCTGGTGTTAATGGTGGTTATCCTTATTTGCAAAGTATGTCTAGTTAAAAGGTATTGAGACAAAAGTAATAAATACTTCATATTTTAATTGTTTCTTTGTTTATTGTAAATTATAAAGGGTATTCATTATCTTCTGTTTTGTGCTGATACAGCATTTAGGCTATTTATTTATACTTAAACATTTTATCATACTGTTTGTGATCAACGATGTTTAATACAAACAAGAAAATATCAACTTCATTACCTTCCAGAGTATATAACATTCTCCAATAATTTGAAAGTTCAACTCTATACAGGTTTTTGATTCCGATTTTTTTCAATTCCAAAGGAATCAGGCCTTTCCTGATGGGATCTCCATACATAGGATTATTTTTGAGAATTTCTTTTACACGATTAAAAGAGTTTAGCAGAGTTTTTGCTTCTTTATCATTCCGTTGCTTAAGATTGAGATATGCCTCTTTTGCCTGACCTTTTAAGAGAATTCTTACTTCCTTACCTGCAAACATTTTACACCTCTAAAGCATCTTCTAACATTTTCTTAAGGTGTTCTGGCTCAGCATAAATCCATTGAATACCTTTCGGGCCATAAATAATTTTCCCACTTTTCCAAAGATACTCTAAAATAATTTTAAGAGTTTGATGCATAACTTGTTTAGGAAGTTTTTTTCTTAATTTCGCTATTGTCATAGGCATGTCTCTGTGTTTTTCTAAAAAATCCTCTACCATAAGGACGGTATTGAGATTTGGATATCTCTTTATAGTGCTGTCTCGTTTAACAATAATCTCGGATTTGTTTATCTTTAGTTTTTGCATTTTAATCACTAAAATATATCTTTTGATATATAAAATATACTAACTTATATATAAATGTTTTGGTTTTTTCTATTTTTTAGGTGGGATTTCAATAATGTTTAGGCAATAGATGTTAATGATGGTTATCCTTATTTGATGGCTTTTGATCAATCATAAATTTTATATACTTGGTTACTGAATTTATGATGGTATGAGGTTTAATTTATATTTTGGGTTGTTTTGTTTGTTTTTGTTATTTTCTTGTGCTGATTCTGGTTCTTTTTCTGGTGGTTTTCCTTCAAGTCCTGTTGGACAAGCAAATGTGTTTGTGATGGACCAATTATCTGTTTCTTTGTTGGAAGAGGTTCCTAGTGGTTTTTTTGATTCTGGTGATGGTATTAATTTGCAATTGGATCCTGGGAGTGGTAGTCCTTGGTTGGTTTTTAAGAAGGTTTATTTGTATAAAGTTCCTGAGTCTGGTTTGTCTGGTGGTCTTGTTGATCATACTTCTAATGGTTGGTTGGATTTTGTGGTGAAAAGTTCTCCTTCTTGTTTTGATGATGAGAATTATGCTTTTTTGAACCTGCAAGACGAGTCTTGTTGTGGTGGAAGTTGTGAGGAAGTATTAGTTGAGTTTTTAGATGCTGAGATAAATCTTCCAAGTGATTTGGAAACAGGAGAGTATTTGTTGTTCTTTGCTGTTGGTGAGGCTGATGAGAATGGCAATTGGGATGTTTGGAATTGGGTTTTTGAGGAGATTACTGTGCATGGTGAGGATTGGTGTGAACCTGTTCCTGCTACTTGTGGATCTGGAGATGATCAAGATGTTTTGACTTCTTGTATTAATAATCATTTAATTTCTACTGAATGTGAAAATTCTTGTCAAGATTCAGGGAATGGAGCATTTTGTGGTTGTTTTGATGCTACGCAAGATCCTATTCCATTATGTAGTTGTGGTGATTTACAAAATGTGAATTCAAATGTAAATGCTAATTATGAAATGCAAAATGATATTGATTGTTCTGATACTGTAAATTGGGATAAGGATGGTGATGGTGTTGCTGAAGGTTTTAATCCAATCCGTTTTAGTGGAGTTTTTGATGGTCAAGATAATGTCATAAAGAATTTATACATAAACAGACATGGCATGGATTATGTTGGATTATTTGGAAAAACTGAGGGTAATGCATTTATCAGATTTGTTGGTTTAGAAGGAGGAAATATAAATGGAATGGAATATGTTGGGGGTTTAGTAGGGGAGAACTTTGATGGAACAATTTTTAAATCTTATTATTCTGGGAGTGTGAATGGTCAAAATAATGTTGGTGGTTTAGTAGGTAAATCCTCTTTTGGAATAACTTTAAATTCTTATGCTTCAGGGATTGTGAGTGGGAATAGTAATGTTGCTGGTTTAATTGGAAAGAATAGTGGAGAAATTGAGAACTCTTATGCTATTGTGGATGTGAAGGGAAATAGTAATGTTGGTGGTTTAGTAGGAGAGAGCTATGAAGATATTGAGAACTCTTATGCTTCTGGGATTGTGAGTGGGAACAGTAATGTTGGTGGTTTAGTTGGAATTAGCTATTGGGGACAATCATCAAATTCTTTTTGGGATACTGATACTAGTGGAATGTCTTCAAGTGCAAGTGGAGAAGGTAAAACCACTGCTCAATTAAAAGACCAATCAACCTATCCAGAATCTTGGGATTTCACAAAAACATGGATGATTGATGAAAATATTAATGAGGGTTATCCTTATTTGCAACCTGATGAAATTAAAAAAGAATGTAATATTAATTACTTAAGATGTGGAACAGGCACTAGTCATAATTTTTTGACAACTTGTGTTGACAGAAAATTAAATAGGATGAAATGTGGAAATGGATGCCAAGATAATCAAGATAAATCCTTTTGTATAAGTTGTTTTGACTCAACTCAAGATCCTATTCCCTTATGCAATTGTGAGGATTTACAAAGAATGAATGAAAATATGGGGGCTAATTATGAATTACAAAATGATATTGATTGTTCTGATACTGTAAATTGGGATAAGGATGGTGATGGTGTTGCTGAAGGATTTGAGCCAATTAATTTTGGTGGAGTTTTTGATGGGCAAGGCCATGTCATATGGAATTTATATATAAACAGGCCTAATACAGATAGTGTAGGATTATTTGGAAGAAATACGAATAACATAATGGATGTTGGTATAGAGGGTGGAGAAATTAATGGATTTAATCGGGTTGGTGGTTTAGCAGGGCTTAACGATCAAGGAGTTATTTCTCGTTCTTATGCAATTGTTGATGTGAGTGGAAATGGTAATTTAGTTGGTGGTTTAGTAGGATGGAACCATATTGGATCTGTTTCTAGTTCTTATGGTTCTGGAAGTGTAAATGGAATTAGTCATGTTGGTGGTTTAGTAGGGGGTAATACCCAAAGTGGATCTGTTTCTAGTTCTTATGGTTCTGGGAGTGTGAGTGGAGATGAATATGTTGGTGGTTTAGCAGGGTTTAACGATAGAGGAGTTATTTCTAGTTCTTATGGTTCTGGAAGTGTAAATGGAAATAGTAATGTGGGTGGTTTATTAGGACAGAACTATCATGGATCTGTTTCTAGTTCTTTTTGGGATATTGATTCTAGCGGAATTTCTTCAAGTTCTGGTGGGGAAGGTAAAACCTCTGCTCAGATGAAAGATCAATCTTCTTATCCTGATGCTTGGGATTTTACTAGTGTTTGGGCTATAAGCTCTGATGTTAATGAAGGGTATCCTCATTTACAACTTGTTCAGCCTATTGAGCAGGGATGTAATAATGCTGACCTCAAATGTGGGGTAGGTGAAGAACAAGGTTTTTTAACAATTTGTGTCGATAAAAATTTACATTCGTTTGAATGTGCTGGTGGTTGTCAGGATTCAGAAGATGGAGCATCTTGTATGAGTTGTTTTGATGCTGCGCAGGATCCTATTCCTTTATGTAATTGTGATGATCTGCAGAGGATGAATGAAGATGTAACTGCTAACTACCAATTACAAAATAATATTGATTGTTCTGATACTGTAAATTGGAATGTGGATAATTATGGTGTTGCTGAAGGATTTAAGCCTAATGAAGATCCTGGCAATCCCTTTATAGGTTCATTTGATGGGCAAGATTATGTCATATGGAATTTATATATAAACAGGCCTGGAATGGAGTATATAGGATTATTCGGGTCGACTGATTATGATATGGTTATAAGTGATGTTGGCATAGTAGGAGGAGAAATTAGTGGAAAGGAATATGTTGGTGGTTTAGTAGGGGACAACCGAGGAGTTGTTTCTGGATCTTATTTTTCTGGAATTGTAAAAGGGTATAAAGAAGTTGGTGGTTTAGTAGGAGAAAACAGTCGTGGAACTATCTCTAGTTCTTATTCTTTAGGAAGTGTGAGCGGAAGTGGTTCTATTGGTGGTTTAGTAGGTGAGAATGAGGGAAGAATTTCTAGTTCTTATTCTTTAGGGGGTGTGAGTGGAGATGAATATGTTGGTGGTTTAGTTGGGAATAATGATAGAGGATCTATTTCTAGTTCTTATGGTTCTGGGAGTGTTAATGGAGGGAGTAAGGTTGGTGGTTTAGTAGGACAGAACTATTTTGAATCAATTTCTAATTCTTATGCTTCTGGTAGTGTGAGCGGAACAGGTGAAAATATTGGTGGTTTAGTAGGTGAGAATGAGGGAGGAAGTACTTCAAATTCATTCTGGGACACTGTAACTAGCAATCAGCCTTCAAGTGCAGGTGGAGATGGCAAAACCACTATTCAACTAAAAGATCAATCTAGTTATCCAGAATCTTGGGATTTTACAAATATTTGGGCCATAAGTCCAGATATTAATAATGGATATCCTTATTTACAATCTATAGAACAATCATAATTAAAAAAACTTAAGAAAAATAAAACTTTTTACCGAGTATGCTTCTCATGAACTAAATCATAATCAAAAATCTCGCCTTCTGAAAACCAAAGCTTGATCTCATCATCCGCTTCTTTCTTTGAAGTAGAAGCGTGAATTAAATTCCTAATTGCAATATTTTTAGGATCTGTGTATTCGTAAGAATGACTTGAGTAATCTCCTCGAATAGTTCCAGGAGGTGCTGTTCTTGGCTCTGTTGGGCCAACTATTTTTCTAACAATCTCTATACAATGTAATCCTTCAAAAACAATTGCCATAACAGGTCCTGATGTGATTGATTCCTCTAAACCTTTGTAAAATTCTTTTGAAACATGAGCTTTGTAATGTTTTTTTGCAAACGCTTTATCAATATGCACTAATTTTGATGCTGATATTTTCAATCCTACTTTTTCAAATCGTGAAATTAAATCACCTATAATGCCTCTTTGAACACCATCAGGTTTAATTAAAACTA
>CALCXY010000085.1 GCA_937906345.1 Candidatus Woesearchaeota archaeon | reverse complement strand
GTCAAAATATATTTCAGAACCTAAGAGCAACCAAGTGTTGACTTATTACTTACTATCATAGATTATTATTAAGTAGTTAAAATAAATGGGGGTGTTTTGAAGGTTAACTTTAAATAGAGATTTAATCCTCTTCTGGTTATGACAACAAAGAGAAGCTTAATATGTGCAACACTTGGGCATGTGGATCATGGTAAGAGTAGTATTTTAGATAAAATTAGAGGTACTGCTATTGTTAAAAGCGAAGCAGGATCTATTACTCAAGCAATTGGAGCTTCTATTATTCCTTTAGATATTATTAAGAAAATATGTGGTGATTTATTGAAAACCATGAAAATGGATTTTACTATTCCTGGATTGTTATTTATTGATACTCCTGGACATGAAGCTTTTACTTCATTGCGAAAAAGAGGGGGAAATTTAGCAGATATTGCAATTGTTGTTATTGATATTAAAGAAGGATTTAAGCCTCAAACCATTGAAGCTATTGAAATTTTAAAAGCAAGTAAAACTCCATTTGTTATAGCAGGAAATAAAATTGATATGATTAATGGCTGGAGAAAAAGTGAAACTGCTTTATTACAAAATATTAGTTCTCAAGGAGAAAGTGTAGGAAAATTATTAGATACAAAATTATATGAAATTGTTGGAGAATTATCAAAATTAGGATTTAATGGGGATAGGTTTGATAGAGTTACTGATTATACTCAACAAATTGGAATAGTTCCTGTATCAGCAGAAACAGGAGAAGGTATTCCAGAGTTATTAATGGTGATATCTGGATTAGCTCAAAAGTTTTTAGAAAAAGGATTAGAGTGTGATTTAAAAGGTCCTGCAAAAGGATCAATTTTAGAAGTTAAAGAAGTAAAGGGTATTGGAAAAGCAATTGATGTTATACTTTATGATGGAACACTCAAAGTTGGAGATGATATTGTAATTGGTGGAATAGAAGAACCTTTACTTACTAAAGTTAAATCTTTATTTGAGCCAAAAGAATTAGTAGAGATGCGAGATAGTAAAGGTGCATTTAAATCTGTAAAAAAGGTAGTAGCAGCAACAGGTGTAAGAATATCAGGTAATGAAATTGAAAATGCTATTAGTGGAATGCCATTGCAATCTGTTCGAGGAGATTTAAAAAAGGTTAAGGAAGATATTCAGGAGCAGGTTGATGAGGTTATTATTGAAACAGAAGGAAAAGGAGTTATTGTTAAAGCAGATTCTTTAGGAAGTTTAGAAGCTTTGATTAGATTATTACAAGATAAAAAAGTCATGATTAAGAAAGCATCAGTTGGTAATATCTCAAAAAAAGATATTGCAGAAGCTGAGGCTAATAAAGAGGAAGATCCTTTGCTTGTAGCTGTTTTAGGATTTAATGTTACATCAGAGAGTGATAGTAAAAGTGTTAAGATCATAACACATAATGTTATCTATCAAATTATAGATGATTATGAAAAATGGAAGGTTGCTAAAAAAAGTTCTTTGGAGAAAAAGAAATTAGGGAATATTGTCATGCCTTGTAAATTAGAATCATTAAAAGGTTATATTTTTAGACAGAGTAATCCTGCTGTTATTGGTGTTTCAGTTGAGCAAGGAACATTGCGTAATAATACTCCTGTTATGAAAAAAGAAGGTGTTGAATTATCTACAATAAAAGGGATTCAAGCTGATAAGGAAAATGTTGAAACAGCTGAAAAAGGAAAGCAGGTTGCTATTAGTATGGATGGAGTAACTATTGGAAGGCAAATTAATGAAGGAGATACACTTTTTAGTTTTATTCCTGAAGATGATTTTAAGAAGTTGAAAGAATTGAAACAGTATTTATCAGTTGAAGAGAAGGGATTGATGAAAGAAATAGCTGAGATTATGCGTAAAGAAAATCCTGTTTGGGGCGTATAATGAAATTAACAATTCTAAACACACGTGAACTCAAACCAATGTATTCTTTATTGAAAAGTCAGTTTGGTTTTGATGAAAAAATGGAGTATGCATTTTTGAAAACTGAGAAAGATAAAATTTATGCTGTAAATAAAGAAGTTTTTGAATTGGATTTGAAAAAATTAAATGTTTCTTCATTAGGGATTTATTTTGGAGAATTACGTAATGATGAATTAAGATTGAGTATTGAGGGTTCTCAAATTATTGGTCCAAAAGCTACAAAAGGAGTTGTTATTGTTAAAGATCATAAAGAATGGTTACAAGGTCATGACATTGAATATACAGGTAAAGAGAAGGGATTTGTGATTATTAAGTCAGGTAGTGATTATATGGGCTGTGGAAAGGTAAATAATGGGAATGTTCTTAATTTTGTAGGTAAGGTTAGAAGGTTGAACTAGCTACTTTTAGGTGGTAATTTAGCATATATTTAAAAATACATAGAGCATTCTGTCTAAATATGTGGGGGAATCTATATTTAGCATTTAGTTATTTATTTTCTATATTGAAAATATTTAAGGAAGCAATATTTTACCACTTAGAAGTAATTAAAAAACATAAGGTTTATAAAGGGGTTTTGATATTATGAATGGTATGGCAGGGGGATTTATTAATAAAAAACCTAGGGAAATTAGACTTAAGTATCAAGGTACTGATATCCCTGCAGAACAAATTTTTCAGACAATGTATCAAGATCTAGAACCTTTAGTAGATTCAAATGTTAGTTTTCAAAATATGGGTAGTTCTAGGAGATATCGTGCTATGAGAGATGGAAGATCAGGACATAAATCTGATCCTTCTGAAAGACTTATTAGTGATTGGACAAAAACTTTGCCTGAAGTAGGTGAATTTCAAGCTGATGTTACATTTGATGATGGTACAACAACAACCTATGATATTGGTGAAAGAAAGAATTTTGATAAAGGTATTCTTAAGTTACCAAGTATTGTTTATTTAGTTAGTGAAGATGGGACTCAAGTTATTTTGAGGGAAGCACGAAGATATCCTCTTGATGGAATTGTGAAAAAGCAGGCAATAAAACATTTCGGAAATAGATTTGATATAAAAGCAAGTGACCAATATGAAAAAAGTGATGAGCTTGTTACAGAGGAAGATGAAAGGCAGGCTGAAACTGATCTATTAATACCTAGTAAAGACAATCAAGTTATGTATGTTCCAGAACCTCAATTACTTTTGGCATTAGAACAAATATATCAAGATTTTGATGGTAATATCTCTAGACTTACCCCTGAGATGGCAATTGTAGATTCTCAAGAAGATAAATTATGGTTTGTGAGAGAGTATTTACCAGATATGATGAATTCACAATTTTCTACTGAAAAAGTGGGTCAATATATTGGGACCTTACATGCATTAGGATTAATGGAAATAATGGACAGACAATTAATTCATTATTGTTTATTTAAGCAAGGATTAGTGAATTATGACCCTGATTTTATGACTCATACAAGAAATACAATTATGCTAACCCAAAGAGATACTGAAAGTTTTCTTCAAGAATTAAAATCAAATAATCATCAAGGAGCTATTCATCTTGAAGATGAAGACTTTAAAGATATGAGAAAAAGGGCTTCTCGTTTAATGGAAGAGTTAGATCAAAAAGGTATTAATAGAAAGACTATATATGATTATCTTAGTAAATCTATTGATATAGAATCAGTTCCATTTATACCAAATTTAAAACAAGATTAATTATCTCAATAAGTCTTCTATAGGTTTCTTTGGTCTACCAGCTGCTGCAGGAGTTGCGGTTCCACCACCAGCTTTTTGAGCTTCTTTAGCTGCTTTTTCAAGATCTATTCCTAAGTCTTTTAATGCTTTAACGTGCATTTGCATAAGCTGTTCAACTATTTGTAGAATTCTTCCTAATTCTTCTCTTTCTTTTGCTAAGGTAGCTAATGCTCCTTTATGAAAACCTACTTGTTCCTCACCTGATGCTTGTGGTTGAGATTGTGATTTTGCTGTTTTTTTCTTTGCCATGTGTATTCACCAATTACTAAGGTTTTATATTTATTTATAAATGTTCTTGTTTTTATTCTCGTATTATAATTAAGCGACTCTTTTCATTAATTCTTCATATTCGATTTGAATACCTTTGGGGAACCTTTTAGATCGTAATTCTTCAAGTTTTTTAACTATGTTCAGGAAAACTGGCTTAATTTTTTTAATTTGATTAAGATTGAGCGAAGTTCCAGTTTTAGCCATTTTTTCACCACCTATTGTAATCAAGGGACCACCAAAAAGTACTTTTTGTTGACCTGTTTTTCTTTCCAAGAATTCAAACATTCTGGCTATTTTGTTTACTTGAGGCTTTCCAGTGAATTCTGAAAGTATTTGAAAGTAATCTCCTCCGAATACATGACAATCTGCACTAAATGGAGGGAAAAAATCTCTTAAAGAATTTAGCATAAAATGTATTTCTACTTCATCAATATCATCTTTCATTTTATGATATATCATTCCATCTTGGCCTATTTTTCCACTACCTCTTGGACAATTTGGGTTTTCACATTTAGAAGCAATTGTAGGAACTCTAAAATTTTTATCATTTAAAATTACTTTACTCCATCCAGGACAAACATCAAAACAATCAGGGCAATATAATCTTGCAAGAACTTGGAAAGAATATGCTGGAGATGTTTTCCCAGTACTTGATCTTTGACCAATTGTTGTTAATTTAAAATTGAGAGTAAATAAAGGATTGGCCACTTTGGCAAAATCAAGATCTGTTAATAACTTAAATAAATTTTGTCTAAAACTTTTGTCTTTTTCCAATATTCTAAGGAAGCTATAAATATAAATATGATTGTTAAAAATATGATATATTCTGTTTTCTTTTAACTCAAGAAATTTTCTATGTTTTGGTGGGATGAATGATTTTTTAATTACTCGGATCTCTTCTTTAGTGTGAGTATCTAATATCTGAATCAAGCGCCAAATGAGATTATTTAATTCTCCATGGATTCTTTTACCTACTAAATCTCTATCTTTTTTTGCTTCTCTATTTTTTGGTATAATTAATCCATCTTTTTCTAAATATTGGAATCTTAATGGCTTATAATTATATTTTTCAACATCAGAGGCTAATGAGTTTTCAACGTTTGTAATAATAAGATCTGTTTTTGGATGTTCTTTAAGATATAAAAGACAACAAGCTAAAGTTGAGAGAAATCCTAAATGAAGATGGCCTGATGGGGTAAGCCCAATGGATAAACTTTTGAAATCAGACTCCATAAATTCATTGAAATCCCAGATAATCTTTACCATAGTTTGATATATATTCTTTATTTTAAAAAGCTTTACTAATTTAAGTGAATTTCAAGCACATCCTTATCCTGCAACACTTTTTCTAATTTTAAGAATTTTTGTCCAGGGAACTTTGCAGATGGACCCCAAAGGCGAACATATTTGAATTTATTAACAAAATCTTTGTGTAAGCGTTCACAAACATTACCTACTGTGTATCCTTTCTTTACAATTAAGGGTTCTTCCATGTCAGCAGCTTGATTAATTTCTTTTAAATAAATTCTAATAAAATTAAGTTTTTGAAAAATAAGTTCTTTTAATTTATCAATATTAATCTTTTTTTGAGCTGATATAATTAAATCAGGTTTTATTTCTTTTTTTACTTTTGCTAAAGATTTTTTATCCAATAAATCTGCTTTGTTTAAAATTGTTACAGCAGGTACGTAACTTCTATTCCCTTCAATAATATCAATTAATTGATCTTCATCAATTTTTTCTCTAATTAAAATATCTGCATTTGATATTCTAAATTCCCTAAGAATAGAAGAAATGGTTTCATTTTTCATGTCAAGCTTTACTGTTTTTCCAATTCTAATACCTCCACGAGGATGTTTAGTTATCCTCACATCAGGTTTTAATTGGTTGATTCTTACTTTTGTATCAAAAACTTCTTTGAGAATTTTATTATATTGTTTAGGTTGTAATGCATCTATTACCATTAATATTAAATCAGCGTTTCTGATAACAGCGAGAACTTCTTTTCCTCTTCCTCTTCCAGAAGCAGCACCAGAAACAATACCTGGAACATCTAAAATTTGAATTTTAGCATGTTTATAGGTTAAAGAACCAGGAATAACAGTTAGTGTTGTGAAATCATACGAACCTACAGGGCTTTTTGCATTTGTTAATACATTCAATAAAGTACTTTTACCAACTGAAGGAAATCCTAAGAGTATTGCAGAAGCGTCTCCTGATTTTTTTATAGAGTAACCTTCTCCTTTTCCTCCTCCAGATGAACGAGCTTCTTGTTTGTCTTTTAATCTTGCTATTTTTGCTTTAATTAAACCAATATGATGCTGAGTAGCTTTATTGTATTTAGTTGAAGCTACTTCTTTTTCTAATTCTTTAATTTTATCTGCATTTGATTTAAGTTCCATTCTTTGTAAGAAATAAGATTACTTTAAAAGGTTATTGTAAGGTAAGGGATTCTATTTATTGGAAACTTTTAAAAACACTTGAATAATAAGGAACTTATGGCAAACCCTATTGATTTATTTTTAGATGTGCAGAAAATATTAGATCCTTTATTTACAAGATTAGCGATTTCGCTTATTATCTTGTTAATTGGATTGGTATTAGGTAGGTTAGCCTATAAAGTGTTAACAAAAATATTAAAGGAGATTGAATTAGATAAAATAATTAAAAAAATAACAGGTGTTAAAATAGGTGTTAATGAGTTTGTTAGTGCAACTGTAAAATACATTATTTATTTTGTATTTATTATAGCAGCTTTAAACAGGTTAGGAATTCAAACCTTAGCGTTTAATATTATATTAGGAGGTATTATCCTTTTAGTGTTGTTAACTATTTTATTAAGTATCAAAGATTTTGTCCCTAATTTTATTGCAGGATTATTTTTGCAAAATAAGGGATTTGTAAAAGTTGGAGATAAGATACGTGTGAATGAAGTAGAGGGAACTATTATAGAGATAACTCATGTTGAATCGAAAATCAAAACAAAAAATGGAGATACTTTATTTGTGCCTAATACTTTTTTGACAAAAAATCAAGTTCTAAAATTGAAGAAATAATTACTTTAGTGCAGAAAGCATACTTGTAACATTTAAAATATCTTCTCTAATAAAAGAAGGAATATTAGGATCTTCATTAACATCTTCAACTTCATCTAACGCTTTTTCAACAATCACTGAATCAACTTCTTCTGCACTTTTTAGTAATTCTCTAATATTTTGAAGTTTTGCTTTAACATTTTTGGTTACGAGTTCATCTTCTAGTAACTCTTCAATCTTTGCTATAACCATTTGTGCTTCTTGATTTAATGTCATTGTTTCACTCATTTTTTCTCTTCCATGTTTTTCAAAACTTCTTCTTGGAGTTTTTTTGCTTTTTCTTTAATATCTTCTTCTTGTTTTTCAAATGTTTTAATTCGAAGCTCGATCATTTTCTTTTTTTCATTTAAATCTTTCTCAATATCCTCTTTTGAAGATTCAACCATGATGTTCCCTATAATTTTGTAAGAAGAATTGGTTTTTCCAATTTCGCTTAATGCAGATTCAATTTCAATTAATTGTTGTTGGAATTGCTGCCTTTGAGCAAGTAGTTGCTGAGCGTTTTGTTCAAATAATTGCAATTTTTGAATTTTTTGATCTGTTTCTGCTGTCATTTTATCTGTTGTATTTTTTTAAACACTGTTATTGCTTTTTTTACTGATGTTGTTCCTGCTTTAAAAGCAGATTTATCTTTTGCTTTAATATTGAATGTCAAGTTTGGTTTTTTTGTTATTGTAACCTTACATCTCTCAGTTTCAAAGGCTTCTTGATGTAAAGCATTGAACATGATATCTGCGTCTTTTTTGATTGTTATTGTTTTATTCATCTTGCCTTTACTTTTGTGATAGTGGAACGTGGTTTAAATAATAATTTAGATCCACAGTAAGGGCATCTTACTCTTTTTTTAATATAATCTTCAGTCACTTTTTTATTACATTGAAAACATTTATATCTTACCATTTTTTGCCTCTTAGTTTTTTGTTATAGGAATATAAGCTTTTCCTGTGAAAGTTTCATTACATTTAAGGCAGTTCCAAATCCCTGCTGATTTTCTCTTTACTTTTTCATATCGACAATAAGGACATTTATGGCTTTTTCTTGCAGAACCTTCTAGTTTTGCAACTCGTATTTTATTAATTCTTCCGTATCTTGGTCCAAATCTTTTTACAGACCCTAGTTTTTCTTTTTCTGCCATTTTTTGTGAATATTCTTGAAAGGTATGGGGCTACCCGGATTTGAACCGGGGTCGTCTGGTCCCAAACCAGAAAGGATGATTCCAAGCTACCCTATAGCCCCCTTACTAAATACAAGAGGGAATTTTTAATAGGAGACAGGAACGATTTAAAAAAGTATCGGTTTTAAAGGTTAAAGTAAAATCACTTAGGGTATAAATAGAGACATTTATAAATTCTGTATTTACCCTACATAATATGGATCTTTCAACAAAACAAAAGCATGATTTGAAGAAATTTGTTAAAGAATTAGATAGTCATAAGGCTCGTCATACTGAGTTTATAACAGTATATATTCCTCAAGGATATGATATTGTAAAGGTTATTCAACAGTTACAAGATGAACAAGGAACTGCAACTAATATTAAGTCTTCTTCTACTAAAAAAAATGTTATAGATGCTTTGGAAAAAATGGTTTCTCACTTACGATTATTTAAAAAGACTCCTGATCATGGATTAGCTTGCTTCTCAGGTAATGTTTCTGCTAGAGAAGGTCAGCAAGACTTTAAAGTGTGGAGTATTGAGCCTCCTGTTCCCATTAAAACTAGAATTTATAGATGTGATAAGAATTTTGTTACTGATATTTTAGGAAATATGATGGAAACCAAGGAGGTATTTGGTTTAATTGTATTGGATAGAAGGGATGGAGATATTGCGTATTTGAAAGGAAAAACTATTATTCCATTGTTAAAAACCCATTCACAAGTTCCTGGGAAGTTTAAGGCAGGAGGTCAATCAGCTGCACGTTTTATGAGACAAAGAGAAGATGCAGCAAAAGATCATCTTAAGAAAATAGCTTCTCATGTTAAGGATCAATTTTTAGGAAATAAAAATCTAAAAGGAATTATTATTGGTGGTCCAGGCCCTACAAAGTATGATTTTGCAGAGGGTGATTTTTTAACTGGTGATTTAAAGAAAAAAGTAATAGGAATTAAGGATATTGGTTATACAGGAGAGTTTGGTTTAAAAGAATTATTAGATAAAAGTGAAGACGTGTTGGCTAAGGAAGAAATTGTAAATGAAAAAAAACTTATGAGTGAGTTTTTTGATTTATTAAATAAAAAACCAGGAAAAGTAGCATATGGTGAAAAAGAGGTGTGGGAGAAATTACAACAAGGTATTGTAGATAAAGTTCTTATAAGTGAAGTTGTAGATGATGAGACTCTTGAGAAATTTGAAAAAGAAGCTGAGAACTTTTCAACAGAATTTAATATTATTTCTACAGAAACAACAGAAGGTGCTCAATTAAAGGATATTGGGAAAATAGCTGCTGTTTTAAGGTATGAGGTTTAGAATTGTTTTAAAGGAGACAAAACCTTTATAAATAGTCATTTAATCCTAATTATTATGGTTACTCAAACAGTAGATGCAATGGTTGCAGGTGGAAAAGCAAGTGCTGCACCACCTTTAGGACCAGCATTAGGGCCTTTAGGAGTAAATATAGGAGAAGTTATTAATTCTATTAATGAGAAGACTAAAAGTTTTGATGGTATGCAAGTTCCTGTTAAATTAAAAGTTGATACTGAAACAAAAGAATATGAAATTGAGGTTGGTACGCCTCCTACAAGTGCATTAATTAAGAAAGAAGCTGGTGTTGCTAAAGGATCTGGTCAGCCAAATACTGATAGAATAGCTGATTTATTAATTGAGCAAATTATTAAAATTTCTTTGATGAAAGATACTAATTTATTAGGTAATAGCAGAAAAGAGAAAGTGAAACAAGTTATTGGAACATGCAACTCAATGGGAATTTTAGTTGAAGGAGTTCCTGGTGTTGAGGCTATTGCTTTAGTTAATGAAGGTAAATTTGATGAAAAAATTAAAGCTGAAAAAACAGAATTATCTGCAGAAGAATTAAAGAAATTAGAAGAAGAGAAAAAGAAATTAGCAGCAGATATAGAAAAGAGAAGAAAGAAATATGAAAAAATTGCTAAGGATATTATTGCTAAGATGAGTGGAAAGGCAAGAGGAGAAATTAAAACTAAATTATTAGAAGCTAAAGTTCCAACAGTTATTATTGAAGAATTATTACCAGTAGAGGGTGCACCAGCTGAAAAAGGAGAGGAAGGAAAAGAAGAAGCTCCAGATGAGAAAGGAGAAGAAGGTGCTGAAGCAAAAGAAGAGCCTCCATCTGAAGAAGCAAAAGAATAAACTTTAAATAGTTCTACCTGTATATTTTGATATATGAATATTAAAGGAGGCATGAGTGGTGTAATATTTTTTATAGTTGCTATTGTTATTTTAATTCTAGTAGTTATGTGGAAAAACGGTGCATTATGAAAAAAGAAGAGCATAAACATGCTACTTGGCTCATTTCTTTAGCTATAGTGATTATTTTAGGAGGGGTTGTTTTTAATTCTGCTCCAGGAGATACTAATTCAATAACAGGGGCTTCAGTATTTGGATCCATAAAGAATTTTTTAAGTGGGCTTATTGGTAGAGCACATAGTATCTGCCAAGAGTGTAAACATGTTGGAACAGAAAAGGAAGGGTATTATTGTAATGAAGAGTTAATTGAATTAAAAAAATGTGCTGCAGGTTTTCAAAAAGCATGTTTTTCATGTTGGGATGGATCTGATACTTGTGAAGGTGAAAGAGATGGAGCTTGTATTGTGATAACAAACTGGAAGGAGAAAGGAAACCAATATTGTGCTGGAAAGGCTAGTGATTCAGGAAAGGTTGGAATGAGAAAAATTAAGCCTTTGTATAGGTGTGATCGTTAAAGTTGATTAGTTCTTTTTAATTCTAATTTAAGTTCTTTGCATAATTCTGTTATTTTTTGTTTGTGAGAAGATAAGTTTTTCCAATCAGCTAAAATAAAATCAATTTTTCCTGATTTTTTAATAGCTTGTTTGAGTAAATCTTTATCTAAATCTTCTAAATTATATTTAGCACAAATATGGGATAATGCAATATCAGTTTTTTCAAGAATTTTGTTAAATTGCGAGCAATAATGATTTCCTCCTAATCCTAATGCAATTTTTTGATTTTCTAATTTGGATTCTATAATGTGAATAATAGTATTTGCAATAATGTTTCCTGCTTCTTTATCTTTCCATTCATTTTCAGTTGAACCTATTTCAATAAACATACAAGGTGTATCTATTAATGGGCCGTGGTGTGTAACTTCTAGTGTTACTTCAAAGGCTTCATTATGAGCCAAGGATTTCATTTTAAGGTATGCTTTTTTGAGAAGTAATGGTGTTGATGGGCATACTTGTTTTTCTTTTCCGCCAAATGCAGCTTTACCAAAGTTACCTGGAAAATGGCAGCATAATGTGGGAGTTCCTGATTCAGATTGGTGTTTTGATGCGAAGATAATCGTAGATGCGTTAATTTCTTTATCAATGTGCTCTGTTTCGATAATTTTTTGTTTAGTTGTATAAAGAGAAATGTTATCTTTAGTGTAAATGGGTTCAGATTGAAAAGATTTATTTGTTTTTTCAAAACCTAAAGAAATTAGATTTTCTTTTATATTGAGACCTGCAGGATCTTTTGAAGAAACAATAATAGCGAACATTTATTTTCCAAGCATGAGTTTTTCTTCATTCCATTCTTGAGCTGATTGGGCTTTCATTGTACAAAATTTCTTTTTTTCCCAAAAGATATTACATTCTTCACCATATTCATCAAATTTAATGCAGTGTTTACAGCAATGTGCATCATGTAATTTATGTGATGCTGGTTGTTCTTGTGTCATAGTGAGTTTTAAGAATTAATGGTATAAAAAGATTTTGGTGATTAATTGACTATTACTGTTGGAGTTTTTTCTAAGTATTGTTTATTGCGGAGTCTGGATTTATGAGTGGTTTTACAAAGCTAATCCACCACAATAATTGAAACTTTTTCTAATAAGCCGGATACATTTCGAAAATACAGTTCTCAAGCCATAGTTTCTTCCACTACCACAAGACAGCTATGCGTAAGCCTTAATAAGGTAATTGCTTTTCTTCATTCTCATGAAATCAAAAGAGGATGCTTTAGTGGTATTTCAAGGGAAAAATATTAGGAGAGCTTGGTTTAATGACGAATGGTGGTTTGTTGCGACAGATATTATCGGCGTTCTTACTGAGTCTAAGGATACTAGTGGATACTTAAAAGATATGCGTAGAAGAGACGAAGGATTCGCAATAGGGTGGGGGCAAATTGCCACTCCCCTTGCTATCCCAACAGTTGGTGGAAAGCAGAGGATGAATTGTGTCTCTACTAAAGGAGCTTTTCGCTTGATCCAATCAATCCCTTCTAAAAAAGCAGAGCCTTTCAAACAGTGGCTAGCAAAGGTAGGTTATGAAAGAGTGCAGGAAATAGAAAATCCAGAATTAGCTCAAGATAGGGTAAAGGAGTATTATGAATTAAAAGGATACCCAAAAGATTGGATTGACAAACGAATGAGAGGGATAGCAATAAGGCAAGAATTGACTGATGAATGGAAGCAAAGAGATGTTAAGGAGCAAAAGGATTTTGGGATTCTTACAAATGAAATTGCAAAAGCAACATTCAATAAATCCGTTGAGGAATATAAAGAGCTTAAAGACCTAAAAAGAAAAAATCAGAATTTAAGAGATAACATGACAGACTGGGAGTTAATCCTTACTATGGTTGGTGAAAAAGCCACTACTGATATTACAACATCTAAAGATTCTAGAGGATTTGAAGAATGTAAAGATTCAGCAGTCGAAGGTGGAACAATTGCTAAAAATACTCGTAAGGAAATTGAAAGGAAAACTGGTAAATCTCTTGTTTCAAAGAAGAATTATTTTGATTTAACTGGAGAGAAGAAATTGATTAAGGATAGGACTAAATAAGATTATACATCATATCGAATTTATATTCTTGGATAACTGGTGTTATTTTAAATTCTTTGATTACACTTATGAATTTTTGGCGAATTTCTCTGAGAATTTCATCAAATTGCATATAATCTTTAGCGCATACACCAATAGTGTAATCAAATTCTCCTGAATTTTTAGCTACATAGACAATATTTTTTTGAGCTGAAAGGTAATTGATAAATTTTTTCTCTTTTTCAGGTTCTAGATTATAACTTGAAAAAAATACATAGGCAAAGAGAGGATGGCCTAATCTTGAGTGGTTTAACACAGTATGATGGCCTCTTATGACTTTTAGTTCTTCTAATCGTTTTATTCTATACACAACAACATCTCTTGGGAGCTTTGTTTTTTTGGCTATTTGTGCAATGCTTTGTCTTGCGTTAAGTTGTAATTCTGTTAAAATAAGTTTATCTTTACTATCTAACTTTACTTTTGGGCCAGGTGTTATTTCCATATAATCTTAAAATACGCATTTATTTATAAATCTTTCCTTATTTTAAGGTTTTTTTAGTGAATAAATATTTATAATAACTAATTATCTTATATTTAGGTGGTTATTATGGAAGATGATGAAAAGAAAATGTGGAAGTTGAAGTGGTAAGAATTAATCTACAATACTAGTAGGAACCTCATCCAATCCACAAAAATCAGTTTTAAAATTATAGGCTCCTGCGTTTAAGAAAATAATCTTATCTCCTGGTTTTGGGTTTTTTAAGTAAACTCTGTATCTGAATATATCTAAAGAACAAGGAGTAGATCCTTTAATTGTGTAGGGTTCTCCTTGTTTTTGTTCTAATTCGTTTTCTACTTTTAATCTTACATGAGATGCAAATGTGTCAATAGCTGTGTTGTAAATTGAGGTGTCTATTATTATATTATTTTCATACAGGTTTTTGATTGTTGTTTCTAATTTAATGCAAGGTGCTGATAAGAATCTACCTGGTTCAATTACTAATTTAATGTTTTTTTTAGTGAGAAATGCGTTTAATGACTTTAATTTAGAAAAAATAGGTTTTAGATCTGGATGGGAGTTTTTATATTGAACAGGTAGGCCTCCTCCTATGTTAATTGTGTTTATTAATTGCCAAGTTTTTTCTGAGAGTGCTTCAGATAATTCATCTTGAATATCCCACTCACTTACATTTTGTGTTTTTCTATGAAAATGGATTCCTAGTGATTTAATGTTTTCATTTAATTTTAATTCAGGTATGTGTTTATTAATTTGATCAGCTTTCATTCCAAAAACAAAGTGTTTTCCAGTTAAGACTGTGTTTTCTTTCATTCTCATTCTTAAAAAAAGGTTAATTTTGTTTTTAGTGTTTTTTAGGAATTGTAATAAGGTAGTTAAGTCAGCTTCATTATCTACAACAACAGTTTGTATTCCTGATTTAATTAAATCATTGAGTTCTTCATCATCCCAAGCTTGGGCAAAAAATAATACTCTTGATTTGTCTTTAATTTTCTTTAAGAGTTCATGTGAATGCACACTAAATAAACAGGGGGTTGTTTTTTCAAGTAGTTGACCAACTTCTTGATTAGTTTTAAAACTAAAT
>CALCXY010000084.1 GCA_937906345.1 Candidatus Woesearchaeota archaeon | reverse complement strand
GATTGAAAAGATTAAAGGAACTGCTGAACTTTTTATGAAAGATGAGAAAAATAAAATGGCTCATTTAAGCAGATTATTACATTCTTTAAGAGGCTGTGATTCTATTTGTGGCTTGCATAGAAAGTTTGATAAGTGTATTCCTGAAAGCTGCGATGTTTGTATGAATAAATGAGTTTGATATTTAGTTGATTCCTATCACAATAATCTTTATATAACATTATCTTCTTAATAAAAATATGTCAAAAGATGTTCCCAATTCTTTACGGATTTGGTTTAAGATCCACTTTATCCTTGATTATGTTATAGGAATTCCTTTATTATTAATTCCCATAGTGATTTTAGAGGATTTTGGATGGCAAACTATAGATCCCTTTGCTACACGATTAGTGGGTGCTATATTAATTGGAATTGGATCTATTTCATTATTAGAAAATAGATCAGGAATTGAAACTTACAATACTTTATTAAATTTAAAATTAATAATGACCTTTACAGCAATTATAGCTGTTTTATTATCTTTAATGGAGCATGGTTTTTTTATGGGTTATGTGATTGGGATAGTATTAGTATTGTATTTCTTTCTTTGGAGCTATTATAAATATAGGATTGGTTAGCGAAATAGTTATAAACTCCTCTCCTAAAATAAAAGTATGTCCAAAGAAGTTGTTATGAAAATTTTAAGTGGATTATTTGGTTCTGGAAAGAAGAAAAGTCAGAAGTTAGAACCTTATAATGATCCTGATGTGAGCACTGATGTCCTCACGCCTCCTCCTAAAAAGACCTCTATGTCTACTATGATATCAGAGATAGCTACTAGTTTTACCAGAAGAAAACCATGGGATAAATTAAACGATGCTATTAAAATGGGAAATAAAGAAATTTATGTTATTAGGCAAGAATATCAATATATTAATTATATCTTAAGAAAAATAGAAAGTTTAAAACAAGTTGATGCAAAAACTTTAAGAGAGATTAATGCTTATTTACATCCTTTTGAAAAAGAGCTTCATAAAGTTGCTATGAAAGTTATGGAGGATTTGCAATTATATCAGCAGTATCTTTTCAGATTTGAAGAGTATTTAGAGGATCATCCATCATTTGGGACAGATTTAGCGAGATATAAAGAAGTTAGTGGTGTTCTTCAATCAGCAAGAGAAGATCTTACTTTGATTAATGATGAGATTAATATTTATTACCATAAAATGTTAGATGAAACAGGGAAGGAAATAAAACTAGATTCAACTCACGATCAAGGGAGTAGAATGACTAAAGGATTTGGGAGAAATATGGTAGAAGAATTAATTGATAATAAAACTTATTTTCAAAAAGATAAAGAGTGGCTTCAAAGTAAGCTTGATAGAATAAGAGATCTTATGAAAACTAGGATGAATGTTGATACTGTAAAATGGATTGAGTTTCAAGAAAAACTAGAAGAGATTGGTAAAAGATTAAAGGCTGTTGGTATTACTAAAAATGTTCTTAGAAGATATTCAGGTGTAGCTGCATAAGGAATTATTCTAAAGCATCTACAGCTTCATCTAATGCATTAAAAGTATCTTGACTTGTTTTTAGTGTAGTGTATTTATCATCTTCAATAACAGGTTCTGATTCTTCAGTTTCAGAGTTCTCTACAGTTTCAGGAGATTCTACAATTTCTTTAGTATCTATAGAATCTGTTATTTGAATATTAGTAGATTCTTCTGCAGAACATGAGACTATTAATATTAAAATGATTAAAATAAATATTTTTTTCATGATAATGCACCTGGCCAATTTGATTTTAATGCTTTAATTCTTGGTTTAATGATCTTACCAGGTTTTTCTAATAATACATCAATTTTAATACTAACAAGTTCATCAATGAGATCAGCAGCTGTATCAATATCAATTTTTTCATCTGTAAAAGCATCTTCAACCATTTCTTCTAAGTCATACAATAAAGCTGAGATATAATAACGCATAGGCCAATTATTATCTAAAACAGCTTGAGCTTTAATTGATTTTTTAGAAAAACCTGCTTTTTCTTTAAAACATTCATCTTTAGCTTGCCCTTCCATAGCATAACAAGGAATAACATCTTCATAATATTGAATGCATTTACCCTTTTTGGTTAAAACTCTGCAAGGTTCTGGAATTGTTTCTTCTGTTGGGTTATTTTCTAATCTGCATTTAATTCTGTTCCTAGGAGTATCAAATAATTCACAATCTATTGTTACTGTTCCATAAATAGGATCAACACTAATAACTCCACCTGTTGAACCTATTTTAGCTGAAACAAAAAATGAGAAGAGTAATGTTAATAAAATGATAATTGCTAATTTTTTCATAGATTGTTTTTACTTTTCTTCTATTTAAAACTAATGAAAATTTAACATTTTTCTTTTGTGGGATTTAGTGATCTTTATTAATAGCCTGATTTTCCCTATCTCCCATACAAGGTAAGGGGAGATAGGGAAAATCCAGAGAAAATGTGTTCACAACAAAAACTGGCAAAGGTTACATGAAATAGAAAAGATTATAAATCATCTCTACTTTGGTATTCTTTACATGATTTGTGAAAAGTTTCTCAATAAAACAGGTCCTTACTTATACTTTGTTTTTAGAGTTTTAGTAGGAATAATGTTTTTCCAACATGGAGCTCAAAAAATACTAGGAATGTTTGGAGGAATGGATGGTGCAGGTGGTGCTGCTTCTCTGATTAGTTTGATGGGTTTAGCAGGATTAATTGAATTAATAGGAGGATTAGCTATAGCAACTGGATTTTTTACAAGGTTAGTTGCATCTATCACTGCATTAGAGATTATTATAGCTTATTTTATGGCTCATGGACTAAATGCGTTCTGGCCTATATTAAATAAGGGGGAATTAGCTTTACTTTATTTTGCAGCTTTCTTAGCTTTAATTGTATATGGAGCTGGAAAGTGGAGTTTAGAACAGTTATTGTTAAAGAAGGAAACTTTCTAAGATGACAACATTAATTATTTATGCACACCCAAATACTCCAGGCCATGCTCCAGAAACTTTAAAATTAGTTGAGCAGTATCATAAAGAGCATAATCTTACCTATGAAATTCTTGATTTGTATAAAATGAAATATGATCCTGTTTTGCATGAGAAAGAGCATTATACTTCAAAAGGATATGATGTGAGTGATGTTAATAAAAAAATTCAGGAAAAAATATTAAAAACTGATAGATTAGTATTTATTTACCCTGTTTGGTGGAATAGTATGCCTGCTATCTTAAAGGGATTTATAGATAAAGTATTTATACCAAGATATGCTTATCATTTTGAGCCTTTTCCCATTATTGGTGGAAGGCCTATACCTCATCTTAAGGGTAAAAAAGCAGCTGTGTTTCTTACTACTGGTGGAATTAAATTAGTGTATTGGATCTTTTTA
This sequence comes from Candidatus Woesearchaeota archaeon, assembly GCA_937906345.1. GTDB lineage: Archaea > Nanobdellota > Nanobdellia > Woesearchaeales > CALCXY01 > CALCXY01. The sequence goes on along the minus strand of CALCXY010000084.1, from coordinate 131 downwards.
GGTAGGAGAGCTAGTAAGTTAATGAAAATAGATATGTTAAAGTTTTTTGGTATTAAATCTAAAGTATATCATTATGGCCCTGCAAAAGAAATAGATGATAAAGTAATTGGTAAACTTTCTAAGAATGTTAA
>CALCXY010000083.1 GCA_937906345.1 Candidatus Woesearchaeota archaeon | reverse complement strand
CTTCAAGTAACTTTTTTGCAATTTTTAATGATGATAAAAACCAACCATTCCAAATTGGATTTGTTTGTCTTGGGTCAGATAAAAAATCGTGAATTTGATTTTCTTGAAAACTTGGAGATACATTGACAATAGGTGATGAAAAAGCTTTTTTTATTTCTTTTTTAAATTCTTTTTTAAAATCATCATAAGTATTGGCTTTTAGGTCTTTATATTTGTTATTAGTTATATTATTGATATAAGGATCCCATTTCTTAGCAATCTGTCCAGAACCTATAACATCTGCAATATAACAAAATAGTGCTTGAGATGACTCTGCTTTTGCTGTTTCCGTGCTTACCATTATACCTATATTTATTGTAACTAAACACAGATATATGTCAAGTAAAATATTATTCTAGTGAATGGTCAGGATTATGACCTAATTTGACATGAAGCATCTCTGGTATGCCTCCATCGCCTTTAAAAACTTGATTTTCGTTTTGAAACTTCACCATTCGTGAAGCATCTTCCTCAAAAAAGTATTCAGCAACAACTATATTTTTAGGGTATTCTATTACCCTCCAATATACTTCTTTACCTTCTTTAACAAGTTTTTTCTTATATTTCAACTCTTGTGTTGAAAACTTCGCTGGTTTTTTTTCTCTTCTCATATAAAAACTCCACCGTAAATGGTATATACAGCAGCAAATGCTCCTGCAATTCCAAAAATAACATCATCCCAATTCCAATGGCCCTTTGTCCACATATCTGATAGTTCTTTAAGAATAGTTGCAACTACTCCTGATACTATCATAATAGGCCAAAATACTGCAAGCATAGTTAAAAAATAAGACCAGAAAAAATGCAATTGCAAATCTTCTCTAAACAATCGTTTAATTTGTTTACAAAAAAATAGATATATTCTTTTTATCATATTTTAAAATTAAAATTTAATATTACTCTTGTTCTTGTATCTGTTTGGACAGCTGATTGATGTGGAATATTATCAAATAACAACATTTGATTTTCTTCAGATTTTATCTTTTCATCATTTACAATTGTTTCACCATTACAAGTATTAAAATGTAAAACCCCAATAACATAATCTTTAGTATTATGTTCATAAGCATCTATATGTAAAGGATGTAAAATCTTTTTATTTTGATTTGGGTAACAATTTAATTTTAATCTTGTTAATTTTTTATAATCAAGTGCTTCTTTTACATAAGGAAGCATTTGTTGAAATTCGTTATATAGAGGACTAACTACTTCACTATTCCACATAAGAGCATGGACAAACATAAAATATCCATCATCCATATTTGTTAAAGTTGACTTATTATAATACCAAGGAAAATCTCCTCCCATAACCAAATCTCGTAAATGGAGAAAAAAAGTTCTAGGCAAGAAATTTTTTATCACTCTAACATCACCTCTATCGTAATGTCTAGGCTCTACATTATTTACATCTACTCTCATATTTTAAAATCCGTAAATTTATTATATACTTCATTTTCATCAACTTCATCTTTTTCTGTTGTATTGATTAATTGTGCTTTCTGTTCTACATCATATAACTTCATTTTTCCTCTATCAATACCCAAAATAAAAGAACGATTCATTGTGGGGTCGTTATATCTGTTTTTTAACTGTTTTACTCGTATCTGATTTAAAGCTTCTAATTGTTCTGATGATATGATTGCGAACATAAAATCTGCTGTTGCTGGTAATCCAAAACTTTCTGATGTATCTTCTAATCCAATATCTGTTGAAACAAATCCTGTTCTTGTAGTTTGAGTAGCACTAAAAATTGGCATATTAAATTCAACTGCAAGACCACGAAGTTCTTCCGCAATTGCCTTAATATAAAAATAAGATGAAATATTACCACCACTAAATCTTGATGAAGCACAAATATTCAAATAATCAACAAATAAAACATCTGGTTTAAAAGACTTCTTTAATGCAAGTTCATTAATTAATGCTCTGAAATGTCCTGTATGAGCAGAAGCAGTTGGATATTCTTTTATAATTAATTGTCCACTAACTTTTTTCATCATTTCATTAATTTTATTTTCATACATTTTTTTAGGTAAATCATGTATATCATCCATTGACATATTTAATAAGTTAGCATCAATTCTTTCAGCAATTCTCTCTTCTGCCATTTCTAATGTTACATATAAAACACTTTTGCCTTGTGAAATAAAAGAGGATGCAAAATGACACATAACTAAAGATTTACCAACACCAACTCCTGCAAGACAAATATTCAAAGTTTTCTTTGGCACACCACCTTTTGTAATTCTGTTAAAATAATCTAAATCAAATTGTATCTTATCTTCCTTTTTGTGATAATAATCAAATCTCTTTTCTGAATCTGCAATATAATCATGTCCAATTGTTGTATCAAAAGAAACTGCAAGGGCTTCTCTTAAAAGTTCTGGAATAGAATCTGGTGTTCTTTTTTTATCTTTACTATCTAATATATGAATGCCTGATAAAATGGCATTGTGGACTGCTTTATCTTTACAAAACTTTTCTGTTGTATCTTTTAACCAATCTAAATCAACTTCTGACTTTTTAAAACCATTTATTATTTCTTTTATAGTTCCATATTGCTCTTCATTAATATTTCTTTCTTTTTCTAAATCAATTAAAACACTTTCTTTTGTAGGTGGTTTATTATATTTTTCAACAAAATACTTTATTGCAAGAAAAATAGTTCTTTCATTAAAATCAGCAAAGTAATCCTCTTTCAAAAAAGGTAAAACTTTTCTTACATAATCTTCATTGTAAATTAAATTACAAAGAATAGTCAGTTCTAATTTTTCATTTGAGGCTATCACTTATTTTACCACTTTTTATTTGTTTTTCTAATATTTCAACTAATATATCACCAATATAATTAGTAAAATTTTTATCTATTTTCACATCTTTTAACCCTTTAGGAACTTGAAGTATATCATAATCAAATTTCATAGGTAAAGTGCCATCTTTATTTTCATCTTTTGCAAAAGCAACTTTGCCATATTTTAATATGACATCTTTCCATTTACCTTTTGTTAGTTTTATTGCTGTGAAATCTTTGCTGGGAGCTTCA
>CALCXY010000082.1 GCA_937906345.1 Candidatus Woesearchaeota archaeon | reverse complement strand
TTAATGGACAGTTCTATGCCAGACTCACAAGAATTAGCAGATGAAGTTGCTTTTTCAGTAAGAGTTATGGAGATCAAAGAATATGGTGCTGATAGATTACCTGCAGGACCTGGTATTGATGAATCAGATGATATTATAGTTGTTGAAGGTAGAGCAGATGTTTTAAACTTATTAAAACATGGCATTAAAAATGCTATTGCTCTTAACGGAACAAGTGTTCCAGCAACGATAATTGAATTAAGTAAAAAGAAAATTGTAACTGCTTTTGTTGATGGTGACAGAGGAGGAGATTTAATTATTAAAGAATTAACAACAGTTGCTGAGATTGATTTTGTTACAAGAGCTCCTGATGGTAAAGAAGTGGAAGAAATCACTATAAAGGAGATTCACAAATCAATGAGGAGTAAAGTAAATATCGAACAAGCTAAAATGGATGCTCCAAAGGGTAATGGTTTTGAAAGGCCTCGGTCAAGGCCTGCTCCAGGAAGAGATACTAGAAGTGTTTCTAGACCTCCTGCATCAAGAGGACCTCCAAGGAGAGCTTTACCAGCAAAACCTGTAGGAGTAAAAATTACCTCTGATCAAAAAGCAAAATACAAAGAAATGCTTGAAGATCTTATTGGAACTAGGGGTGCTTATTTAATAGATGCTCAAATGAATATTCTTGGAAAAGTTCCTTTAACAGAGTTAGCAGGAACTTTAAAAAATGTTCAAAATGTAAATGCTATTGTTTTCGACGGAAGTGTTGAAAAAGAAATAGTAGTTGCAGCTGAATCATCTCGAGTAAAAATGGTCTTTGGTATGGATACTAAAGTAAATCCTGCTGAATCAAGGATAGGAATTTTTACTGTGAGTGATTTATAATTTAATTTCTTTTTTTACTTACTTTTTTTAATTCAACAAGTTTCTAAGAAAGATTTAAGATCGGCAGTAGATATTGCACCTTTTTTGATCTCATTTGTTTTTCCACAGATTAATTGTGGGAATCCTATAGCAGTTTCTAAACATGATTTTAAAATATCAGATGAGGAATCTTCTACAACAGCATAATTAAGGTTTTCTTTTTCAATATAGGATAATAAAGTATTACAATTAGAACACCAAGAAGCGTAATAAAAGACAGGTTTATCAAACTGATTACAAGATGTGACTACCTCTGTTACAGATTCTTCTTCAACAATAGGAGCAGGAGTAGGTTCAGGAGGTAAATCTAATTCAATAATTGGTTCAGATGTTTCTTTTACAGGTTCAGAAACTTCTTCTACTTGTTCTTCAACAATTTCAATTTGTGGTTCTTCCACTTGTTCTTCTACAGGTTCAACAACAGGTTCTTCAACTGGAGCAGGAGGTAGAGGAGGTTCTTCTATTTCAATTTGGATATCTGATTCAGCAGATTTTTTTAAAGATTCATCTACTATAACAATATCAGCTTTTTTTAATAAATTAGAAACAAACAAACTTAGAGTTTCTTGTTGTTTTTGATTTAATAAAAATTCTTTTATTTGAGGGGAAACTTCCTCAACTGATTGTTTTCCTGCTGCTCTTTTATCTGTTACATAAATAATATGATAGCCAAATTGGGATTTAACTGGATTACTAATTTGTGAAATATCTAAAGAAAATGCAATATCTTCAAACTCTGGAACCATCATACCTCTACCAAAAAAACCAAGATCTCCCCCGTTTTGACCAGATGCTGTATCAATAGATAACTCAATAGCTAAATCTGCAAATAATTCTTGGTTATTAATTCTTTCTAAGATTTCATTAGCACTTTCTTCTGATTCAACCAAAATATGTGAAGCTCTTACTTGATCAGGAACAATAAATTGATTAAGATTTGAGTTATAAAAATTATTAATTTCTGTATCAGTTACCTCTATAGTATTTAAAATTGTTTCATTAAGATATTTACTAATAACTAAGCGCTCTTGATACACATACAACACTTCATCTAATGATAAGTTGATTTCCTTTAATTGATCTGCAAACTCAGCTACAGTTACAGAAGATTGTTGGACAATTAATTCTAAATACCCATTAACCTCATCCATAGTAGCAGTATATCCTTTTTTAGTGGCTTCTTGGAATAATAACTCTTCAATAATAGATTGATTCAATAAAACAGCTGGAGTTACTGCTTGTCTATAAAAAGAAGGAACCATAGCATATTTAGTAAGTAAAGTAGACTCAGTTATCGGTTGATTATTGACTAATGCTACTGTTTTATCTTTACTAAAAAAATTCATAGCAGTATTGTATACCACAAATAATAATAAGAATAATACAACTAATCCAAAAATGGTGAAAATGATTTTTTTAGCTTTTCCATTTTTTTGCTTTGATTTACTAGATTTATTAGGTTTCTTTTCTTCATTCTTTTGATCTTTTGGTTTTTCGTCTTTGTCTTCAGCAAGTTTTTCTTGTTCCTCTAACTCATAATCATAATTATATGTAGAAGCAGCTTCAATTAGTTCATCTTCTTCTTTTTCACTCCCTTTTTGGGTTTTAGGCATAAATAGTGCAATATGGCCTGCTTTTTAAATATTTCGCGTCTAAAATATAACGTTTGACTCATAAGATTTATATACTCTATTTTGAGATAATGAAGATATGTATGAGATTATTCTAGGTAGAAATGCTCAAGATAGAGAAAAATTAGGTACTAAAGGAGCTATTTTACTCGGAAAACTTTATGTTACCATGGGGCAAAGAACTGCTCTTTCTAATGAAATTTACATGGATGTTACAACAAGTCACGCAATGATGGTTTGTGGCAAAAGAGGTGGGGGGAAAAGTTACTCACTTGGAGTTATAGCAGAAGGAATGGCAAATTTAGAGGCAGAGATTGCCCAAAATTTAGCAATTGTTATGCTTGATACTATGGGAATTTATTGGACTATGAAATATCCTAATGAAAAAGATGATGATCTGTTAAAAATGTGGAAATTGAGAGGAAAAGGGTTAAATGTGCAAATATACACTCCTGCAGGATATTTTAAAAAATATAAAGAAGATGGTATACCTACTGATTTTTCATTTTCTCTTAACGTAATGGAATTAGATCCTAGTGATTGGTGTTTAACTTTTAATGTTGAACAAACAGAACCTATTGGGATTTTAATTGAGCGTGTTTTAACAGATTTTGAAGAAGAAAAGAAAAAATATAATCTTGAAGATATAATTTTAGCTATCAAAAATACTAAAGAAGCAAGTCTGGATACGAAAAATGCAGCAATGAACCTTTTTTTAAGTGTAAAAGGATGGGGATTATTTAGTGAAAAAGGCACACCTATCAGTGATTTAGTAAAAGGAGGGCAAGTAACTGTATTAGATGTGAGTGTCTATGCAACTATTCCTGGAGCTGAAAATGTTAAATCGTTAGTTATTGGATTAGTTGCTCAAAAATTATTCATAGAAAGAATGGTTGCACGAAAAAAAGAAGAATATGAAGATATTCATCATAAAGAAGAGGCTGCATTTGAAGATCAAGAATCTAAAAAAGATACTCCTATGGTTTGGTTAATTATTGATGAAGCACATGAATTTATTCCACGAGAAGGGAAGCCTCCAAGTTTAAATGCTCTTATTACTATACTTAGAGAAGGAAGGCAACCAGGAATATCTTTGATACTTGCGACTCAGCAACCTGGTAAAATTCATACTGATGTTATGACTCAAAGTGATATTGTTTTAAGCCATAGATTAACTGCTAAAATTGATATTGATGCTTTAGGTGCTATTATGCAAAGTTATATGAGGGGAGGATTAGATAAACAATTTAATTTATTACCTCGAGTTAAAGGAGCTGCGGTAATATTTGATGATACAAATGAACGATTATATCCTATGAGAATTAGGCCAAGATTTACATGGCATGGTGGATCAGCACCTTCGGCTATTCCTGAAAAGAAAGAAGGCGAAGAGGATGAGTTGAAGCTTTATTAATTTTTTTGAAATTCTCGGAATTTTTGAGATTATTGAGGGCAAGGTTTATTAAGAATAAGTGCTTTCCAATTTCTATGCCATTTAGTAAAACATTTCCAAAACAAATTCCAGGAAGCAATTATCCTCAATGGGAAGAGGTTTCTCTTACTGAAGAGGAGGATAAAATTGAAGGTGAAAAAGCTCGTAAAGAGAATATAACTGTTATGAAGGAATGTGTGGATGATGCTAAAGCTGTTTTTTCTGATAAAGAATTAAAAGATTACCAAAGTGATGTTATAAGTATGGCAATAGCATTATTTGAGAAAAGAAGCAGTCATACTATTTATTTTAAAGAGAATAAAGCAAAAGAAAAGTTTGATATGATAAAGTAAAAGATATGGTAGTTCTGTGGAGTTTTTGTTTGAAGTGATGGCATTCCCGCCAGCCAAAAAAAGCTTTAAGCTTACGCCTAATAAGCCCCCAACCGCCCGCCCATTAATATGGGAGCCACCTGTAAACGAGTAGAGCTCATGTAGTTTAATTATACAACTTAAGAAAGATTACTTAGATTTCTTCTTTTCATGATCCCAGTGTTTTCCACTAGGTTTATCATAGAATTTAAACCAATGCTTGTATCGAGCAAAGAATTTTACGAATCGAGGGAGTCTAGCAATAGGTCTAATGAATCTGGTAAAGCGTCCAGATCTTGAAACTCTAGATGCGATTTCTGCTTCTTTTATAAGACGAGAACCTGCTTTTTCAACTTCTAATCCTTCATGCAATAAAGATTGGCCTTTCTTTAATGTACTCCCACTTTTAGCGAAAATTCCCATAATAGGCTCAAAGAATCTAAAAAAGAGTATAAATGGGAAAACTGCTATAATGTCTAGCCAATATTTCTTAAAAAAATCCTTAATGTATTTTACTCGATGATATTTAAATCCTAAATCTGCTATAAAAATCACTATCACTAACCAATCTCCATATTTAAGCCAGGGTTCTAAATGATGATCATGCACAAAATCATGATAAAAAAATTCTAGAATTATGATGACGAGTAATAATAGAATCATCCAGGGGATTAATTTATCAACCCATTCTTCAACTTTATGCCACTTTTCATCCATTTTATTTATAATCTTCTAATGGAGCATAAGTCATAGATATTAATGATGCTATAAACATCAATACAAACACTACTGCAAATGCAAAACCCATTTGAGGCCATATGTTAGAAACCAGGTAAATAGATAAGAGAAAGCCAATAATGCTTATAATCATAAATGAAGATTTTAATGGTGCTATAGGTATCATAATTTCACCTCTAAAGGGCTTTTAGTAAGTTTCCTTTTTATAGTTTTCTAATATCTGGTTAAGTTGAGTATTTATCCTAATCCTTTAAAATAAACTTAGGAAGAAGCTTTTTTGCTTTTTCTCTATTTTTTTGGTGTTGTTTAAGGAAAGTATTGACTTTTTTAATGAGAATAGCTTTTAATTCTCCACTTAATAGTTTTCCAGATTTATAATCATCGTATATTTTTTTCAGTTTTTTATCATCTTCCTCGAAAAAAGTAAGCCATTGATAAGACATATCAATATCAGGATTTCCTCCTTTTTTTCTATGTTCTTCTAATGTATCTCTTCCACCTGAGAATGCATATTTGTTAATTTTCTTTTTTACTGTTTTTTCATCATCAGTTGTAAAAATAGTAGCTTCATTACCTTCAGAGGTAGACATTTTTCCTTGTGGACCTTTAAGACTAGGCAAAAAAATGTTGTGTATTGCCGCTGTCTTAGGAAATCCTAACTTTGGTGCGACATCTCTTGCTATTCTCCAATAAGGATCTTGATCTATTGCAGCAGGAATTAATGTTCTTATCTTTTTTCCTGTTAATACACTTGGTAGAAAACAGGTAGCAGCTTGTATAGCCGGCCAGAGATACATACCAATATTGGTATTGTTTGTAAAACCAAAAACCGCCTTAGCTTGGGAAGCAGTTACACGCTTTGCAATAGGTAAAGCAATTTTGTAAAGTTGATTCATATAATCTGTATCTGCGAAAATAAATGTTTTTTTAGGATCAAACCCTAAAGCTACTATGTCTAATGCATTTTCATATGCTAGTTTGTTAGTTTGCTCTAATGTAAGATCTTTTTTACATAAAAATTTCTCATCATCAGTTATCATAAAGTAAAAATCAACATTAAATGCGTCTTGAAGCCATTTACAAAAAATCCAAGGAATCATATGGCCTAAATGAGTATCTCCAGAAGGCCCCCTTCCTGTGTATATTGCAAATTTTTTACCTTCGGAATATTCTTTTAACACAATATCTAAGTCACGATGACTAAAGAAAATGCCACGTTCTAACATGTAATGCAGCTTTTTTGAATGTTTTTTAATTGATTCTAGTATTGATGGAGTTATTTTTGAGGTTCCAAATTCTTTAATTAATGTATCATAATCTACCTCACCAGTTACTTCCCAAGGTGTTACTTTTGCTTCTTCCATGAAATGATATTGATAATGGTTTTATTTAAAGTTTGTTGTTTTAAATGGATTTTGTTAAAAAATGGTCAGGAATAGGTGTAGTTAAAGTGACTGTGTTCCCGCCAGCTAAATTTTTATGAAAATAATATTTTGATGAGGTAAAGCCACCAGCAAACTATAAGCTTGACGATTCTGCCCCACCCCCACCCATAAAATGAATGAGCCTTTTACCTAAAGATTAAAGCTCAATAAAGTCAAACACTAACTTTATAAATTAGGAATTATAAAATAATTATATGAAACATTCATTGAGAGTGACGATATGGCTAGTTATTATCTTTTTCTTTACACAATTAGTAGGATTATTAATTATTAGTCAAAATATTGATTTTAATCAAAGTGTAGAAGAAGGAAAAATAACCTTTGAAGAGTTGCCTTTTGATATGGAAAGGCCTCCTATTGCAGAGCAAACGAGTTTTTTATATCTTATATCTGCGATTTTAATTGCAACAGTATTGGTTTTAGTATTAATGCGATTTAGAAAAGTAAGATTATGGAAGTTTTGGTTTTTTCTATCAGTAGGTGCGTGTATTACTATAGCTTTAGTTAAAACAGTTGGAGAAAATATTGCTTTGCTTATTGGTTTTGGTTTAGGATATTGGAAAGTGTTTAAGCCTAATGTGGTTATTCATAACCTTACTGAATTGTTAATTTATGGAGGGTTAGCGGTTATTTTTGTTCCCATAATGAATGTATTTGCCGCAATTGCAATGTTACTTGTTATATCTGTTTATGATATGATAGCTGTTTGGCAAAGTAAGCATATGATAAAACTTGCTGAATTTCAAAAAGAATCCAAAGTTTTTGCAGGGCTTAATATTCCTTATAAACTTGGTAAGATTGGTAAAAAAGTAAAAGGAGCTAAACAAGTAAAAGTAAAAAGTGCTATTCTTGGTGGAGGAGATATTGGGTTTCCTTTGATATTTGCAGGAGTTGTATTAAAACATATTGCACTTGATTATACATTTGGAGTTGCGTTATTAAAAGTGTTAATTATTTCATTATGTGCGACAATTGCTTTATTTCTTTTATTATTTTATGCAAAAAAGGATAGATATTATCCTGCTATGCCTTTTATCACAGCTGGATGTTTAATTGGATATAGTATCTTGTTGTTGTGATTGAAACACATTTAGTGTTTTTTGCTTAGAATTAGCAGCGTATGAACGAGGCATGATTACCATACCATCAGTTGCAGCTATTACTTGAGTCATGGTTTGTTTTGCTATTTCTCTTGCTTCTTCTACTGGATCATTTTGAATCATTTTTTTACCAAAATGTGTAATGATGGCTAACCGTGGTTTAATTTTATTGATAATTTTAGTTGTGTGAAATGAGTTTACATTAATTTTAGTTTTTGTTCCAAAAGGATACACATTATTAATAATTAAAATATCAGATTTTTCATATTGTTTAAGCAAATCAGCTGAATAGAATGTGTCTGAAAGATAGGATAATACAAAATCAGGAGTATGAAATTTAAATCCAATATTATGAGGATCTGAATGTAGTGTTTTTAATGTTTGAATCTCAATATTCTCAATACCTATGTGTTTTCCTGCTTCTGGAATGATAATACGTTCAACAAAATTTTGATAATAAGGAGGTATAACTGGTTTAATCTTTTCAGTTCCTTGAATTAAGGATTTTCCACAAATTAAGACTCCTTTTTTATCAATCCCATTCAAAGTCATAGCAGATAATACTGCATTGATATCACCACAATGATTCAAATGTGCATGAGAAGCTAAAACACAAGTTGTTTCTCTTGGGTTAATATCAAAATTCTTCATAGAAGATAAAGATCCTGGACCAGGATCAAGGTGAAATTGATAATCTTCAACTTGAATAATAATACCTCCGGCAGATCTCAAGCTTTTTCCAGTAACATAATGATCTCCAGCAGTGCCTAGAAAGATAATTTTAGGTTCCATGTTTACTCATGGAGGGAGGAGATTTAATAAAGATTTATATGGTGGATTATATATTAGCTATACCTTATTTGTAAGTAGGAGTTATTTTTTGTAGAAGTTTAATTATTATATGAATTGGGAGGTATAATACAATAACTAACAGTATTATTTCATACCATGCAGGCACATAATCCTTTAAAAAGAAAAAAACTATGAGTAAGCAAGTTGTCAAAACAAATATCTTAATCCTGAATGACTCAAAGCTTCCCTGTATAATCCAAGGAAGCTTAGATGTGTCAAAGTAAGATAAGATTACATCATGAGGCTCCAATGCCCTGAAAAGATCTCTCATTGGAGTGCCTTCTTCCTTATGGATATGTTCTTCTGCTTTTTCAATCATTCTTGCAATTACAAAAAATACAATAATTACTATAGTAATAAAAAAGAAAAGTCCAAAATTAAATTTCATACCTGATTCAAAAATGCTATTAAGGGAATTTCCAAAAATTTTCACTAGAATTGTGTTAGAAAAGTAAGCTATTGGTATACCTGCAGCAATATATGTTAACTCAATCCAAAATAAATGTCTAAAAAGAAGAAAATCTTGAAGCATATAAACCAGGTATCTTCCAAAAAGAGTAAAAAGGTACATAGTGATAAGAACATTTTCTCCAGATATTATATAAAGGAAAGGAGTCATCAAGCCACCAACAAAAAAGGCAACACTATCCTTTATTGTATAACCAAAATCTTCTCCAGGACCAAAAAACCTTGAAAAAATCATAATAGTTGCGCCAAAAATGCCTGCAAACAATCCACCCATCTTTATAGCGATGATTACAACAAAGAAATCAATAACATCCATATCCTTAGTAAAACTAGAAACCATGCAAGGCACTCTACTCCACAAACAGAGAATCGCAAACATAAGAATTGTGGCTGCTGGTTGATAAAAGATAGCAAAGATTAACACAAAGATATAAAGCACTATTGTTGCTTTCATTAATGGCTTCCAAAGGATTAGCTCTGTATCTGTGTCCATATTCTAACATTAAATGTTATTTGTTAAAAATGGTAAGTAATAAGTCAACACTTGGTTGCTCTTAGGTTCTGAAATATATTTTGACCTTGTAATCTCCATGTGTGAATTACTGAAAGCACAATATCAATCCATCTTTTTCCTTTCCAGTTTCTGTAACATCCAATTGTTTTTCTGAGTAATACCACTGAGCGAAGTTCTCGCTCAGCATGGTTATTATGAAGTGGCACACCTTGATAATATAATGCTGTAAACCAGTCATCTCCTCCGTTTTCTATAAGCGTAACCAAACCATCTGCTTCTTTTATTGTTTTAAGGCAAGTTACTATATCTGCCAATAGCCATTTAACTTTCTCAATTTCATTTTCATCAGGAGGTTTCACATTAAGCAACTTTAATGTTTCATAAAGTGCTTTTAATCTCTTATATTGTATTTCAATCTCACTATCATCTTTAGCATAATCTTTGAATTCTCTAATCAGATGAGCCCAGCAACGCTGTTTTAGGGGATAATAACTATATCCTCCATAACCATCTACAACAAGTACGTTTTTGAAGTTTCTAATCAATTTCTTAAAATGGTAACTTGCTCTGCTGCTTGTAACATTATAGATTGCCCTGAGTTTGGTAAATATGCCCCAAACTTGACCACTTAAACCATCTTTCCTTAAGCCAGTTTCATCGGCATTCATATAGTCTTCTTGTTTAATCTCTTCAAGAATGTTGTTTCTTTCTTGTTCTAAACCGAGAATAAACAGTGTTGAAATATTCTGGACAGTTGCAGAGCTAAAGCTTGGTGCGCCTAGCTCACGCAGAAAACCTGCGATTTTGTCTTGGGAATTGACAAGCTCTTTGAGCATGATAGTAATGGACTTTATGTTTTTGCCATAAATCCCTTTAGGGAGATCTATTTTTGGTTCAATTATTTCTCCTGTTTTGGGATCTTTGTATTGGTATATGATATGCTTAATAGTCTGGATTGGCTTGTCAGGAAAATCAATGACTGTTTGTAGTTTAAAACCAACAGGTTTTCCTAATGGCAATCCAGAAATAGGAGACACATCAAGAGTATGCTTTTCAGTATCCTCCGGCTTGGGAAGTTTTATGCCTCCACCATTACTCCCTTTCGGTTTGCCTGGAAATCTTGGTTTCTTGTTTTCATCGCTTTCTTCTTTATCCTCAGATTCTTGTTCATCTTCTTTCTCTTTTGTATTTGTTTTA
>CALCXY010000081.1 GCA_937906345.1 Candidatus Woesearchaeota archaeon | reverse complement strand
AACACAGGAGATTATAGTTTTAGTTTAGAAACCCCAACTGTTGGAAGAGCAACTGCAGCAGCTTCACAATCAGGAATTAGCAATATTAGGTTTCTTATTGGTGCAAAATCAGTTGGAGAAATCTGTTTAAACCCTCCATGTGATAAAACTGATGCATTTATAACTATTAGAGATGGAGAGCAAGTATTAGCACAATCCAATTCTAACCAAGGAATAGCATTATTTACTGATTTACCTCAAAAAACACTAACAGCTACTTTTGAAGCACCTTCATTTTACAGTAAAACAGTCATTTTTGAACCTAAAACCGATGGTTCTCTCAATATTGGGGTTCAATTAACTCGAAATTAGTAGTGACTTCATAGAACTATCTTCTATATTACTCTTTCTTAGGTTATTAATAAAGGCTTTACTACATAATTTATGAATCTAAACACCCCAACGTCAACCCCATTGATGTTGATCACAATTACCTCACGGTTTGAGCACCTCTTTTTCCGTGGGGTTATTGGTTTTTTTTCGAACGAAGTGAGAAAAAACAAACCTTCAAAATTCTAAATTTTTAATAAAAAACTACTAATTCCATTATTTTCACTCACTAGTAATTCTAAATGTTTATATACTACTAGTTTACAAATATGTATACTAATACACAAGAACCATACGTTTTTGTGCGACCAAACAAATTCACGGAGCAGCAAAATAAGGCTTCCTTATTAGGAAACATCTGCTGTTTACAGCAAAACGCCTTATTTTTCTGCTGCTCTACCTTACAATGAAACAAAAACTAACAATGATGGAATTGAAAGAAAGTGTTGATTTTTGGGTTAAAGATATCAATGGAAAAGTAGATCAAGTAGAAACAATCCATAAAAATTTTGAAGAAAATCAAAATAATATTGAACATAATTATGAGCTTATTTACGAGCTAAAAGATCAAATTGAAGATTTAAAATTAGAGATAAAAAAGCTCAAATTGCTTCATTTACTTGGTATGAAGAAAAAAATGCCAATTAATGCAAAATGATGCATAGTGCAATAGAATTATTTAAGGTTAACTTGATGTTCTATCTTTTCAAGTAATTCTGATAAAGCAAAAAATAAATTCCTATTAGTAACTTCACTAGTAACAGGTTTTCCTGCTATGATAGCATTCCCATGTAATTCATACTGCCCATGTCCTGAATGAATTTTCTTCATAGTTATGCTTAGGGATTCAAATTTAGAAGTTTTTTCACTTAATGTTTTTACACCATGCCCTACAATCTTCTTAATAATAGGCATTTGCCCTGGTTCTAATTCTTTAAAACCTGACAAAACAATACTAGAACCTAAGTTTATATTTTCAGAACTTTCCCCCACATCCTTTGATTCTTCCATAGTAAGCTAATACTATTTTAGATTTTAAGGTTTAAAAACATTACTATATTATAATCCATAGACTCAAATTAATTAAGAAAGGTTTAAATATTAGAAATTTCAAGTTCTATATATGAAAAAGAAGGGCAAGGAGCACCATGTTCATCATAAATTATCTCCTATGGCAAATACCTTAGTATATATTGTTCTTATTGTTGTTGCTGTTTTAGGGGTTCAATATCTTGCTGAACCCGCAACTGTTGGCGAAATAACTGATATTAGCTTAGTTGGACAAGCAATTGGAAAATCAAGTATTGTTATGCAGGCAACATTTTGCGATGAGAAAAAAGTAGATAATACTTTTGCCAGTGGAGATAAGTATAGAATTGGTTTTGTTCAACTGAAACCACATAGCCGTTTACCGAATAAATTTAAGAAAAAAGCTACAAAAGTTCCTGCATCAAATATTCATCGTAAATATGATAGCACTCTCCAAAATTATTGCCAAGATAAAAAAAACCTGAGAATGTTCACTTGTAATTTTAACCAGAAAAATAAAAAGTTAAGATTAATGACTAAGATTGAACATTGTCCCAAAGGATGTGTAGAAAACAAGGGAGGAAGTGGAAAGTGTAAACGTCCAGACTTAGAAAAAAGAGGAAAAGATGCTGAAGATGAAGATACTAAAGTTATTGCAAAAGGAAGTTGTAGAAAAAATGATGCAATTAGTAGATCTAAAAAAGGAACTACTACATTTTGGAGCACTGAAAAAATAGATGATAAATTAGAAAAAAGAGGATTAAAATTTGAGAGAAAACAAGCAGGTGAAAGGCCAGAGTTTAAATTTAAGTATATAATTGATGATAGATGTAATAAAAAAGAGAATATTGAAGTATATTGTATTGGTTCTACAACATTAGCATTTCAAAAACTTCCTTGTCTAACCAAGTGCAATAAGAACAACAAAGCTTGTGAAATTGGATTTAAAGAAACATATAAAGAAGATTTTAAAAAATGTAAGAATTTTGATGATTATGATAAATTTATAAATGCTTGCCGTGAAGACGCAAAAAGTAATTTTTGTACAAAGAAATTGAAAGAACACTATCTCACAATTAGGCAAAGCCATATCTGCAAAGAAGATGTGAAACCTGTTAAGTGTGATGATATGAGTAAGAGTGAATTTAATAAAATAAAATCTAAATGTGTAAGTAAGAATGAGAAATGTTTAGAAACCCTTAAAGAGCATTATTTTATTGATGAAGATCACAAATTAATCTGTAAAGGAACGTTCTGTCCAGACATTCATGATCCTGTCTGCTTTGGAGAGAAAAAATTCCAAAGCAAATGTCATGCTAATTATTTCCCTGATAAATTTAAAGTGTGTAAAAACCCTGCTGATTGCGGCTGTGAAAGAATTGGATGTGAAAATAATCTCAAACCAGTATGCACTGGTAAAAAGACCTATAAAAATAAGTGCAAAGCTATTAAGGATGGTGAAGTTGTAGAATGTGATGGATATTGCCCATGTAATCAGAAAAAAGATCCAAAAAAGAAACCAGAACCTAGAGGCGAAGCTCTCATTGCACATTATGCATTTGAAAATAATGGAAATGATAAATCAAATAATCTCCTGCATGCTAAAAGTGTAGAAGGAGAGTATGTTGAAGGCTATAAAGGAAACGCAATTTCCTTTGATGAGAAAGGGGAAGAAGTTGTTTTAGGAGTTAATCATAAATTAAATCCTCAAGAGGGCATCTCTATTGCTGCTTGGATAAATTTGAATAATTGGGATTCAATAAACCCAATTGTTTCAAGAATTGATAAAGACAATGATCAAAGATCTTATGTATTAAATGTAGGATACAATGGTAAAGTGATTTTTAAGGTCTTTGGGAAAAATATTTTTCATGAAAAAATTCCTCCAAGAACTGAAACACATTCTGATTTTTTTGCAATTACACGAACTAAATGGCAGCATGTTGTTGCAACCTATGATCATGAAGAAGGAGCAAAAATATATGTTAATGGCAATAAACACCATAAATCTAGTGCAGTTGGATTAATTAAAAAGTCTCAAACAAATACAGTAATTGGAGGAAATTGGAATGATGAAACCTCTTATTTTGATGGAAGTATTGATGAAGTAAAAATATTTGATAGAGCTCTAACACCTCTTGAAGTTGAAAAACTCTTTAATGCTAACAAAGAAAACCCTTGCTCAACTGAACTTGCAGAAGTGTGTGCAACAAAACTCACAGAAGGTTTACCAACCACTAAAACATATACAAATGAGTGTAAAGCATTAGAAGATGAAGCAACTATAGATTGTTATTATGATTGCCCTTGTATTGCATAAGTTCTTCTTTTAAAAAAGTATGATAAGCACTATAAATAGAGATTGCTAATTCATTTCTATGAAGGATAAAACTCCTCCTTAGGATCCAATACATTTCTCCAATATTCATTTTGATCTTTTTTAGGAGGATTATAGATAGTAGACCAAGGTTTATCTTTAATAGCATCAAACATTTCTTTGTTAGGAATCCAATGAATACCTAAATGCTCAAAAAAATCTTTAAAGATAAAACATCTCATCAACAAAGTCTTTTTCTTTAACTCTTCATGGTCTAAACTTGTTATTAAATCCCATTGTTCAGCTGATTTTTTTTCAAAAAACTCATTTAACACTTTTAAAACTCCTAACTGATGTGTTTCTTTCCCATCTATTTCTACTCTAAATGATTCTAATCCTTTAATAGGATCTCCTTCATATTGAGTATGCACACTAATAGCATCGCATGAAAACTTTACATCTTTGTAAACACTATAGATAGTAAAACCTGAACAAGGAAAATCCTTTGTATGTGCCCATAACAATTTTGGATTAAGATTTGCAAATTTTTTAATAACTAATATTCTTCCATCTCCTAAATCATAAGGCCCTATATTTTCAATACCCCAATCAGTATAAAAATCAGTATATAATCCATTAACTAAATGATATGCACTTGTATATAATCTTCCTAATAATTTACCAGCTTCAATTGATCCTTTTTCAAACTTCTTTTTCATTATTTTTTCAATCTCTGAATGAGTATGTTTAATATTACTCTTAAATCCATTTACATCTTTTTTAGCTAATTTTTCAAGCAATGAATATACCCACTCAGCTATCTTTTTTCTTTTTTCAGGTGCAATACCTGCTGTTTTCAAATCCATTAAGATAAAACATAATTGTGCTCGTAAATGACTCGCATTTTTAATTTTTTTAGCTAAATCATCCATAGAAACATGTTTACTGTATTCCATGCATTTTTCTATTCTTGCAATCCATTCTTTATCAAACATTGGGTGAAATCCAAATAAAGACAAAGGTTCAAAGGTAGTCATATCCATGTCACCAATAGCTTGAACATATGATTCTACAAACTTGGTAAGCATCACTTCCACCTCATATTCCAATTTTTATCATCAATTTTATGGATCTCTCCGGTTTTTCCATCAAATTGAATAATATCGCCATCCTTTAGAATGGTAGTTGCTTTATCAGCAGAAACAATACAAGGTATACCCATTTCTCTGCTTACAATACTAGGATGAGAAGTTAATCCACCTATATTACAAATTATTCCAGAGGACTTACTCATCATAGGAACCATTGTTGGATCTGTTAGATGTGTAACTAAGATATCATCTTCTTCAAAGTGAGGATGATCATCTTTACCATTAATCACTTTCACTTTTCCTTTTACAATTCCTTGGCTTACTCCTAAGCCTGTTAAGATTAGTTGCATTGTAATACCTCTAAGTTTTGTAAAATTTTCTCCTTCCCTAAATCTCTAATATCTTCATCTTGTTTCATCATTCCATTTTTTACAAAATGATCTTTGATTTTTTCTAATCGTAAACGAAACATAGGTAAAAAGGTTTTACTCTCAAAGTATTGCCCTTCTTCACTTATTTGAACAGCTAATGGTGCTATCGATCTTAAACCTAAAAACTCCTTAAGATTCTCTGGACTCTTTTCCATAAATTTAAGTAACACTTCTTGATCTAAAGCTGTTTCATGAAACACCTTTGGTTCTTTGTAAAATATAATAGGATCAACACTTGAATAATAAATTCCTCTATCAGCTGCTTCAGTTGTTCCAATAGCATTATGTTTTATAGCTTCCTTAGTTATTTCTGCTTGTAAAAACTCAGTTATGTATTGGTTTGCTAATTTTTTTCCCAATACTTTTTTCAAAAGAGTTTGAAAACGTAAAATCATTTCATCATATGCAAAATATCCAGTAAAAGTAAAAGAGTAAAAATCAATAAAACATTGACACAAATCTATAAAATCTTCTTTTAATTGTGGAATATCATTACTATCTTTATGTAATTCAATTTTCTTTAAAATAGGAATTATCTTATTGATATTCTTTACTCTTCCCAAACAAGCATACATATACAAATTAGGATTTTCAGTAAAAGTATCTACTAAAACCTTGCTTGATAAGCATGGATCAATCCATTCTCTAGTAAAATCATCACTCATTACATTTACATCTTTTCCATAAAGAAGCTTTCCTTCAAATTTATAGCCAATAACATGTAATTCCCTTTCTAATTTTTTCCAAGGATAATGCGGCCTCTCACAAATATACTGTTTGCCATCTACCTCCCTCTCCCAGATCTCATTCTGACCATCTGGTCTTGCCTTGTCTTTAGATTTCTTTATCATTTTTTCTCAACCAGTTCCTCTGCTGTGTCAACAAATACTTCATCGCCTTCTTGTAAACTTGAAACATCCACTTTTACTAACGCTGGTATTCCAAATTCTCTTGAAAGTATTGATGCATGCGCTGTTAAAGAGCCCTTAGTGGAAAGTAAAGCTCCTGCTCCTTTCAATGCTAAAATATCTTGAGCTAGCCAAGATTCTAAGATTACAATATCTGCATTTGTATAAACTACTCCTTCCTTAAAGAAACGAACTCTTCCTTTAACTTCTCCTGGACTTACACATGTTCCTGTTATCATTTTAACCTCTTGGCCTTATTGTTTGAGCCATTTCATACCTCTCAGTTAAATGGTCTATTTTATGACCAAAACTTTCTCTAAAAGCTGGATTTGCATCTAATCTGCTAATCACATCTGGCATTTCATCTACACCATTCCAGAATGCAGGACTTTGTAAAGACCTTGCACTTCTTCCTTGTGCTGTGAATTTACCTATTGTGCTAGCATACACATCTGCATCAATCATTTTTTGAACTAATCCAGGTGTATGTGTTTTTTTATCAATATGTTTACCAACATACTCTCTATCTTCTGTATGATCTCTATTATGCCAATTTAAATCAGGCATAGTATAGTCTAAAATTTTAGTAACACCTGCTTCAACTAATTCAATTGAGACCTTACCTTCTTCAAAAAGCTTAATCCTATCTCCTATAATAGCCTCAGATTCTGCATGGCCTCGTATAGGATAGTTCCCATCATGATACCAGATTGCATCTTGAACTTTATGAAATGGAAAAGGCTTAGATTTTGTATTTACTGGAAGAATAACATCTGAATCTGAACCAGCTAAAAGCATTGCAACAGCATAATCTCTTGCCTCACTTGGCGGAAGATATTCTAATGCTAAAACAGCACCAGCTACATCATCATCTGTATCTTTAATCATTAAAGGTAATTGAGAATCTGATTTATAGTTTCTAGCTATTCTGTCAAGATTAGCAACAGGTGTAACTTTACTTAGATCTGATCCTTTTAGTGTTAAAAATAAATCATGTAAAACTCCTGCATAAAGAGCTCCTCTACTAATATGTCTTTGTTCTTCTGTTGAAGGTAAATCCTCACCTGAGATTATTCTCCATGCATCTGGTTCAGTGAAAATTGCGTCTACTAGATTCTTACTATCAACTCCTACATTAATACAATGTTGGAGTTCATGAGCTCTTGCTTTATCTATAGAACCTTCTATACTTGATAAAACTTGAGCTAATTCTTTAGCTGTAAATGGATCATCAGGATTATCTACTAATGCTAAAGCAGCTTCTCGAGCATTATACCAATTTCCTGATTCTAAACTCTCTTCACCTAATCCTAATCTATCTAAAGTTTCTTCTAATTCTTGGACTCCTTCATCACTTAATAAGTCAGATTCCTCTGATTGTTGATGTCCTTCTTCAGTTTGCATTTCTTCGCTTTCAGTCATTTTTTAGCCTCCATAACAATTAGTCTGAACTTTTGCGTGTAAAATAGCGTTTAGCGTTATCTACACCTCTACCGATATGAGAACCTACTGAACTAACAACAGCATTCCCTATTAAAGCACCAGGAATAGCACAGCCAATAGTATATGCAACGTGCATTACTTTGTGAATTGCATCAATCCCAGTAAAATTTGTAATTTGATAATGTTCGATTATAAAATTAGCCATACCTGCTGCTAATGGCTCACTAACAAATGTTGAAATATATAGCCCTCCAGAGATACCAATGATATTTCCTAAATAACCACCAGCTTTCTCTCCATTGCCTCTAGTTCTCAATGTTTGATCATGTTCAATCATTTTTCACCACCACCAGTATTTACTAATGAGTAATTAATAATCTATTTACTATATAAACCTTAGTTGTCGTTTTTACGACAACAATAGTAAGATTTATATAGAAAAACCCATTTTACATAATAATGGACACTAAAACAGTATTAGAAGAACTAGGCTTATCAGATGGTGAATCTAAGGTATATATAGCACTATTAAAGCTAGGTGAAGCCCCTGTTAATAAGATAAAAGAAGAAACAAAGCTGCATAGAACAACAATCTATGATTTTTTGGAAAAACTACTCAATAAAGCATTAGTTTCATCAGTAATAAAAGAAGGTTCTAATTTTTACAGAGCTGCACATCCATCAAAATTAATGGATTTCTTAAAGGATAAAGAATCAAAACTGCAAAAAGTCCTCCCTGAATTAGTTTCTTTATCTGAATTTGAAAAAGAAGACCTTAAAGTAGAGGTATACAGAGGCAAAGAAGGATTTAGAACCTTATTAAATTTAGTTTTAAAAAGTCCTGATAAAAAACACTATGGTTTTGGCTTTGATGAACAACGTTATGAAGACATGGATCCAATGATGAGAAAATTCTTTAAAGAAAGCCAAAAAGTAGGCTTGCAAGAGTATGCATTTATTAGTGAAGAAGCAACTTTTACTTATGATTATCCTCAAATACATTACAAAAGAATCCCAAAAGAATACTTTAATCCAACAACCATAACTACTTTTGGAGATCATGTTGCTTTTCATCTTTGGGACCCTTTATCTTTTATTTTAATTAATAATAAACAACTTGCAGATTCCTATAAAAAACATTTTAAGCTTTTATGGGATAATCCTGTCACAACATTAACAGGTGATGAAGCTGTTAAAAGAGTTTTCACTGAAATGGCTGAGAAATTAAAGCCAGGAGAAGAATATGTTTGCTTTGGAGCATCCAATGAATCTGAAAGATTCCTTCCATTATTTATTAAGATGATGAAAAAAATGAATAAGAAGGATGTAAAGAGTAGAGTTATATTTGATGAAGACACTATAGATCAAATTATAAATTTAATCATTTACAAAGGAAGAGTTAAGACTCTTCCAAAAGAATACATCACACCAATGGAAGTAAACATGTATCACGATACAACCTTTTTTGCATTATTTTCAAAAACACCTATTGTAATGATCATAAAAAACCAAGAGATAACAGATTCCTTTAGAAAATACTTTGAGGTTATGTGGAAGATAGCTAAATAGCAGACCAGATCCAGAGGGCTGAATGAAATGAAGCCCTCTGACTCTGTGCACGAGTGTGCGTGAACGCACAAATGGGGAAGATAGCTAAGTAACTCTTAGAGTATACAAATTTTGTGGGATTTTCCTTCTGTATATTATACATATAATAACTTGAACACTACAATAATACTTTTCAACCTATAGAACACACTTCTATAATCTTTATAAACGAACACACTCAACTTTTTATATGCTTAAAGCAGTTATTATGGCAGGAGGTCGAGGAGAACGATTCTGGCCGCAATCAAGAGTAAACATGCCAAAACAATGTTTGAGAATTCTTGATCATAAATCAATGGTAGAGATAACAGTAGAAAGATTAAAACCATTATTTGAAGAAAAAGATATGTACTTGTCAACGGGTTCTCATTTAGCTTCTTTTCTAAAACAAAGAGTTCCTAATGTTAATTTTGTGATTGAACCATGCGCTAAAAACACAGCTGCATGCATTGGATTATCTGCATTAACAATAGCAGAAACTGATCCAAATGCAATAATGTTTGTAGAAACAACAGATCACGTTTACAAAGATACAGCATTATATCATAAACACATTCAAGCAGCTGCTGAAACAGCAAAACAAGATAAGATTGTTGTTATAGGTATAAAACCAGATCACCCTCATACTGGATTTGGCTATATTCACCATGGTAAAGAAATTAAGGACATTGATGGAATCAAAATTCTAGAATTAAAAGCATTTAAAGAAAAACCAGATTTAGAAACTGCTGAACACTTCCTAGAAACTGGAGAATATCTTTGGAATGCTGGAATGTTTATTAGTAAAGTTTCGGTTATGCTAGATACTATGAAACTGCTTATGCCTGATTTATATAAAGTGTTAATGAACATTAAAAAATCAAAATTCGATCCACAAATAATCAAAGATGAATTTGAAACTCTTGAAAGCATCTCTATTGATTATGGAATTATGGAAAAAGCTCAAAACACTTGCGTTGTAAGAGGAGATCTTTGGTGGTATGACATTGGAGATTGGGACTCTATGGAGTTAGTGCATCCACAAGATAAACAAGGTAATATTTTAAGAGCAAAGGTAGAAGGAAACTCAAAAAATTGCATTATTTTTGGAGATACTAAACCTATTAAAGTTGAAAATGTTGATAATTTAATTATTGTAGATACTCAAGATTCTTTATTTATTTGTAAAAGACATGAAAGTCAACGAGTAAAAGAAGTAGTAAAACAAATTGAAGAGAAAAACCCTAAGTGGTTTGAAGACTATATCGATACGCCACAACCCTTATATATTATGATCGATGCAAATAAATGCGAAGCCAAAGGCAATTATATCATTGCAGTTGTTGGCGTTGATAATTTAGTAATTGAAAAGAATGAGAATGAGGTTGTGATAAAACAAAAATGAACAATTTCTTACAAAAAGTAAAAATCGGATTTAAAAATGTAAAAGTTTCTGAAAAATATAAAAAAATTGCTTTAAAAAACATTGAAAAATGGTTAACAGATGATATGTTTACAGACTATCAAGACCAAATTAAATATTTAATTGATAATAAAAAATTTGAATTATTATTAGATAGTTTTTATCAAGTTATTCCTTTTGGAACAGGTGGTAGAAGAGGCCCTGTTGGAATTGGTCCGAATAGGATCAATCCATGGACAATAAAAGCATCTGCTCAGGGACATTCTGAATACCTCATTAAACAACATAAAGATGCTAAGGAACGTGGAATTGTAATTGCTTATGATGTAAGACAATATCCTGAAACAGATTTTTATGATGATAGCATTCCAAATCCTGTAAAAGGAATTACTTCGAAACAATTAGCCCAAGAAGCTGTCAAAGTTTATACAGCAAATGGTATAAAAATTTATTTTTTTGAAGAAATAACCACAACACCAGAATTATCTTTTGCAATTAGACATCTTAAAGCAATTGCAGGAATAAATATCAGTGCATCTCATAATCCTAAAGAAGATAATGGTAAAAAAGTATATGCAAAAGATGGTTCGCAGCTTATTCCTCCTTTTGATGAGATTCTAGCAGACACAGTAAACAATGTTAAGTCTATTAATGAAAATGCAAACAATAAGCTAATCCAAAATATTGGAAAAGAGATTAATGATGCTTATCTTGCTGTAACTACTACATTAACAAATTTTCCTAAGGAAAGGAATATTAAAATATTATTTTCTCCACTGCATGGTGTTGGAACTAAAAATGTGTATGATACTTTCAAAAAATTGGGTTTTGACATTTCCTTAGACCCAGACACTAAAACACCAGATGGAAATTTTACTAATGTAAAATTTAATATTCCTAATCCAGAAGTAAAAGAATCCTTTGAAACATGCTACAAAAATGCAAAAGATCATGATATTATTTTAAATACAGATCCTGATGCTGATAGAATGGGCATATCTGTTAAACATAAAGGAGAATGGCATTATTTAAATGGACAACAAATTGGAACTATAATAACAGCAGCTTTACTTAATGTAAAAAAAGAAGAAAATGCTTTAACCTCGGATTCTCTTGTAATTAAAACATTAGTTACAACAGAAATAATCACTAAAATTTGTAAAACCTTTAATGTTAAGATCATTGGAGATTTATTAGTTGGCTTCAAATATATAGGACATGAAATACGAGAATTAGAAAAAAAAGGTAAAGAGAATAATTTTGTTATTGCATTAGAAGAAAGTCACGGTTATCTCTCAGGAACGTATTGTAGGGATAAAGATGGAGTAGCTGCTTGTTTAATTTTAGCTGAATTAGCATCTCAATTAAAATCCAAAGGAAACACCATTATTGATTATTTAGATGATATCTACAAAAAGTATGGTTATAATGATAATGTTCTTTCCCTAATCATGTTATTAGGTGCTATGGGTATGGAACAAATGCAGGGATTAATGGATACAATACGTAAAAACAAACCAGAAAAAATTGGAAGATTTATAATTTCTACTATTGAAGACCGATGGGATGGTCCAAAACATCTTTCAGAAACTGATACTATGTCTAGAAATGTATTAATTTTTAATTTTAAACCAGAAAAGGGGCTTGATGAAATAAAACTTGCTATTAGACCTTCTGGAACGCAACCTGTTATAAAAATATATTTTGAAATAATGGGTCAAAAAGGAAAAAATAAAGAGGAAATTATAGAAACTAGAAAAGAATTGAGAAACTCCTTCCTCAAATATTGTTATGATATATTAAAAATTGATCTTCCTGAGAGAGGATACTTTTTATCTGATTTACTACCAGTTCCAATTAAAATGGATTACTTTAAGATAGAAGAAGAATTAATATCCAAAAAAGATGAACTTAATGAAGAACAAATTTTTGATTTACTAAAACCATTAGGACAAGATCCTATTGAAAAAGTAGATGAATGCTTCATTGCTAAGCATAAAAAACCTTTCAGAGAATATTTTGGATTAAAATAGCCCCTCACAGATTGTCAAACAGAAGAACAATGAAAATAAGTATAAGATAAAATTTATGCACTTCCATTTGTATGTGCACAAATAACCGAAAAGTTTATATAATATGTGCACATATAATACTATATGACCTACATAGAAACTATTCAAAGAGGTAAAAAAAGCTATTATTATCTTACAAAGAACATACGAATCAGTAAAAATACATGGAAAAAGTTCAGAAAATATTTAGGAAACACAAAACCAACTGAAAAACTCACAAAGAAATATGCCCAAGAATTAGAAACAAAGGTAAAATCAATAAAATCAAGCTATACATTCCTAACTAATGATAATGCAGAAACTTTACAGGATTTAAAGGAAAGTTATGATGCTTGGCTAAAAAAAGTTCCTCCAAACGTTAAAAAAAAGATTAATGATGACTTTGTCATAAGATTTACCTATCACACCAATGCTATTGAAGGAAATAGGCTCACATTAAGACAAACTGCCTTAATCCTAAAAGACAAAGTAATACCCTCGGGAATTAGAGCAGAGGAGTATAATGAAGCTGTAAATGGAAAAGAATGCTTAGAATACTTGAAAAGGTATAAAGGTGAGCTCAATTCTAAATTTCTTGAAAAAGTTAATGAAATCCTGACAAAAAACACAGGTGTAGTATATTCTGGAAGAATTCGATTCTTTGATGTGCAAATCGAAGGATCTCATCATATACCTCCAAAAAATGAAGAAGTAAAAAAACACTTGCTGAATCTTTATAAATGGTATAGTGCTAACAAGTATAAACTACATGTATTTGAAATAGCAACAATTGTTCATGCGAAACTAACTTGGATACACCCTTTTGAAGATGGAAATGGAAGGACTGCAAGGGCAGTAATGAACTATTTCCTTATGAAAAATGGATATCCTATGTTTTTTATCCCATATGAAAAGAGAGAACAGTATTACCAAGCTCTCGAAGTTGCAGACCAAAAAAAATTCAAAGCCTACATTAAGCAGATGTTGAATTTGATAATCGATCAAATAAGATCATATGAGCACAATAAGCCGAAAAAATAATAATTTGTGTGCACTTACATAATGATTCTGGAAAAAACATAGATTTTAGGTCAAAAACTTGATTAATATCTTCTTAGATTAAAAACATCACCCATTAACTTTATAAACACCCCTATTTTTCTTATGTTTTAATGTCTGATAAGAAACAAGCAATACAACCTGATATGAGTATAGGATTAGTAGGCCATGTAGACCATGGTAAAACTACTTTAACAGAGGCTTTATCAGGTAAATGGACTGATACGCATTCTGAAGAGCTTAAAAGAGGAATCACCATCAGATTAGGATACGCTAACGCTAATATTTACGAAGAAAAAGGCATATTTTACTCAGAAAAAACTAAACCTAAAGATGCTAAAATGGTTAGAACTGTTTCCTTAGTAGATTCTCCTGGACACGAATCTCTTATGGCAACTATGCTTTCAGGCGCTGCTATTATAGATGCTGCTTTACTTATGGTTTCAGCTAATGAACCTTGCCCTCAACCTCAAACAGTTGAACATTTAATGGCTTTAGAGATTATAGGCATTAAAAACATCATTATCGTTCAAAACAAAATTGATATTGTTGATGAAAAACAAGCTAAATCAAATTATAAAGAAATTAAAGCATTAATTAAACCAACTGTTTTCAAAAATGCTCCTATTATTCCTATATCAGCTCAACATAACGTAAATATGGATCTTTTATTGCAAACAATTATGGAACATTTTAAAGTTCCTAAAAGAAATCCAAAAGATAATCCTATGATGTTTGTTGCAAGAAGCTTTGATGTGAATAAACCAGGCTCTCAAATCAAAAATATGATTGGAGGAGTCTTAGGAGGCTCATTATCCAAAGGATCCTTAAAAACAGGGGATAAAATTGAAATTAAACCAGGATATATGGTTGAAGAAAAAAATAAACAAGTTTGGAAATCACTTACTACAACCATAACAGATGTTATGAGTGGAAATGATACTATTAAAGAAGCTTTTCCAGGAGGTTCAATTGCATTATTAACTAATTTAGACCCTTCAAACGTAAAATCAGATTCTTTAGCAGGTTCTATTGTAGGATTACCAGGAAAACTACCTGAGGTTTTAGATGAATTACATTTAGAAATAACCTTATTAGAACGAGTAGTAGGCGCAAAAGATAAATTAGTTGTAAATCCTATTAAAATGAGCGAACCATTAATGATTAATGTTAACTCTGCTACTTCTGTTGGTATTATCACAAGTATGAAGAAAAAAGACACAGTTATGAAATTAAAACTTCCTGTATGCGCAGATAAAGGATCCAGAGTTACACTTTCTAGACAAATAGGTCAAAGATGGCGTTTAATTGGATTTGGGATAATTAAGTGAGTTATTCTTCAAATGATAAGACCAAAGATCCAGTTAAGGTAATAACAGGATGGTTTCTTAACTCTTGATACTTTTTTATAAGTAATTCCCCATCCCAATTTTCTAATACCCTAAATATACGTGGAAATAGAGTTGGAACTTCTCTTTCCATCGCAACTGGCCAAAGAGATTCTGGCCCATAATTAGGAATAGGACATTGTGAAGCAATTACTGCAATATCAGATTCTTCAAATACCTCTATCATCCTATCATCATCCTCATATCCTAATATTTGGTCATAAGTTAGATCTGTTTTTTTTGTTGGTCCCCTAACATCAAGAGTATTAATATTAATTTGGGCAGAATACAAATCCTCACCAATTGAAAAATAAAATTGGAGGATTTTTCTTTGATTTGGATCGCCAGTAACCACTGTTACTGTTGATAAATCTCCTATAGATTCTCTGTATGACACATACTCATCAATAAGATCTTCTGTAGTTGAAAAAAAAGAATCCATTCTTTCAGTAATTTGTTCTTCTTCCTCTTTCTCAATTTTTTGAAATTGATCAATTTGATCTGTATCTGTTATTTGACCACATAATGAATAATTAGGTATTTTTATATTAGCCATTCCAGGCCATACCTTCCATTGCTCAGGTAGCATAATGTGAGAAACAGGTACTAACTTATGAATAAGGGACATTCCTGGAAGTTCTTTTTTGACCCTATCACATATTCTTGCAAAAGAACCCATACAAAAAGATCAATATTCTCTAGATCTTGTAGTCAATTCTGAAAATAGCACACCATAATTCTTCTCTAATTGAGCATGATAATCTGGAGCAGATACATCTAGATTATTTATTGGAACATATTCAACTTTTCGATTCATATTAAAGTAAAATTAGGATCTATTTAAAAATCTTTACTTATTCAGAATCATCTACTGACATCATCACAAATCCCTGTAATAAAGGATTACCTTCAAGTGATTGATTTATTTTTAAGGCTTCATCCAAAGGCAAATCCTCTACACCAGCTGAAAATCGTTTAGATAAATTTGGAACATATTTACTAATAAGATTAGACCAAATCATATCAATATCAGCTGTTCCTACAGGATTAGTTCCTAATAAAACTGCAGTTGGCTTTTCTTCAAATTCTTCCTTCAACTCCCTTAAATTTCTATAATCTCTAACTTTTTCAATAGTTAATCCATCAGCTTCTGCTAATTTTGAGATAGATAAATCATCATAATCAATAACACCTTTAAAACAAGTTCCATCAACAGAAACATAGGAAATAATTCTTGGTACTCCTCTTGGGATTCCAAGCATAATTTCAAATTCAGACTCCTCATTAATAGCTCTTCTATAATCTCCACATGCCATCAACCAAGGCATTGAAGCATTATAAAAGGCAACTTGATCTGATTCAGATTTTGCACTATCATCTAAAAATGCTCTTTGGATAACTCCATAATCTTCTGGAGATTCAACTATATTAGAATGGCAAACAGGAACAGGAATATTTCTTTTCGATAAACCTGGCCAAATATTTCGGAAATTGAAAGGTATCATAGTTGATAAAGGAGTATCTTTAGTGCTCATCTCAAGATGGGGAGCTTCTGCAGCTATCTGTTGTAGTATATTAACAGTAGATGCTCTACGAATTTCAACTAATTCTCTAGCATATCCTCTAAGTTTAGCACAAACCCTTCCATAATTATCAGATAATTCTTGAACATAATCTGCACTAGAAGAATCAAGCCCATCAACAGTTACAGTTTCTTCATTTAAATGCATAATAACCAAGAATAATCAACCATTTAAAAATCTTTACCTAAGAACTTCTTCTCATTTTAGAAAGTAATCTTTCCAAATTATCAATCTTTCTCATTAATTCTAATTTCTCATTATCCATATCTTGCAACTTTTTAGCATGATTTCCTAATTCAAAATCACCTTTTTTAATGCTCTCTGAGATCTCCACAAATTTTCCTAATTCACTTGTAGCTTTTTTAATATCTTCACTAATAGTATCGATTTTTTCTTTTAAATCTCCAAAAGATTGAATATCAGTTCTTAATTTTGCAAAATATTCATGAATCTCATTTTTTATAGCTTCATCAAACTTCTCCAATAATTTCTTCTCAACATTTGAAGACATTAATTTAAAATTATACAATTCCTTCTCAAATTCAGCTTTTAAAGTTCCAATAGATTCTGCATTTTCTTTAAACTCAGTTAAGAATTGTGATTGATTTTCTTTTAATTCCTTAGAGAGATTAATCTGACTTTGTAATTTAGTTACCTCTACAGAGACTCGTCTAATATCATTATTGATATCTATCACTTTAGAAGTAATATTAGCCATCTCATCCATTACTTTTTTAGAGTTAAGTATCATAATAAAACCAAGAACTCGAGAGTATTTAAAAACTTTTAGGTTAGGAAGTGTATATTTTATTACTTATGTTTAAATTATAATTTGGGTTTAAAACTTAGTTTATTCCCATGAATATCATAATAATAAGGAGCTCCTTTATGTGCTCCTGCTTTACCAGAAAATGTATATAGCGATTTTACATATTCTCCATCAACATACACATCCATTTTATATGCAAATGTATCAAATTTTTTCATCCATTGAGTTGATTCAAATAACACCATAGTAGTATTATCTTTATCATATCCTGAAAAATTAATTCTATTAATAAAACCTACATGTTTAAAACCTGAAATTTTACCAGGTTTATTTCCATATTGTTTTTCAACAGATGATATATTACCCTCTTCACCATTTTTTGGATAGATCCCAAATTTAGACATATCAATAGATCTTAAAGGAGCTTCACCTGTTGCCTTACTTCCAGATTTAGGTTTATCAAATTTAATAGGTTCGCCTTTAACACCTTTTTCAAATTCTTCACGAGATTCTTTTGATTTTTTTGGAGGAGTTGCTTTTCCTGTAAAAGGTTTAAATGACTTCCTCCTACTTCCACCTACAGAATATTGTGGATCAACAAATTTTCCCGCATTAATTTCATTAAGTTGAGCAAAATATCTTGACTCTTTATATTTGCCCTTAACATACACATCAATTTTATAAGCATATTTATAACCATCTATAAATTGTGAATTTTCAAATACTATACAACTAGCATATCTATAATCAAATCCTTTTAAATACAATTTACTAGCCCATCCTTTATATGCAAATTCTGGAATAGACCCTTTAGCATTACCCCAACGTTCGGAAAGTTCCTCCATCTTAGTTTTTCTAATTTTTTTATCACCACCCTTTAAATCAAACTCCTGTATTTGTCCTCCCTCTTCTTTAATCAATTCAAGATTCATAGGAACAGGAACAATATCTTCTCCTGATGATTTACCCCCACTATCTTTTTTTCTTTGATAACGGTTATTAATACTATTATTAGGAACATTTGGATCTATATTGCCAATTTCTTCCATACCTATATCTCCACTAGGAACAGGAACATATCCAAAACTAAATTGAGTTGTATAACTTCCTTGAGGTTTAGCCTCATCTTTTAGTTTATCTCCTGTAAATTC
The DNA here is from genome assembly GCA_937906345.1 of Candidatus Woesearchaeota archaeon. Lineage (GTDB taxonomy): Archaea > Nanobdellota > Nanobdellia > Woesearchaeales > CALCXY01 > CALCXY01. Next base: position 2,363 of record CALCXY010000081.1, on the reverse strand, counting down.
TTTATACATACTTGTAGTATCAACAATTACGCCTTCTTGACCCACTTTAATAGATAAAGCTTTTTCTCCAGAATGTTCTAAAATAGCTGCAAAAAAATAATGCCTTGCTTTTACTGCAACTAAAGGTTTTTGTATTTCTTTAATAAATCCATAAGGCACTAATCCTCTCCCACGACATGTAGCCTCAGTCCCAATTAATCTTTCATGAATTGCAACTCCTGGTAAAACATGCATTGGCTCCTGAATCAAACAAGTTATAATCTCTTTATCTGCTGGAGCTAATTCCAAAGAAGCCATAAGAATAGTTTTAGTAGCAGAATCACATTGCGCTCTTTTAGATACAAATAAATCTATCACATTTGCAAACGATCCATTATAAACATCAATACCCAAAATGTCATAAATTTGATCTTTTAAGGTTCCTAATCTTTCATAATGCATCTTTTTTTCTTTAAGAAGATTCATAAGTTTATTCCATTCAACTTCAAATTGAGAAAAAGGAGTAAATTTTCCTCTTCTAGCTTTAACAGAGTTTTGATATTCAAATGCTAAATTTACTTCAATAAGTAGATCATGATCAATTTCTCCTGTTTCTTTATATTTCTTAACTAATTCTTGATAAGCAAGTAAATCTTGAACTCCTTTAGGATTTTTAACTTCATCAGGCTTAGTTGGTGCTTTAACTCTTTTTATAGATGAAATTTTAATACTTTTATTGCCCATCTTAACAACTCTTCTTCTTTTCTTCTTAACACTTGGTTGTTGTGCTTTTTCCCTTTCAATTGCAATTCTTTTATCCCAAGCCTTATTTGCAGCATTTACTGAAGCTGGAAATTCTGCAAGCTTAAGAAGCACTGTAGCTCCAAGAAATAAGATAATACCTGAAGTAAAAAAAGTTTTCAAGTAAAATCGATTTATATATCCTGATTGAACAACCTTACTATTCATTCTAGCAAGCATCGGTGAAGCATGAACAATCATTTCATCTGGAATTTCATATTCAGAAATTATCATCTGTAAAAAATCACAAGTTTGTTGTAATTTTGATTTCTCCTCTTCAAAAAATAATTTTAGAGTTCCTATTTGATTAAGATAACTTACTCCTAAGAATCCAAGAAGTTGTTTTTGATTAATCGCTAATGTCAAACATCCAATTTGTTGTTTAACCATAGGAATTAAACCATTTTCTTCTTCATCCATGTCAATAAAATCAATTAAAGTATCAAAAAACTCAAATAAGTCTTCAATCCCCTTAGGATCTGGTGCTTTTTCCTTTACTTTTTTCCCATACCATACTAATCTACCTACCTGCTTACCAAAATATTTTAATAATTCTAACTCCTTAAATAAAATTATAGGTAAAACCTCATTTCTATCTCTAGTCCAAGTGTCATGATGTAAATTTGGAATTATTCTTTCTTTTTCAGCAGAAATATATTCAGCTTGTTTGATAGCGTAAGTTGCTACTCCCACAATATGTTCTGGATTAAGAACCTTAGCAATTGCTTTACTCGTTTCTCCAGCCATAGCAGCAACAGCTTCTTTTTCCATACCAAGAATTTTCCCTTCTTCACGAATTAATAAAATCAATTGTGGAGCATTTTGATGCTCTTTCAATAAATTACCATCATTTTGAGAAAAAAAATCAATTTGATGTTTAAGATTAATCTTAAGCTGCGTAAGGATTGATGTAACATGTAATACTATCTTTGAATCAATATCTTGAAGTGAAGAACTATGAAGAACATCTAATGCTTTATTAATATCTTTTTCATATGCATTAAAACCTTTCTTATCAACTGTATCAAGTCTTTCATGAACCTTTTCAAGATATCTCCTTAGTTGGCCAACATTTCCTTTATCCCATTCTTGTAAAAATACACTAACCAATTTAAGTTTATCTTGATAGGATTCTTCTAACTTAGAATAATCTTCTAATATTGCATATGTATTTTGATCTTTCTTCCTAAAATGTTTTTTTACAGAAGTAAAAAAATCTCCTATAGCTCCCATTATCTAAATTTAGAAAAAGTAATATAAAAAGATTTGCTTTATTGCGCCCACTTCCTAGCCAATTCATAAGCCCATTGCTCTGTATTAACAGGACTATTCTTTAATAGCCTTGATTTAATACGTTCAATAACTTCAATGCGTTCTTCCCATTTCATAAGGCACCCCCTCCTTAAATAACAAGAACTTGCCAATTATTCATTGTTCGCACGATCCCAACGCTAAAGCATTTTAGTTTGCGTAGCAAACAAAATGTGCTCAGGAACTGCGTTCCTGACATGCGAGGTTTTCGTGCTCACATTTTAGTTGGCAAGTTCTTGGAATTGAAAATTCAAGCTTATCCATACAAGCCT
>CALCXY010000080.1 GCA_937906345.1 Candidatus Woesearchaeota archaeon | reverse complement strand
ACCAAATTTGATGAAAATATCAGAAAAAAAGCTAAAAAACTGACTTATTACTTACGATTTAGAAATATTCAAGCCTTACCATTACTCCCAAACAACTTAATCTTATTCCTAACTAAATTAATAATTTCCTGTCTAGCAGGACTTAATATTTTCCTAATGTCAAAAACCTCTGGTTTCTCCTTAATAATTTGTCTTACAGTAGCATCAAAAGCCAATCTTAAATCAGTATCAGTATTGATTTTATTAATCCCATTTTTAACAGCTTTACGCAACTCTCCTTCTGAAACACCATGAGGATTACCTAGCTTAGCACCATATTTATTAGCTTTCCTAACAAGTGATTGTGGAACACTAGATGCTCCATGTAAAACTAATGGAATCTTTACAATCTTATTAATCTCTCGCAACCTATTTATATCTAATTTACTCTTTCCTGCAAACTTATAGGCTCCATGCGAAGTCCCAATAGCAATAGCTAAGCTATCACATCCTGTTTTATCTGCAAATTCCTTAGCATCTGAAGGTTCAGTTAATATAATGGTCCTAGATTTTATTTTATCCTCAGCTCCTCCAATAGTCCCTATCTCAGCTTCTACGCTAACATTTTGTTTATGAGCCCAACCAACAACTTTCTTAGTAACCCTGATATTTTCCTTAAAATCTAAATGAGAACCATCATACATGATACTACTATAACCAATTTTTATACAATCTTTAATAATATTCAAATCTCTACCATGATCCAAATGCAAAGCCATGGAAACATATTTAGAAGCCTCCATTCCTAATTCATAAAGAAAACTTAATCCCGCATAGGAGATAGCACCTTCACTTGTTTGAATAATAACTGGACTTTTCTCAATTCGAGAGGCTTCTGCAACTGCTTGCACTAATTCCATATTTACAACATTAAACGCTCCTATTGCATAATTTCCTTTTTGTGCTTTATCTAATAATTTTTTACCAGTTTCTAGCATATTTTCACCTTATGTTTTTTAGCAATTGTATTAGCATTTTTCCAAGTTAAAAGCTTTTCTTTTGCTCCACAAAATTGCATAACTGATTGTGAATTAGCTAATCCTATGGATAAAGCATCTTTTAACTTTTTTCCTTTTACAAGCGCAGCAACAAATCCTGAGCTAAATGCATCTCCTGCTCCTGTTGTTTCTACAACCTTTACTTTTGGCGGCTGTAACGTATGAATACATTCTCCATCATACGCATGTATCTTATTCCCACCATCAGTAATAACAGCAATGTTCACACCAAGCTTATGAAATTTTGATAAACATTTCTTAACATTTTTTTCTTTAAACAATGCTTGAGCCTCTTCTTTATTTAAGATAACCACATTACACAATTTCAAAACATCACCTAAAAACTTCACTCCTTTTTTAGCTAAATAGAGAGATGGATTAAAAACAATCTTAATTTTTTTGTCATGAGCTTGTTTTGCTATTTTTTTTAACGTATTATAAGATTTTCCCATCAAACTGGTAAAATACATCCATTTAGTATTAAAACATCTTCTATTATCTAAACACTCTACACAAAGTAGATTATTGCTTCCCTTAAATGCCAATATAGTTCTATCATGTCCCTTTGCATCAAGAATAACAGAAAACCCTGTTCGTTGGTTAGGGTTTCTTTCTATAAGGCTAGTATCAACTTTCTCATGTTCTAATTCATCTATAACTCGTTTAGAATTATTTTTTACTCCAATACAACTGATAATACTTGTTTTAAGTCCCATACGTGAGAATCCTACTGCAGTATTAGTTGCACCTCCACCTGTCATGATATTAACATGCTTAATAAGCAGCTTAGCTCCAACAGGGAATCGATATTCTTTTCCCTTAAAGAATTTATTATCAGTTTCAATAAACGTATCAACTGTTGCAGATCCTATAGTAATGATATCAAACATACTCATTTTCAGAATTATAGTTATTTAAACGTTTCTAAGAAAAAAGAAAAAAAAATAAAATAAAAATTTAATCTACTTGTCCTAGGCCCCAAATATCTTTTAAAGCCACAACAACAGTTGCTGGTACGACAAAAGCTAGTATTTGTGTAAAAATACCGCTTAGGTATGGTCCAACGACTTCAACTGAACCTAATGTTGTTGATACTCCTCCAAGGCCTGCAGCAATTATTAACACAGCTGATACCAAAAGAAACTCTTTTGTTTCCTTTCCAGTTACGTTAATGAATCCAACAATTAGACCCAATACAACGAGAAGGGAACTCAACCATGGTGTAGCAGTACCTAGACTCACTAATCCTAAAACAATAGCAATTATTACTCCTATTATAAAAGAATAGTGTCCTACTTTTTTGTCCATGCATAGCACCTCTTTTTTTTTAAAGGATTTTAATCCTCATTCGGTAATAACGGAGAATACTCATATTTAAAGGTTTCGAAAGGAATTATTGACTTTTTAGTAGGAAAATATACTATTTTCCAGATTAATAGGGTTTTTCCTAACTTAAATTATCTAAAATTTGGTGGAAATTAACAGAATTTTGCAAAACCTCAAGATTTTTTTGGTCTTTAATAGAAAATAAAAATTTAGAAGTTAAATAGGCTTTATCTTCATTACTCACTCTTCCAAATCGATCAACTTCATATAATCCATAAGGATATCCTAAAACACTAATATCCTTACTTTGATTTTGTAATAAACTAAGCGCATCCTCAAAGCCATCCCCAAAATAATCAAACCTAAAACAAAACTTACTTTTTTCATGAAGCTTAACAACACTTATTTTACTCCCTAATTTTTCAATTAAAGGATAATAATACCAAGAACTCGCAGGAGCAATTTTCATAACACTACTAACAAGCGTATTCCCTTTATTAGTCAATAAAGAAGATGTTTTACTTAATCCTCCTAACCCCACAGTATTTTTTTCGCATTTTTTAATAATTCTTTGAAAAATCTCTCCCTCATATGGCAGCTTAACCTCCAAATCACCATCCCTAACAATAAATCCTCCATCCATATCATCAATCATCTCTTCCATAATCTTTAACTCAGCTAATTTTCTAATAATTCCAGCTATGTTTGCAATGGAAACTCTCTCATTTCCAAAAGATAAGCGTTTATCAAAAGAATCAAATTCCAAATCCTCAATTTTATAGTTCCCACCAAAACTCTTTGCAGTAAAAACTATAGATTCGCCTTGTTGCTTTGATTTAATAACTGAAAAGAATTCTTTTTTTTCAGACACTATCCTCTTTCCATTTTGATAAACAACATAAAACACTCGTATAAACTCAACATGCACATGAGGACTTGTTAGGAGTGTAGCATTCCCCCCATCAATAAACCCAATTTTCTTATCATTACCTATCTGAGAGATACCGTGAAAACAATTGGTATCAAGATCAATCGCAT
>CALCXY010000079.1 GCA_937906345.1 Candidatus Woesearchaeota archaeon | reverse complement strand
TAGTCAAATAGTTGCCCGAAATGTCTAACTTTTCAGCGAGTTATCGGGCAAAGCCGTATATTTAGCTTGATTTTTTGTAATTTTTAATGATTTTTGGGTTTTAATTATAACCTTATAGTAATTAATTACCTAAATGAGAATTTGTTCTTATAGTCCATTATGTTGGGATTGTCAAAATAGTATTGATATTATTCAAATTCGTGGAAAATTTTTTAAAGATATGCCGATTCTTAATATAAATGATTGATGAAAAACCATTAGGTCAACGATTGAAGGAATATGATTATGTTGTTGTTTATGCAAAAGGAGAATCTTTTCCTTATGTTGTTGGAGGTGCAAGTTATGATTTTACTATTTACTTAAAAACACCTGAATTTGTAGGACAAGTAATAGCTGCTTTAAAATCTGGTAAGAGAGGGAGTAATGGTGCTACCTATTTTAGTCGAAATGGATCTATGAGGGGAAGGAAAATTCGTAATGATAGAAGTGTTTCAGACATTGTTGGTTCTAATTTAAGAACTCTTAACGAGAATGAAATCAAAAGATATCATAGAGGCTTTAAGAGAAAACGAAAGCCTAGAGATCCTACAATAAGAGCAGCTATAAATGAATTAACATTGGGAAAATCACAAGGCGCATAGTTATTTATTGAGGAATGAATCTAATCTTCTATTTTTTCGAAGCAATTTGAATCCAATATGTTTTCTAAATTTGCAAATATCCTTTAATGTTAATGCAAATACATTTCTCTTCTCTCCAAATCCTTTTCTCATAATACACATTATCTCAAATTCATTTAGTAACTTTTCAACTTGCTTTAATCCTTTATAGTTAATAGAATACAGTCTGATTATTGCTTTCTTTCCTTCTGGAATTACACTCCCTTCATCATCAAAAATAGCTCTTAAAAATTCTCGCTTAATATACAAAGGAGAGTTCATGATAGTATTTTTTATCTTCCAGTCTGAAGAAAAATAGGTTGCAAATCGCATAAGATCATCATAAGCTCTTCTAGATCTTAAGCGAACATAAGGGATTAATTTTTGTGTCTTACCAGATGGAGTAAATCCTCTAAATGGTATTAATCCATACACTTCTAATAAATCTTTAAAAAACAAATCTAATAGTTCTTTATCAACAACTTCATATTTAATATTGTAATCTCCTTTATGGTTGTATACACATCCATCTCCAATTAAATGTGCAACTAATCTAGCTTTACTCTTTGTTATTTTTTCATAACCTTTTTTTGGTTCCTTGATTTTCATAGAAAATATGTTTTTTTTGATGATTTATATATGCTATGTCTACTTGTCTTGTGGTTCGAAAATCCTTCAGAAAAATAAAACGCCTGGAGTTTCCTCCAGGCTGATCCCTTCCCCCGGAATTTCGCAGTGTCTCGAACCGGGAACCTTCCGGTTTAGGCTGACTCCACTTCATACCCAGTGTTACACATAAGGTCTGGGAGCATCTTTGGCCCCGATTTATAATCGGCACAGCCAGACGCACCACCATTGTGCTAGGAAGGGCTAAGTAAATAGATAAATTAAACAGTTTAAAAACTTAGCTATTTTTTAGAAGAATATGGAAATCGCTTCTAATAAGTGGTGATAGAGCAAAGATTTAAATATTGCACAAAAATCTTATTTTTAATATGACAGAGGATAAATCATTTAATCCAAGAAAGGGGATTCAATTTAGAACTCCTTTACCAAAAAAATATAGAATTATTAATGGAATTTATCAAGCTACAAGAATTGGATTATTAGTAGCATTAGCATATGGAACATTTCAACTATCAAGAGTTTTACCAAATGGTGTAAGAGCTTGGGAACAAGCACTTGTAGCTCCGTATAAAGAACAAATAGGATTATTTGAATCACAAATTGAAGGTCTCTATGTTGAACTTGGAAAAGAACACACTGAAAATACTCAATTAAGAGAACATCTAGATAATTCAAGAGTAGCATCTCAAAGGCTAGAATCTATGCTTCTTAGTGCAAAACGTGCTGAATTAGATCCAATTGAACTTGGTGATATAGAACCTGATCCAAAAGATGATCCAGGAGTTATTACTTTAAGAATTATACCTCCAAAAGCTCAACCAAAACAACCAGATCCTAAGATATTTACATTTCCTGAGGGTTATTTTAAAATTCATCCTGATTTTGGAGAACTTAAATTATCTAAAGAAGCATCAGGTAAACCTTATATTAGATTTAAGGCTCAAGGAATAGATTTTGATGGTGTTAGTGCTAGAGAAACTTTTCTTTATAATATGAGAAGAGAGTTTAAGGAAAGTTATACTTCGTTTCAATCATGGAGTAAAGATTTTTCAAAAGTTTTGAGTGATGTTACTGAGAGAAAAGATCCTACTGCTAATAATGGTGGAAATGCTTTACATAATTATAGGAATAAATTAAAAACCGCAGCTCTTGGAGAAGTTGGTTTTACTTTTTTAGAATCTGTTCCAAATAATAATTTAGAAAATGTTAAAGGACTTTATAAGTTATGGGAAGAATTAGGGAAAAATTTTACTGATATAAGAACAAATGTAGAAGATGTTTTATTTAAACACCATCAACATTATATTAAAATCGTAGATGATTGGGAACAAAAAGCACCTCAATTTAAAGATCAATTTGAAGGTGTTAGAAAAAGGTTAAAAGAAGATTACGGTGGACAATTAGCACATTCTGCAAGTGTATTTGACCAATTAGAATTAGGTGAAAAACATAGCGCTGAAGAGAGAGCATTAAGAGCTACTTCATTTTTTCAATTAGCAGATAAAGATGTAGATTACAAAAAGATAAGAGATCAATATTTATCTGCAGATGGAACTATGGCTGAAAGGAGAAAAGCAGTTTCTAAAGGAATTAATTTTTATCATAATCATAATTTTCCAAACACTAAGCTTGAAATTGAAAAAACAATTTTAAGTGAAATCCATACACAACAAACTGCTGTTTTAGATGAGGTAGAAAAAGAATTAAAAAAAGATGTTGAAAGTTTATCAAGTTATTTTAGAGAATCTTATAAAAGAGAATCAACTGTTGATAGACATGAAAGAAAGGCAATAAAAGAAGTTGGGAAAACATATGATCAACTTATTAAAGCAGATCCAGAGAGACAGGATGGTTATGAAACTTTAAGATCTTATCAACTTAAATTAGTTTCAATAATTGCAGCAGAAAAACGATTAACTGTTCCTAAAAAATAATTACTTAGTTCTACTTATCTCGATTCTTGTATGTGATTAAACAAGCATCCTTAATCCGAACCGAGGGTCTTGTTCCTCGATCCCGCCGTAGAGAAAAGGGATATCGCTCCGCTCAATCCCTTTACGCTAAAATTCTTTAGAAATTTCTTACAGTTCTACTTATCTCGATTTTTATATGTGATTAAACAAGCATCCTTAATCCAACAAGATTTACATTGGTCAATTTCATCATGATGTTTACCAAAACAATCATCATCTTGATATTTAACCATTTTTATTTCCATTTTAATTAGAATAGGGATTCAAGTATTTAAACTTACTCATCTGAATGTTCAGGATCAGCTGGCTTAACTTCTTTTTCCTGGTCTTCTACTTCTTCTTTTTCTTCAACAGTATCAGGTTCTTCTAACTCTTCTGATTCATCTTTAATTTCTTCTGATGGGGTTTCTTCTTCATTATCTGATTTTTCCAATATAGCTTCAGTTTCTTCTTCATCTTCTACATCATTACTAATATCATCAGTATCATCCCCATAGATATCCATGTCTTCCTCTTCTGTAGGTTCATCTTGGATCTTTGGTTCTTCATCTTTTGGCTCTTCTGGAGGAACTTCTTTTTTTTCACTTGAGGATTCCTCTTTATCAGTATCTTTTGTAGATGATTCTTTTTCTTCTTCAGTTTCTTTAGAATCTTCAGTAGCTGTTTCTTCTTTTGATTCAGGTTCAGTAGTTTCTTCAGTTACTTCTTCTACAGTTTCTTGAGAACTAGTTTCTTCAGCTTCTTCTTTGATTTTTTCAGTAGGTTTATCTTCAGACATTTGTGTTAACCATCACTTATTGCTTGTTTATAAACTTTTTGATTAAGATCTTTGATTTACTTTTCTATTATAGGAAGCTTTTTTTGAAGGTCTTAATTTTTCAGCACCTTTGCCTTTATTTCTAAGTCCTCTGGTTTTTTTACCAGCAGATGTTAATCCTCTATATGTTCTTCCTTTATGTTTAGCAATCCAATTTATTTTTTTGTCTGCTAAAATTGATGGGGAATCTTTGTCAACTAAAATAATTTCATGCCAAATATATTTTCCATCTTGGCCAACCCAGTATGAGTTTAATATTTCACAATTTTTAAAACTTTTATTTGCTCTCTCTTCAGCTATTTGTTTGTAATTTTTTTCTAAGACCATTCTCATTCTTGAAGTTTTAGGTCTTCGCTTACCAACATCATATCTTTTATGGCCTCCACGTAAAACTCTTTGTCTTACCATGATGTAACCTTTCTTTGCTTTGTATCCTAATGATCTAGCTCTATCAATTCTAGTAGGTCTTTTAATTCTTAGTGTAGAAGGATCTCTTCGCCATTGTATTAGGCGAGCTTTCCAAATTTCTCCTAAAGATTCTTTTGGTTTTTTCCAAATGTCTCTTACATATTTATACATACTCATTTTAGCTTCCTCATTGTTTTATTTTTTTGGATTCAGGTAAGCAACTACCCACATCTCCTTGTATTAGGATTTTATGAGGGTTTATAAATGTGATGGTTAATAAGGTAATGGATTTTATGACTTTGATACTGGTTTTTTGCTTTTGCCCTGCTTACAGCAGGGTTCCCTTTTCTCCCCCTTACCAGGGTACGGGGGAGAAAAGGGAAGGCAATTACATTGCCCAAAAGCAAAAATATATAGTCGTCGCCAAAAAAATTAGTTTAGATAGGAAAAATCATTACTATATCCTACTTCCATAACCTTTAAATAATCTGATAGTTTGTAATCTTTATTGGTGATGCACATGGATGAAAAAGAGATTCAAAATATAGATAAAGATAACATGTATCAAGTTCTCAAAGATTTTCCTTTACAAATTCAACAAGGCTGGAACATTGCTGAAAAAATTAAAGTTACTGGGAAACCAAAAAATATTGTAGTCACTGGAATGGGTGGAAGTTGTTTACCAGGAGAGATTTTAAAAAGTTATCTTCCTGATTATGATATTCCTATTTTTTTGAATAAAAATTATTTTTTACCTTCCTATGTTGGCAGGGATTCTTTAGTTTTTGTTATATCTTATTCAGGAAATACAGAAGAAACAGTAAATGCACTTAGTGAAGCTCGGAAAAAAGGAGCTCAAATTGTAGTTATAGCATCAGGTGGTAAGCTTAAGAAAATTGCAGATGAACATAAATTAACATTAGTTGAGGTTCCTTCAGGTTTACAACCACGATTTGCTTATGGATATTTGTTTTTAGTGATTTTAAGAATAATGCAAAACTCAGGAATGATTGAAAATCAAGATGAGGATGTGAAAAAAACAGTGGTGGTATTACGTAAAGATATCTTTAAAGAACGAGCAGAGGAATTAGCAGAGAAGCTTATTGATAAGATTCCTATTATTTACTCTTCGACTAGTTTACGTGCAGTATCCTACAAATGGAAAATTAATTTTAATGAAAATACTAAAATTTTAGCGTTCCAAAATGTTTTTCCAGAATTAAATCATAATGAGATGAACGGTTATACTCACTTGAAAGGAAATTTCCATGTGATTATTATTAAAGATGATGAAGATTATATTAGAACTAAAAAAAGAATGACTATTTTTAAGTCTATTGTAAAACAAAGAGGTGTTGAAACAACAGAGATAGGTTTATCAGGGCCTAATAGGTTATCTAAAATGATATCTGCTATTTATATTGGAGACTTAGTGAGTTTCTTTTTAGCAATTAAATATAAACAAGATCCCACACCAGTTCAAATTATTGAAGAGTTTAAGAAAAAGTTGGTTTCTTAGTCAGGCACAACAGGAGGAACATACACACTGTCAAAGTTTCTTAATCCTCCTCTTGGTGCAGGATCATCATTGTATTGAGGGATTATATGTTCATGTGCGTGGAATAAAGATTGTCCTGCTGCTTCTCCATTGTTTGATCCTATGATATAGGCATCTGGAAGATAGTTGTGTTCAATTATATGAAGGACTTGTTGTCTAAAAAGAGGAAGTAATTGTTCAATTTGAGGAGTTAACCATAATATAGAACCAATATGCATTTTTGGAATTATTAAAGTATGCCCTAGTCTTTTAGGAGCCGGATCCCATTTAGCAAAGAAATAAGTATCTTGGAAGTAGATACTTGGATCATTATTTGCTAATTCTTTACAAAAACAACAATCTTTAGGATCTTTTCCTTTCATGAAGGTTTGATTATGGTGTGGTTTTTAAATTTATGGTATAGTCAAATTTTACATACATTTTATAAATCCTATAATACTCTCTTTTTTTATGAACGATATGGATTATGTTTGTATGTGGAATGGTGAAATTGAGATCTATAGTGTAAAAGATAATAGAATTTTAAAAGAAGGGCAATCAATGGATGAGCATTTATTTATAGGATCAGTTCCAAAAGAAAATTTTGTAGGGAGAATAGGAGATGGGAGAACTATGGCAGAGGCTTTTGGAGGTCCATATCTCAATGGTAATGGATCAATAGCAAATTTATATCCATCTCCTTTTTTAATGGGTTTTGAAGAGTTTATAACACCTATTCCTCTCAATCATTGTCTTATTTTTTTAAATAAAAAAGAATATGCTCATTATACAATTAATGAGGGTGGTGTTTTTATTAATGAAGATGCTTTTTGCGATGAAGAGACAGATGAGTTATTACCTTTATATGCAGATGTTTCTATGCCTATAGTGGCAAGAAGATCTCTTCAAGAATCTGATGATGTTGTTATAGATGATAATCTGAGTGATTTAATATATGTAACAAGGCATGAAGGAAGAGTTCATCGTTTTCATTTTGAAGCTGGAATGTGGAGAACACAACAAAATCCAAATGGTGTAAAAGGTATTTATGTTGGGAGTGTTCCAGCTGAAAGTGTTGAGAAACATAATTTATTGGGAGAACCTTTTTATTTACCTCAAATTGATGGAGATGGGTTTATAGAAAATTTGCATATTTCTCCTAGATTATTTCAAAAAGAATATTCAAATCTAATTCCTTTAAATCATAGGTTGATTATATTAAAGTTTGGACAATTTGAACTTGATAGAGAGGAAGGAACTGTTCAATTACATTTAGATTTAGGTGCTCGGCTAGAATCTATAGCAGAGTTCACAGATCCCATAGTAGCAAGAAGAATGACTCAAGAAAAGTATGATGAATTTCATATGTGATTGTATACTATCTAAATCTTTAAATACTTATTTTAATTGCATATTTTATGCAAATCAATTCTATTACAATTGAAAATATACGTTCTTATCTAAATGAAACTATTGCCTTTAATGAGGGGTCTACTTTATTGTCAGGGGATATTGGATCTGGGAAATCTACCATACTTTTAGCTATTGAATTTGCTTTATTTGGAGCACAAAGAGGGGAAGCTGCTGCTCTTTTAAGAAATGGAAAACATGAAGGGTCAGTTGAGCTAACATTTACTATTGAGAATAAAGAATATTCTATTAAACGAAAACTTAAACGATCAGCTTCAGTTTCACAAGAAACAGGCTACATTATTAAAGATGGAGTAAAAAAAGAAGGATCTGCTGTTGAATTAAAATCAGATATCTTAAATTTATTAGAATATCCTCAAGAATTACTTACAAAAAAGAATTTAGTGTATAGATACACAGTTTATACTCCTCAAGAAGCTATGAAATTAATTTTAATGGATAATAAAGAGTATAGAATCGATACTTTGCGTAAAGTGTTTGGAGTAGATAAATATAAACGCATTAGAGAAAATGCAGAGATGTATGCTAAAGAAATGCGCCAAACTCAAAAAATTTTAGCTGCGAAAACTGAAGGATTAGAATTTAAGCAAAAGCAAAAATTGGAATTACTTAGTGAAATTAAAATTAAAGAAAATGCTCTTATTGAAGAGAGGAAAAAAGCTGAGATAGCTGGAAAAGAACTTGATTCTGTGTTAGCTGTAGAAAAAGAACATGAATTAAAGATTAAAGAATTAAATGAGCAACGTGCTTCTTTTACTAATTTAGAAACTGAATTAAAAAATAAAGTTGAACAGCATAATAAACTTGCATTAGATATTGATGATATGGAAAAAAATATAACTTCTTTGGATACTGAATTGAAAAAAAGTGTTCAAAATGATCAAGAATCATTGGTTTCTTTAATAAAAACCACTGAAAGTGAAATTAATATAAAAGAAAGAGGATTATTTACACTTGTAAAAGTTATTAATGAAGCTCAAGTTAAGAAAAATCAATCTATAGAGATTAAGAATAAGATTCAACATATGAAAAACTGCTTAGTGTGTTTACAAGAAGTTTCTGATTCTCATAAAAAAATTATTAATGATAAACAAGATGAGATTATTAAAATTCAGGATAATATCTTAATTAAAGAAGAGAAAACACAGAGTGAAAATGAAAAACTTATTTCTTCGATGAAAGCGAAATTGGTTACTTTAAGAGAACAAGAAAAACAAATTAGTGTTATTAAAATGAAATCTGCTCAACTTAGTGAGCAAAAAACTAAGCTTGATGTGATGAAGAAAGAGCAGGAAGAAATTAAGGGTTTTATTGGATCAATTAATACAAAAAAAGCAGAATTGTTTCAAAAAATTGAAAGTCAAAAAGAATTTGAGCAAAAATATCAATCTGTTCAAGAAAATTTGAAAATTGCTACTAGTAAAAAACAAGAGGTTATGTTGAAAATTAATGGCCTTGAAAAAGAAAAACAAGGTATTGAGAGGATTTTAGAAGAAGTGAATGCTGTTATTAAAGAAAAATTAATGATTCAAGAGAAGATAGTTGGTTTAAAAAAATATGAAGAATGGATCACTAAAATGTTTGTAAATCTCATGATCACTATGGAAAAACATGTTATGGCAAAATTATATCATGAATTTAATGAATTGTTTAAGCGATGGTTTACCTTGCTTTTAGAAGATGAGAATATTATTGTAGAGTTAGATGATGAATTTGCTCCTATTATTACACAAAACGGATATCAAATTGGAATAGATCATTTATCTGGTGGAGAGAAAACTTCGTGTGCTTTATCTTATAGGCTTAGTTTAAATCAAGTGATTAATGATCTTATTGGAACAATAAAAACTAAGGATTTGATTATTCTAGATGAGCCAACAGATGGTTTTTCAACTGAGCAGCTAGATAAAATTAGAGATTTATTAGATCAGATTAATATTAAGCAAATTATAGTTGTAAGTCATGAGAAAAAAATAGAAAGTTTTGTAGATCATGTTATCCAAGTTAAGAAAGAAGAGCATATTAGTAGTGTGTATTAGTTTCTATAATTCATAAATCTTTAAAAAGGATGGAATATTAATGGTGTAATGGGCTTAGTAACAACTATATCTGATGAGCAGGATTTAACTCTTCACTTAATGGCTAGAACAGGAAGATTTGAAGTTGTTCAGGCGTATATTAGTGAATGGTTGAGAAAAAAAGGAGTACAGGTAGGTAAAGATGAAGAAACAGATTATACTTTAGCTGCTCAAACCTATGATTTAATAGAAAAAATTGATCCAGATTCAGAAGCAAAATTTCTTTCTGTTGATGAAAGAAAAGATATTTCTCAATTTCAAGGATTATCACATTTTTTAGAAAATACAAGAAATCATTTAGTATTGATAGATTTAGTAAACATATTTAAAAAAAAAATAAATGTTGACTCCACTCCTCATCATATAATTAATGGGGCTTATCTCTTTTTAACTCCAGGAATATCTAGATCCTTAGAAAAAAGAAAATCAGAGGTAGGAATTGAGCAGGATTTATCTGATATTGTTCAAGTTGCTATGGGATGTATGTATGACCATGAAACAGTTACTGAAAAATATTTCCCAATTATGTCCCAAGAATTTAGGGGTTTTCATCATTATCTTGATGTAGAACAATTTTGTAGAGATGCATTAACTCCTATTATCCATCATCAAAGGACTTTAGGAAATAATTCAGGGTATCCTACTACTCCTAATAAATTATTTGAATTATCAATTTTAGCAGATAAAATAGGTAAAGATGGTAAATGTTTTATATCCAAATTATTAAGAGATGGTTGTGAAGGATTAGGAATTCATGCAATACCTACTTATTTAAAATTTATGCACTATGTTACTCAATCTCTAATCTCTAATTTTGATTTACCTGAACATGCCTTTGAATCAAATAATGTAGATAAAATTAGAGAAATGGTTGAAAATTATGATCCTAATCTTGCGAAACCAATTCCATATGGTTTACACACTGCAAGTTCAGGTTCTTCTAGTCCTTCAGAGTTAGCTATGATTGTTTATGGAAATAATTCAACAGTTTCAAAAGAAGATGTTACTGAACTTCTTAAATCTAATGGCTCACCAAATTTTGCCGAGAGATTAACTAAAAAAATGGTTGATTGGTATTTTGATGGAAGAATGCCTCAATTAAAAGGAATTTTAGATAGGTCTGATAATTATAATAATTCAAATTATGATAGGGGTCTTTTTGAAAATGAAGTTGCACAACTTGTAGCATTAGATGTCAAAACATTAATGGGAAATCCCTCTATGGATGATAAAAGAAAAGCTTATGAGCGTTTAGATAACATTTTTATGTTAACAGGACCTGAAGGGGATGTATTAAAAATGAATAAAAAAGATGTGTTAATAGGAGATGTTAATCAACAGGAAACTGTGGATATTATTCCAGTTATTACTGCTCAAAAAGTATATACAGGAGTTATGAACAAAATTACTAAAAAGAAACCTTAATATTTTACAATGTCAACTGAAAATGAAGAAATAACTCTTCGATTGCTGGCAAGGAGAGGGAATAGAGATCTGATAAATTATTCAACTAGGTTTTTAAATGTTGGTGGATCAGTTCTCTACTTTTGGCAAACTGAAGCTAAATTTAAGGATATTATTGATTCTATACATCCAGATTTGGGTGGTAGTTTATCTTTAAAAGAAATTCAAGAAGAATTAAATGATCTTCAATTTAAATTATTCTTTTATTATGATGTGGGATTACAAACCTATAGAGAATCGAGATTTTTAACTAGCCAGGTTTTGCATAATGATTTTTTAGATGCTCTTTTAATGTATACCGAGAGCATGCATAAGGATGAAGATTTTTTTAAGGGATTGGATTTATTTTGTTCACCCCATGTTCAAGAAGGATATCGATTGATGAAATTAGATAAGTCACTTGAATCTAAAATTGGAGAATATGTGCAAATGGCTTTTGAAGAGGTTATGGTTTTTGGCGAAGATGATTTTTTAGAATTATATTATAAGCCATTAACTCATTGGAAAGATAAAGTAAATTTACGGAATGTATGTGAAGTTTTAGCAGATTCTATATTGGGTATGCTTGATAAACATGAAAATTTATTTGAGAATAAGACTGCAAGGGAGGAAGCAGCTGATTATGTTGGAAAACTATTTGATCTATTTCCTGATGAAGAAAAAGCAAAAGACATTTTTTCTCATCTATTCTATCAAAATTTTGGTGCACCAGGAAATAATATCAAACATAGACTCTTTTATGGAAGGCTTATAAAATTAGGATATGCTCATAGTGGAGGCCCTCAAGGAGATCTTCCTGAGAGAGAAAAAACCAAAACTCAGGAAAAACCTTTAGAACAAGATAATTTTTTATATTCAGAACATGGTGAATTTGGTGAAGCATTAGAAACATTTGAAGATGAAAATCCTCATGAAGTTTTTTTAGAGGATGTATTAGATACTATTAACGCAAATAATAGAGGACTTATGTCTCAGGTTTTAGCAAGAATGTGGGATTCTGGGAAAAGAGATCATGTCTTTTTATTTTTTGAATCTACAGATGATGAGCACTATAATCCAACTGTTGCTCAATTTAATTTTACAGAATTATTTGAAGGATATCTTGCAAATGGAGAAATTGCTAAAATGGACCATGCATATGAGCTCCCAAAATCTCTTTTTGATATTACAAATGACACATTAAGACCTTTTTTTACTGCTTTTAGGATAATAGACAGTTATAATTCTTAATCTTTTTTCAAATAAATAAAAGAAATATACCCTATTAAAAATTCATAGATATAAAGAAAAAAACGGTTAATTGCTGTTACTGTTAAGGAAGCAGCTGCTGGAATTGAAAATAAGGAATAAATTCCTACCATAATTGCTTCAACAATACCAACTCCTCCTGGAGTGAACATAAGAAAGTTAACTAATTGACTTATTGAAAATACAATAATGATGATAATAAAATTAATATCAATATTTAGTGCTTGAAAAAGAATAAAATACTGTAAAATATAAAAGAAAAAGATGATGATATCAAAACTAAACGCTTTAATGAATAATGGTCTATTTTTGAAAGCAACTCTTAATTCATGATAAAACATTTTCATTTCTACTAAAACATATGATTTAATTTTTCTATAGGTACTAAATTTTTTCTTGATTGCTTTGAATAAATGAAAATGGTAAATTAATGGGAGAATTTTTAATACAATATTATGTTGATGTTCAAGTTTTACTAATCCAATGGTCACTGTTAAAAAAAATGCTATGATAATAAAAGCTAAGAAGAGTAAAAAAATAAAGTATTGTAATGGAAATTTAAAAAAGAATAAATACACCAAAGAAAAAAGAAGGACAATACTATGTAAAATTGCTAATGTTGAAAAATCAAAAATACTCGTGGATAAGTTTTGTGCAAAATCTCTATCATTCAATTTAGAAAGGTGATAAGCTCTATACGGTTGTCCACCACAAGTTGCACCAGGGGTTAATTGATTAAACATACCTCCTGCAAAGTAAATTGGGATGAGTTTGAGAAAAGAAACTTTTGAGTTTTCTGATATGATAATATACCACTTTGTGATTTGTAACAAATAAATTAATGCGTAAATTGCAAAAACAGCAATGATAATGCTTATTGGGAGTAGTGAAGCATATTGTTTTATAGAGGGGATACCAACTTTAAAAAATAGCACATATAAAATAAAAATCCCTATTAAGATTGAAAGTATATGTTTCCAAAGAAATTTGAAAAACTTTTTTTCAATCTTTT
>CALCXY010000078.1 GCA_937906345.1 Candidatus Woesearchaeota archaeon | reverse complement strand
GGAAAAATGCATATTGGGCATGCTTTTAGTTATACTCAGCAAGATTTTATAGCTCGATTTAAGCGAATGCAAGGATTATCTGTTTTTTATCCGTTTGGAACAGATAATAATGGGGTTGCTACTGAAAGACTTATTGAACAGATTAAAAAAATTAAATCAAAGGATATGGATAGGGAAAAATTTAGGAAGATTTGTTTAGATACTCTTGAAAAAGAACTCAGGCCAGAGTATATAGCAGATTGGAAACGAATTGGAATGAGTTGTGATTGGGATATATTTTATGATACTATAGATAATCATTCTCAAAAAATATCACAAAGAAGTTTTATTGAATTATATGAAAAGGGATTAGAATATAGAAAAGATGCACCTATTATGTGGTGTCCTGAATGTCAAACAGGTATAAGTCAAGTTGAGTGTGAAGATAAAGAAATTGAGAGCAGCTTTAATGATATTGTTTTTACATCTCAAGGCAAGGAATTAATTATTGGAACTACGAGACCTGAGTTATTGTCTGCTTGTGTAGCTGTTTTTTTCCATCCAGATGATAAAAGGTATAAAGATTTAGCTGGGAAAAAGGCTAAGGTGCCTTTATTTAATCAACTCGTACCTATCATGGCTGATGAACGAGCAGATCCTGAAAAGGGAACAGGATTAGTTATGTGTTGTTCTTTTGGTGATCAAACTGATATGGAATGGATTAAAGCATATAATCTTCCTATTGTGGAAGCGTTAGGTGCAAATGGGCATATGACGGCTAAAGCAGGAAAATATGAAGGCATGTATGTTAAAAAAGCAAGAAAAGTAGTATTAGAAGATCTTAAGGAAAAAGGTTTACTTCGGAAGCAAGAACAAATTAAACGACCAGTAAATGTGCATGAAAGATGCGGCACTAGTATTGAATATATAAAATCCAAACAATGGTTTATCAAATATTTGGATAAGAAAAAAGATATGCTTGCATGGGGAAAACAAATGCATTGGTTCCCAAAACATATGAGAGTAAGATATGATCATTGGATACAAGGATTACAATGGGATTGGTTAATAAGTAGACAAAGACATTTTGGTGTTCCTTTCCCTGTTTGGTATTGTAAAAAATGTGATGAAGTGATATTAGCTAGGATAAAAGATTTACCTGTTGATCCACTTAAAGATAAAGCTCCAGTTTCAAAATGTCCAAAATGTAAGGGTAATGAGTTTATTCCTGAAAAAGATGTTTTAGATACCTGGGCTACAAGTAGTTTAACACCACAATTAGCTATTGAACTTATGCCTAAAAGTTTGCAGAAGAAATTATATCCTATGAGTTTAAGACCTCAAGCACATGATATTATTACTTTTTGGCTCTTTAACACTGTTGTAAAAAGTCAACTACATAATTCAAAAAATCCATGGGAGGATATTATCATAAGTGGGCATGCTTTAGATCCTCATGGGAAAAAAATGAGTAAAAGTAAAGGGAATGTTGTTGAACCTCAAGAAATGATTGAGAAGTATTCATCAGATGCGCTTCGATTTTGGTCAGCAGGATCAAAATTAGGAGATGATTTACCTTTTCAAGAAAAAGATTTAGTAACAGGTGAAAAGTTTATCACAAAGCTATGGAATGCTTCTAAGTTTTGTTTTATGCATTTAGAAGATTATAAAGATAAAAAAGTTAAACTTGAAAAGGTTGATGAGTGGTTTTTGAGTAGTTTATCAAAGATTATTGAATCAAGCACTCAAAGTTTTGAAAAATATGAATATTCTAAGACAAAATTAGATGTTGAAACCTTTTTTTGGAGAATATTTTGTGATTATTATTTGGAGATTGTTAAAGATAGACTTTATAATCCTGATCAGCGAGGAAAAAATGAGAGAATAAGTGCACAGTATGGTTTATACCATGGTTTATTAGCTATTTTAAAGCTCATAGCGCCTATTATGCCCCATATTAGTGAAGAGATTTATCAAATGTATTATGCTGCAAAAGAGAAGAAGAAAAGTATTCACATTAGTTCATGGCCTGTTTCTTTATTTTCTGATGAAAATGCTGAAAAATTAGGAAAATTGGTTATGTATGCAGTAGGAAATGCACGAAAAGCTAAAACTGATAAGAATTTATCACTCAAAACAGAGATTAAACACATGGTTTTAAAATCAAAGATAAAACAAGAAGAATTTGAAAAAGTAGAAGGAGATATTAGATCTGCAGGAGTAATTGAAACACTTGAATATCAGGAATTAGATGCTAAAAGTAAAGATGAATTTGATCATGAGATTAGATTAGAATAATTCTTTTATGACTTTTTTAATACGAAGATTTAAAAGTAAGTGGTTGTTTTTCTAGGTTATGCTAACAAGTAAACAAACTCGTATAAGAATACTTTTGAGAGAATATGCTTCTGATGAAGAAAAAGCAGATAATCAGATAGCTGATTTTATGGGTAGAGGGAGAGCTGATGTTATGGATTCTTATAAGAGTGATAATGGTTCCACTAATGGTGAAGTGAAAACTGAAACAAGAGATGAATTTGGAGAAGATCCTGTTCCTTTTTGGTTAAATGAAAATCAAACACCTATTGATTCTTATCATTATCACCCTGGATGTATAAGTGCTTTTTATAGAAAACCTAGAATAATAGTTAAAAATTATAAGAGTATTTAATGAAAAACTAAAAATTTATAAATAGCTAAGAATTTTGTTTACTATGCCAAAACCACAATATGCTAGAAGAGTTGAAAGAGATAGATTAGCTTTAGAGAGATCTGATCAACAATTAGCTGATTATCATCATTTAAGAGGGTTTATTCCTATGGAAGCATTTGCAGATGGGAGGCCTTTTTATAGATCTCATCATACCTCAGGAAAGATTGGATATACCCTAGAAGAAATAAGGCATTTTAAACTTGTGTCATTGGTTGAACAATCTGAGATTGAAATTCCTGATAGGTATGATAACCTTTTTTATATGTCAAATTTAATCCAAGAAAAAAGAATACCTTGCTTTAGGATAAGAGATGCATCAAAAAGGAGTATAAAACTAGATATCGTTCCAATACCTAAATTAAATTTTCTATATTGGGCGCCTTAAACTTTCTTCCATCTTACTCCTTCAGGAGCATCATCTAAAATAATTCCTTTTTCTTTAAGTTGATCTCTGATTTTATCAGCTGTATCCCAATCTTGATCTTTACGTGCTTTTTCTCTTGAATCTATTAAAGATTTGATGTTTTTCGTTAATGTTTCTTTTTTGGGTTTCTCAATGACTCCAAGAATTTCATTAAAAAAATACATGGTTTCTAAAACTATTTTAGAATCATTTTTTGAGATGGTTAATTTATTAATATCTCTCATAAAATCAAAAACAACAGCTAATGCAGAGGAGATATTAAAATCATCCTCTAATTTTAATTCAAACTCTTTTTTTGCATTTTCGCTAATGGTTTTTACTTTGGGTACAGATTTAGGATTTTTGGAAAAAGAAATGTTTCTTACAAATTCTTGAATTTTTGTAACAGAGTTTTTTGCAGCTTCTAACCCATCAAAGGTAAAGTTAAGTTTTTGACGATAATGTGTTGCTAATAAAAGATAACGAATTGCTTTTGGATCATGGCCTTTTTTTATTAAATCTCTTAACGTGTAAAAATTATTAAGAGATTTAGACATCTTTTTTTCATCAACTAACAAATGTTCATTGTGTAACCAATAATTTACAAACTTAGCGCCAGATGCAGCTTCACTTTGGGCAATTTCATTAGTATGATGAGGGAAAATTAAATCTACACCTCCAAGGTGCATATCAAAAGTATCTCCTAATAAGTCAGAGGACATAACAGAACATTCAATATGCCATCCTGGGCGGCCTTTACCTAGATCTGTTTCCCAGAATACATCCCCATCTTCTTTATCATACCCTTTCCATAGAACAAAATCTCGTACATCGTCCTTCTCATATTCATCTGCATCATGTAATCTTCCTTCTGCGTTCTTTTTTAGTTGGTCTAAGTTATCAAGACGTGCAATTTTTCCATAGTCTTTAAAGGTGTCAATTTTATAATAATATGATTTTCCAGACTTATACGCATGCTTATTTTTTAAGAGTTTTTTTGTTAATGCAATCATTTGAGGGATATAATCTGTTGCTTTAGGTGCTTTATCAGGAAGTTGGATATTGAGAGTTTTAAGATCTTCAAGATAGGCTTTAGTGTATTTTTCTGTGAATTTCTTTAATGAAATTCCTTGCTTTTGAGAATCTCTAATACTTTTATCATCAATATCTGTTATGTTTGAAACAAAGTTTACATTAAACTTTTTTAATAAAAAATATTTTCTAACTAAATCATAAAAAATATATGCTCTTAAATTTCCAATATGAACAAAATTATAAACTGTTGGGCCGCAAGCATAGATACCTATTTTTCCTTTTTTAATAGGTTTAAAGGTTTCTAATTTTCTTGATAATGTATTATAGACTTTTAATGCCATATAAATCACTTCCTTTTTTTTGTATTTAATCTTTATGGTTTATAACAGTGGTATTTGGTAAGGGATGGGAAACTTTAGTTCCATTAAGCTTAACTATTCTAGGAGTTTGACCTACTACTGTAACATTATCAGGGATGTCTTTCATCACAATAAAGGTATTTGCACCTATTTTTACATTATTTCCTACATTTAGAGGACCTAATAAAACAGCTCCCATTCCAATATAGGTATTATGCCCAATAGTAGGATGTCTCTTACCTTGATGTTTACCTGTTCCTCCTAAAGTAACACCGTGAAACATTACACAATAGTTTCCTATAATTGTTGTTTCTCCTATTACAATGCCCATGCCATGGTCAATAAAAAAACCTTTTCCAATAGTAGCTCCAGGATGAATCTCAATTCCTGTTAAAAAACGGTTAATTTGAGAGAGGAATCTAGGTAGGATAGGAATATTTATTTTATATAATTCATGAATAAATCTATGGAATATGATTGCATGTAAAGGAGTGTGGCATAGGAGTACCTCTATTAAAGACTTTGCTGCTGGGTCGTTTTTTTGAACTGCTTTTATATCTTGGATAATAGATTTCATTTTTTATACCTATATCTAATTAGAACAATGAATAGAAATTTAGCAACAATTTACTTTTTGCATGAGAATTAGAAAGAAGAGGTAGTATTTAAATTTTACTGTAAATCCTAGAATTTTCTCTATCTCACTCTAAATATTTATCAGTAACAGTTATTTCTGCTGGGAGGACTGCTCTACTTGTGGTAGAGGGTTCATAGATAACATTCCCTGTTATTTGATTCTTAATTGGGAGAACAAATTTTTCAAAACCCATATCTTTACCATCTACCATTATTTTTTGACCAATACCTTGCTTGAAGGTATAAATAATATTATGGGTGTTTTTATCAAACAATTCGAATTGAAGAGTTTTAAAAGGGGGTAAACCAGCTTCAATAATCTGTTCGTTGAGTCTATATACTAGGCGTAATCCTTTAATGGTTTTAGAATTAAATAAGATAAGATTATCAGGAATAAAACCAAAATTTTGTTCTAAGGAATCTGTTCCAATATTAATATTCATTTGGAATGTGCCTTCAACATCATTTTCAAAATCATGTTGATGCACCATAGCTGCATATGTTTGCTCTTTAGGGTGCTTTAGAACATCCCATTTTTGTTCTAAAACAAATAAAGAAGCTAGAACTACAATTGATATGGTAACGATTAATATGTAGCCGTGTTTCATAGAGTATTATGAGAATAATTTCTTTTTAAAGTTTCTTATTCTAATGGTTATTTTCCTATAGCACACCAGTTTATGTGCCATTTCAAAGTTTTAGCCCTTGCTGGAGTTAACGCTGCACTTGTTGTAAATTTAACATATACTCTAAAACTGTTACTATCTGCGTTGTATATTTCACTTCCTCCTGTTGTATCCCAATGACTTCCTCCACCTCCAAGACTAGATAAGTAAATAGGGGTTTCAGTAAATTCAGCAGAGCTTGTATCTACTTGCATAGTTATTCCATAGTCTACATAAACCTCCCAAGGTGAATTATCAACTGGTGTTTGACCACACACAATTTTTAAAGGAGAGCCGTCTGTATGGGTTGCTGCTCCAATAATAGTTCCTGCAACGTGAAGTTTTGCTTGTGGTGAGGGAGTGCCGATGCCGACTTGTCCGTTTCCTTCAACGATGAATAATGAATCTGTTCCGTCATGATCCTCTACTTTGAATGCTGGAACACCATCTGCGTTACCTCCAGCTCTTATTAACATTCCTGCATTAAGGATTGATGTGGTTGACTGGGTATTGATAAACTTAAAATGGAAGTCAGTTGAAGTATCATGAGCATCAGGTACTCTAGCTTCAAAAAATACAGGGTTTATGGTACTAAAGCCAACATTCCCCATGGCAGTGATTCTTAATTTTTCAGGTTCGCTACCCATCATAGGATACTTAAATGTTAAATCATTGTTAAGCTCTTCTTGAATATCCCAATGTATCATATTATTACCTGTATCAGCCAAGCGAAGTGTATCAATACCTTCACCTAATGTGAGCTCGTCTAAAGGATGAGACTGAGTAGAAGTGGTTGTAGAAGCAATAACAACCATACCAGTCACAATCAAAGTAAAAATTACCAAAATTGAATATAACCACTTATTTGAAACTTTAATATCAAACTTGATTTTCATTAAAGGAATCTTACTCATAACAATATAAATAGCTTTCGGTAATTTTACCTTTTCTTACACACGAAAAGCATATGATCTTTCTGGAATGGAGAGAGGTCTTTTGCGTCTATAATTGTGAGTGCAGATTCTAATTGTGTTCGAACTTGGGCAAATATTTTAGCTGGCTTTGCCGTGACATCTATGCTTCTCGCTTTAATGGCTAAGAGTGCATAGCCTCCTTTTATTAGATAAGTGTTTATATTTTTTAAGAATATATCAACTTGGTTTTTTTGAGATATGTCTTGGAATACAATATCTACAGCTGAAACTCTTTCTTTATAGGTTTCTGGATGATTTGCATCTGCTAGGATTGGTGCAATATTAGGTCTTGATTCCGCAACAAAATAAAGATCTCTTATTACTCTAGGTGCTGAGTCTAATGCGAAAATGAATCCTTCATGCGCAATATCAGAAACATGAGAAACTGTTGTTCCTGTTGAAGACCCAAGATAGAGGATAACTGAGTCTTTTCTCATAAAAATATTTTTAGCTCCTTTTTTTAAAAATGAAGCTAATTTAGATTTATGAGGAATCCATTCTCTATATTCAATAGATTTATCTTTTACTAATTTTTCTTCATAGACTTGTATACCTGGAGCTAGGTTTTTAGTGAATATTTTACCACGATCTTCATATACTTCGAATATGTTGGATGGTTTCATTTAAATTTTTTCTCCAATTGTTTTAATAATTCTGGTCCTATTAAGGTTCCTTTAAAATAATCAACTTTAGCTGCGATAGCTAATTTATCAGCTAATGCTCTTGCAACTTTGCCTTGCATTGATCGCTTTGCTTTTAGTACTAAGGGATGTTCATGGATAAATCCAAACTTTGGGGAAGATGCGCCAGTTTTTAGATGTCTAAATAATGCTTTCTCAGCTCCTAAGACTTGAATAGTGGATGAGGGAAATTCTGAGAGGTGCTTTAAAGATGAAGATTGGTCTAAAAGTTTTGCACCTATTAAAGATCCTGCTAAAGCATTCAAATTTGGACAATAGGATTTCATTAAAATAGATAAGTAGGCTTCTTGAACTTCTATTTGTTTCCAAAGTGTTAAGATATGTTTTGCAGAATTTATTATTATAGTTACATCTTTTTCTTTTAACGGAATTCCTACAGTTTCCTTTATTTTTAATTTACTAAAACTTTCTTTAATATTGTTTTTGACAACAATATCAATAAAGTGTTTATTATCCTCTATTCGTTTAGCAGCCTCTGGAAAATACCACCCATACCATTCTCTCACCCTAGTTGTTAAAATATTAATGCATTTTTTTGTTTCTTCAATACTATTACTTACTTGAATAATTAAAAGATCATCTTTATTTGTGGTTTGAAGCGAGGATTTAGTTAATTGTAGGTTTGATTCTCTAAATAAAGTAAAATAGGATTTATCTCTAAATGGTTCTAATTCTAATCTAGATAGGTTCTTTGGCAAAGGTTTGCATTGTTTTTTGAGAGCATCTGTAAGAGGAATAACTTTCCCAGATTCACTTACTGCAAACTCTCCAAAGCTTTTCTTAATAAGATATTTTCCCATAGTTTAGCAAAGTCTTCAAAGCTTTAAAAATTTAACCTATTTTATGAGGTTTTCATAGAAATGGGGAAAAAGAAAAAAAAGAAAAAAATTAATTTACATTTCTTCTGAAACACTAGGTTGTTGACCTTTTACTCCATAAAAGATTCCAAGAGCTACAACACCTATTACCAAATGTAATACAGATATTGCTGTGTTGATATTCAACAAACTCAATAGTAAATCTTTTACAACAGGAATAAAGCCTAGGATTCCAAGAACTACAGCTATCCAACCAATTGCTCGGTTATAACCTGGTCCTTCTCCTTTAATTCCTACATATATACCAAATGCTCCAGCTACTAAATGCAGAACACTATGTAGAACATTTACACCAAAGATACCTAGAATTAAATTTGAAAAAAATCCCCAAATACCTACTAAACCGAGTATAATACCCAATACGAGTGCAAATGTTTTTTGTACATTAGCCATTGATTCCACCTCCAAATTGATATTACCATTAAAATTTAAAACTATTTAAAGATTTGTTTTTAAAAAACTTTATTTTAATCGTAAAGGTTAATCTTAAATACTTTGTAAAATATACTTATCTATGATCATTGTTTACATAACATGTGCAGATAGTAAAGAGGCACAAAAAATTGGGAAGGATCTTCTTTCAAAGAGATTAATAGCGTGTAGTAATGTGTTTCCTATAAAATCATTATATCGTTGGAAGGGAAAACTTGTAAATGATAAAGAATATGTATTATTAGGGAAAACAACTGAAAATAAGTTCCATAACATTATTAAAGTAGTTAATGATCTTCACAGTTACGATATACCTTGCATAGAAAAAATTAAAGTAAAAAGTAATCATGCATTTGCCCAATGGGTTAAAAACGAAGTGAAATCATGAAAGAACATCTTGTTAATGAAAGGGATCAGATTCTTAATTGTATTTATTGTAATAATGAGAGGCATATTACTAAATGGGAAAAAGAATTTGATGGAGATATGAATTATAAAACCTTTAAATGTGAATGTGGTGCCAGAACAAGAATCAGAATGAAGTTTATGGGTGATGGAAATGATAATTGGGATAAAAATAATCCTGTTGAATTAGAAGAACGCAAAGCTTCAGGTAAAATTAATGAATTAGAAAATTTAGTAAGTCAAGTTTCTGAGAAAAAAGCTGCTTAATATTTAAAAAAATAAAAAGATATGTTTATGTTTAGTTAATTTATATTTAATTGATAATAGTGCCTTTAAATTCTTTATTATTAAGAGCTTTTTTGAAATTGTTTAAGTCTTTTCCAAGAATTAAGACTTTTAAGCCTAAAGAGGATGATAATTTAGTTGCAACTGGATCAAAAGGTGCATTTAAACCAGGAGACCACTTTGTTCCAACTATTTTCTGCATATCATCCCAGGATAAATGTTCAATAGGTTTAGCGTCTTTAAATTTTTTAGGATCTTTATCATACACTTGATCAATATTTGTCATGTTGATTATTGTTTTAATGTTGAGATTTTTTGCTAGTAAAACAGCGTCATAATCAGTTGAGCATCCTGGTTTCCATCCTGCACCGATTAAAATGGATTTTTTCCAAGTAATTTTATTAGTAGGATTTTTAATAACAACATGGTCAGCTGCATCTGCAAAGATTGTTCTTAATAATTGTGCATTGAGTCTTGTGGTTGCGATACCAATCCAATCCAACTCTTCTTGGGAAACAGATACTATTTTTTCAGCAGCAGCTTGGTATTTTCTACATGTTTTTCCCCCTCCTGCTATGATAATAGCTCTATTTCCTTTTTTTGTGAATTCTATCATAGTATCGTAGAATTTTTTTAAGAATATGGTATCTACTTCTTCTGGAACAATAAGTGATCCTCCTAATGATATTATTACATCCATTTTAACTTCCCAATCCTATGAAAAAGATTCCTATAATGATAAAGATAATACTTGTCCATTTATAGATATTCATCTTTTCCTTTAATAAAAGTATTGAAAATAAAGCAACCCAAATATATACTGTTGCTACAAGAGGATATAATACAGATAGTTCTCCAGCACTTAATCCAATGATAAAAATCACAGTGCTTATGCCATAGAAGAAAACACCAAAAATGAAGTTTTTATTAAACAGTGATTTAAAATTCCAATGCATGTCTTTTGAAGCCCATTTAAGGAAAATTGCGCCAAATGCACCTAAGAATGCTGCGATTAATACTAATACTATTGACCAAGATGCAGTTGTCATGATGTAGATTCAACTCCGTTTCTTGAACCATATCCCATTGCAGCAACTCCTAATATGATAAAAAACACACCAACAATTTTTAAAAATGTGATAATTTCATTAAAAACTATTCCTGATAAGATAGTAACCCAAATATAGGATGTTGCAATGATGGGGTATAATACACTTAAATCAGCACCTTTAAGTGCTTTAATTAAAATAATAGAACCAATAGCATATAATACTAAACCAATAATAATCTGATAATTGGTTATTAACCCTTGAAACGTGTAAACCAACTTATTCGCTCCTGCTTTATAGAATGCTTGAGCAACAGAAGTAAATAAAGTACAAATTAAAACCAATACTATTGATTTATATTGTGTATTCATTACTACTAAAAGGATTTTTAAGGGTTTTTAAAGTTTTGGGGTAAATGGCTCTAGAATTGAATAGGATACATTATTTTATCTTGTAAGCTGATTTAAAAGCATTAAAAATAGTGTTAAATGTATCATCTCTTAATTTTTCATGACCTTTGTAAAACATAAATCCAGGGATTGCTTCAAGCTCTATTATTTTAGGAATTTCTCCATTTTCAAAAATGACATCAACACTATATAAGCTTGGTTTATATTTTTTTAATTTTTTATTTACAAAATTAACTAATGTTAAAACAGATGACGGTAATGATTTCTTTTTTACAAATTGTTTTTTTGCACCTTTAGCACAATTTGCTAAAAAAGAATGTTGAGGTAAACGTAAATAACTATGATGAATTTTTCCATTTATTAAGATTACTCTCAAATCATGGGGTTGTTTTAGGTTTAGTTCCTTAATTCCATGTGCAGTATTGATAAATTCTTGTACAATAGTATCTTTTTTGATTTTTTTAGGAAGGGTTTTTTTACTCACTACTTTAATGCCTAGACCTCTAATACCATATCGTGGTTTAAGCACTATTTTTTTTGAAGGAAACTTTGATAGTATTTTTTTTAATTGAGATTTGTTATGGATTAGTGCGTATTTCATTTTAGCACTTTTAGGAATCATTTTGTATATGCCTAGTTTATCAGAACATATTTTATTAATGGGTAATGGGTTCATTAATTTTAAGTATTTATCTAAATGCTTGAATATTTTAGTTGTTTTTTTATTCATAGTAAAATAGATGAATGCATACTTTACTGGAATATTTTTTGCCTTTTTCCAAGTTTTATCAAAATACCAGGCCTTTTCAATTGTATTCTTTTTTATCCAATCAGCAGATGCAATATACATCTTAAATTTTTTCTTTTTTGCAAATAATGTAAATTGTTTTAAGAATTTGTTAGAGTGGGGTCTTTGAGAAGGTAATCTATTCTTAAAATTTCTTGCTGGTTCAACTAAAAATACAAGATTTTTCATAGTTCCTTTGAGAATTTATAGTTTAAATATATTGCTGTATGATGATTACTCTTCACCAATAGGATGCCAAACAACTTCTCTCAATTTCGGTTGTTCAGGAGTTAAAATATAATTATATTTTTCTTTTTTCATATCTAATGCTTTCTTTTCTAATGCATGTGTAATTTTTTCAGAAATGTTCTTGAGTTTTCTGTCTAATTTTTTAGTAACTTGGTCACCGTAGCCTCCTCGAGCAATATTAGTAACTTTATTTTTAGAAATTCTCTTAACAGCACCAGCATATTTTCCATTAATTACGAAGACTCTAACGTCCCAATACTTTTTCTTTTTAACTAGTTTAGGAGTTATTCTTTGTTGTACCATAGAGCCTGGTTGCACTTTATAATTCATTGGCATCCTTAAAGAGTCTGTAACTTTTACATTTCTCCCTAAACTGTTTCCTAATGGTTTAACAACATATCCTTTATTGAAAAGATTTGTATTATCTTTTAAGGTTGTTTTTAAATCCTCATTGTTGTTTACTAAAAAATATTTAGGTATTTTGATACCTTTTACTTCTTTAACAGCATCATAGCATTTATGTTTAAACCAAACTAAATCACGAGCAGCCATGGTATTAATAACTCTAACACCTTCTTGTTCAAAATCAGGATTTAATTGAAAATAATTTCTAAAAATAATATCAGGTTTTACTTTTCTTCTATGAGAATTTAATACATAGGAGTTTCCTCCACCTTTAGTAAAATTAGTTAATGTTAATTTGATAAAATTGTGATCAAGAAAGAAAGAACGAGCAACTCTTAAATTGTTATCCATGTAACAAATGTGAATGTCTTTGTTCAAAAATGGAATTAACTCTGAGGCTAGCCAGTGTGCTTTGTTTCTGGAGTTGCCGTTCCATTGTTTTCTTTTAACAAAGACACAAAAATTTTTCCCAGGCATCTTATTGATGAGTTTAGCAATCTTCTTAACAGTAGTGCAATCGCCATAGACCTTAGCGTATTCTTCATGCACTGTTGATGCACTGTTTGCTTCCAAGAACCAAGGCTTGCCATCTTTATCAAAGATGAAATCAAGTCCGGCTATGGGATAGTTTTCGTATTTCATGTTGTTACTTTAGATGAGAAAAAACCACCATTTAAAAATCTTTTGTATTTTTGTATGTAAAATGGTTTTTTATTCATCTTGTAAAAGTATTTCAATCATAGCAGCGAAAGCTGGACGAGAAACTAATACACCAATTGTTACTCCAGCTATTGTTGTTAAAGCAAATCCCTTGACTAATCCTGCTCCTGCAAATAATAAAGGGATCATTGCAAACAACGTAGTAAAATAAGCTCCAAAAATTATAAAAAATGCATTTTTTAATTTACTCTTCCAATTTTGGAATTGTCCTTCCTTTTGTAATGTTTCATCTATGATGATGATTTGATGATCTACTGATGTTCCAATAACAATTATGATACCTGCTATAGCTGCTAAGTCAAGATTCCAACCAATTAATGATGCAAAACCTAATAATAATATAACTTCTGAAAGCATGGTGATTAATACTGGAAGAGATATTTTTAGTCTTCGATATCTTAAGAGTAAAATAATAGAAACTGTGAGAATCGCTAAAATTCCTATGAGTAATGCGTTACTCACAAATTCTGGACCAAGTAAAGGTGAAATCGAATCAGATTTTACAATATTTAGTTTAACAGGTAAAGAACCTGTTATAAGGATTGTTTGCAAACGTTTCATATTATCTAAAGCATTTGTTGCAGCAAGATTTTCAGTTGCTCCTAAACCTGCACCTGTTATGGAGATCTCAGTTACAGCTCTGCCTTTTAATTCAGAGCCTATATTTAACTCATCAACTGGCTGATCATCCAAATAAAGATAAATTTTATCAGAAAGATAATGTGCATCTCTAGGTAAAGGATTTCCTGTATCATCTATAGTCACAACATCTAATTTATCTGTTGCGTCAGCTTGTCTTTGTGCAGCACCAGGCGAGAGTGAAATAGAAAATCTAAACCTACAAGTCCATGAACCATCTCCAATAGGGCCACATCCAGAGTTTGGATCAATTCCTGAACAATCAGCTGATCTGCACACATAGGTAATATCATCCCCTCCTTTAAATACAGTTTCATTTAATATTTTAGATTCAAATTTTCCTTGTTTTGATAATAAATCTTTTACTTCATCTTCATTTGCACCTGCTATCTCTACTACAATAAATTGATTTCCTGATAAGTCTCCTGCAGAATGGATAAGAACATCTGATAAACCAAACACATTAAGTCTTTGCGCCATGTTAGCCATAAGAATATCCATTGTTTCTTTTGAAACAGGTTCAGCAGGTTGTAATAATACACGAGTTCCACCTTGTAAGTCTAATCCTTTTCTAATATTAGTTGAAGGTGTTTTAGATAAACTCAAACCAATATCTTCAACACCTAATACGATAGTTTCTGTTTTAGGTTGAATAATTGATTTTGTAACTATTTTAGATACAGTTGTAGTTGTGCCATTAATTGTTTCATTTACTTCAATTGTTTCATTCACTAAAATAGTTTCTGTTTCATTTAAAGTAACTGTTCTTGTGATAGGTTTTACTACTATAATATATGCGGCTTTATTTGTTTCAAATGTAAGTCGTTGATTAGGTTGTAAATCTTCAATAAGTTCTTCATATTCCTCTAAAGATGTAATTTGAATATTATTAATAGCTATTATCTGTTCTTTAGATAAAGGTGATGCTGCTGGATTTGGAGATTCAATGCCTGCTAACTCAGCGGAGGAATTTCTTACAACAGATCTAATAGATAATCCTTTTTCACCAAATGAAGGATGGATAGATACAAGAGAGAAAACTAAGAAAATTATTAATAATAAGATTCTCCAATTTGTAAATAATTTTTTAACTTTATAGTTCATCTTCCACTTTTGACTCTTTCTTTTCTAAATATAAACGTAAAATGCCCATGTTTTGGAACCATGTAAAAATCAAGTCCATGATTAGACCTACTAATAATATAGTCATAATTTGTCTGATTACTTCTGATTGAGAAAAAATTAAACCTACACTAATAGCAATAAGTGTTGTAACAGTCATTAATAATCCAGTTTTTAAAGCAGATAGAATTCTTTCTTGTTGTGATTTATCTTTTCTTTTAATCATATTTGTTGTTAAAAGCATATCTGTATCAACAGAATATCCTATAAGCATTAAGAAAGCTGCGATTCCTCCTGTTGAGAGTTTAATACCTAAGATATTAATAACAGCTAATGTAGCAATAATATCAGAAACAACAGCAAGGATAACTATCCCTGCGGGTATAAGTTTTCTAAAATATAACATAACTACGATACCCATAAAAATAAATGCTAATATAATAGATCTAAAGGTTTCTCTAAAAAATGATTCTCCTAAAGAAGAGCCTATACTTTCTAATGTGTATTCTCCTTTTTGGAAGTCAAGATTCGTATGTTTTTTTGTTTCTTCAATAAATTCATTAACTAAATCATCATTGGTTGCTTCAATATCTGCTGATACTGAGAAGCCTATTGGATTTCCTCTTGAACTTAAGGTCCTTATAGATATATCAGTTTCTGGATACGTTTCTAATAATGACATTTTTAACTGATCTATATCAATATCTTGATCTGTTGGAACAGTTAAAGAAATTCCTCCTTTAAGGCTAACTCCTTTAATAAGAAAATCACCTGTTGTGGATACTTGGAAGATGATTTGAATGACAGCTAGAAGAATAATAAGATTAGGAATAATTAATAATTTTTTATAATTTCTAATATATGATTTCCTTAATTTTTTTAGGAAGGGTGTTTTTTCGGGTTGATAAGTAGATTCTTCCTTGTTTTCATTAGATTCTTTATTCTCTTCAGTATGTTCTTCCATAGTCGATGAGAAAGAGAGAGGTTTTTTAAAGTTTATGGTTAAAATATTTGAATATCATGAATTAATTGCCCACAACACCACCAATGGATTCGTTCACGGTCAAATTCCTTCGGAATTTGCCCTTGCAAGT
>CALCXY010000077.1 GCA_937906345.1 Candidatus Woesearchaeota archaeon | reverse complement strand
AAAGTTCCTGCCTTCCCTCGAATACTATCATGCTCTTCTGATGGAATATCTACACTCACCAATAGCTC
Organism: Candidatus Woesearchaeota archaeon; assembly: GCA_937906345.1. Classification (GTDB taxonomy): domain Archaea; phylum Nanobdellota; class Nanobdellia; order Woesearchaeales; family CALCXY01; genus CALCXY01. The sequence continues at coordinate 8,845 of CALCXY010000077.1, read as the reverse complement.
ATCTACATACTTTCCAACTATCTCGGCCTGTTTCTCCAAAAAAGTGCCATTAGTGGCTAAGTTTACCCACCATCCCAACTTATAGTCATGCTCTAGTATCTCTACGATATCTGGACGAAGCAGAGGCTCTCCACCCCAGAGAAAGCACCCAACAAATCCTTCTTTGTCAGCATTTTTATGTAAATCAAGAATTTCTTGTGTAGTCATATTCCCAGCTCTATTGTCTTTCCACAGACAATAACCACAAGTGAGGTTGCATTTTTGGGTAATGAGATGAGAAAGCAGAACAGGACGACCACTAATCTTAGATTTTACCAATCCTTTGAGTAATTTTGACTTCATGATTTCCTAGAAAATTCAGAAATATATAAAACTATCTCACCATCAATCCACTCTCTTACCATAATACTTCCTCAACGCCCAAATCCCAACAACAACCATTACAACACTCAACCACTGGCCCATACTGAGAAATAAGAATCGAGCATTCTCTCTGAAGAAATCTACACCAATCCTTCCAAGCCCCATAAGGATCACAAACCACCAGGCAAGATAGCCATCCTTGTGTTCTTTTCTATCAATCACATACAACACTCCGAAAATCACAAAACGAGTAAACGCTGCATACAACTGACTAGGATGTCTACACCCCTCTGCGTTTGGAAACACAACACACCAATTAACATTGGTCACAGTTCCCCATAACTCCCCATTAATAAAATTAGCAATCCTCCCTAATGCTAAAAAGAATGCTGCTGGCAACACTACAAGATCTGCCATCTTGGCAATAGAGACACTATGTTTTCTACAAAACCAATAACCAGCCAACACCCCCCCAACTAATCCACCATGAACACTCAATCCCCCTTTCCATATTTTTAGAATCTCGCCAAGATGACTCAGATAATATCCTGGTTCCCACACAAAGACATGGAATACTCTTGCACCTACAATCATCCCAATAAAGGCATAGAAAAGGAAGTCATCAATCTGTTTGTTATTAATACCCAAACTTTCTTTTTTCTTCTTAAGAATAAAATATAAGGTAAGAAATCCAAGTACAAAGACCAACCCATAGAATCGCACCTCAAAGGGTCCCAACGACAGAAGTGTGGGGTTAATATTGTGTGTCCACATTATGATCAAAGAGATAGACTATTTTCCCTATCCAACTATCTCTTATCCCTCCTAGTTTCGTATCTAAACACCATCTATCAGGACCGTGGAATAATACACCCAGCGTTGCAAACATCAAACCTAAGTCTCTAATCATAATTTCGTTATAGCCAACGCTCAGGATAATCGGAATAAGATGTAGCACACCTAGAATAGCCATCCACCTAGTAAACAATCCAATAAGTAATAATACCCCTAAGACAGTTTGACTAATCCCTACCAATAACACAAAACCCTGTGCAGAAATAGGTAAGGAAGAAGTCCAAGAAGGAACATAGCCTAGCCAAGAAGTAGGGTCAAAAACTTGATTTACTCCAAACCATAAAAAAACTAAGGCAACAGCAACCCGCACAAGACGAGTGCCTAAGCCTCGATGGTTATGAAAAAACTCCATCCTAGTTTACAATTAATGTTCCTGTCATGTCCTTATGACCACTACCACAGAAAACACTACAGATTATAGGATACTCTCCTTTTTTATCGGCAACAAAGGAAATCTCTACCTCTTCTCCAGCAGGAAGGTCAACATTGACACCAAATTCTGAAATTGCAATACCATGGTCAACATCACTACTTGTTGCTTTTATCACAACAGTATCTCCTTCATTAACTTCAATAGTAGATGGAGAAAATTCGAATCGTTTAGCAGAAACAACAAATGTCTTTGTCTCTGACTGTGCAGCTGCTGGTTCAGGCGCTGGGGGTTCTGCTGGAGCTTCACCAGCTCCTGGGAGTGCTGGTAACTCTGTGAGAACAATAGGTTCTTCAGGCTCAGCACTCGGTGTTGAACTACAAGCTGTAAATACCATTAACAGTATACTGAATAGAATCATTATTTTTTTCATAAGTTCACCTCAAATTGTTTATTTGGGATGCTTCCAGAATCAAAGATTCCGTGGCACCTCCATAGTATAAGTATCCTAAACCTTGGAGTTTATAAATTTATCCACCCAAATAGACACTCTTTATCACTTTATGCTTTACAATCTCCTTTCCACCAGTTAACGCCACGCTACCATTTTCCAATAAATACGTCCTATCAGCAATCTCGATGGCTTTTTTGGCATTTTGTTCCACAATAAGGATACTAATCCCATCTTTCTTAAGATCTTTAATCGTCTTAAACAATTCTTTCTGTAATTTCGGGCTTAATCCCAAAGAAGGTTCGTCCAACAACAATAAACTAGGATCATTCATTAACGCTCTACCCAATGCCAGTTGTTGTCTCTGTCCACCAGAGAGGGTATACGCCAAAGTGTTTTCTTTTTCTTTAAGAGCAGGAAATTTAGCATAGACAGCCCCTAATTTCTTTTCAACAATATCTCTATCCTTTATCAAATCTCCACCTATCTCAAGGTTTTCTTTCACCTGCAATTCCCCGAAAACAACCCTTCCCTGAGTCACAAAATTAATCCCTAATTCCAATAACTCATGAGTCTTAATTCCAGTAATATCTTTTCCTTTGAAATTAATGCTTCCACCAGTTACAGTTGCCAAATCATAGACGGATTTAATAACCGTACTCTTCCCAGCTCCATTTGGGCCTATAAGTGCAACAATCTCCCCTGCTTTGACTTCTAAGTCAATCCCTTTCAGAACGTTTAGTTCATCATATCCTGCTTCTAGGTCTTTTATTCTTAGCATCTACACCAACACCAATGTTTTATCCTTAATCAAAACCATCTTAATGGGAATACTTGGTTTTCTTGACTCTCTAAGATCAATCTCTCCACTCAACCCTGTAAATGTCTCTAAAGCATCAACAGACTCAGGTAATTCTCCCTTCTGATGAGCTTCCCAGATTAAATGAATAACATCGTATCCCATCCCAGCCTCTGCATTGCCATCAACATCACCAAACAAACTTTGAAATTGCTCATTCTCCTCAGTCCCTTCAATCATATAGAGCTGGGCAGCAGCATAGACTCCGTCTAAATCATCAATAGTCTTGAACAAATTAGTGGAGACTGGAGTATCACTAAACACAACCACCCCATCATACCGTTCTTTAATTTGCTTAGCCACTTTATCAGGCCGTAAATCAAACACATAGATTGCTTCTGGCCCTTTATCAGCTAATTTTAAGATCTGTGTTCTGTGTTCAACACTATCAGCAGCATAAAATTCCTCACCCACAATTTCTAGTCCTTCATCCTTAAACTTCTCCCGAGCAATATCCATCAATGCATGACCTGCCTCAATGTTGGTCGATAACAATCCAACCCTCGAAATTCCCTTTTCCGTAAAAAAATTAGCAGCCAGCGAGGTAAGATCCTCAGTCGTCTGGAAATACTGATAGACATTATCATATTTCCTAAAGTCAGCATATGTGAGAGATGTTACCACAGGAATACCATCTTCCTGGGCTAATGGTAAGAGAGTAGCAGAAGCACCAGACATAGTGGTAAAAATGACATCTGGTTGTTCTAGAGAGATCCTATGATATCCTGAAATACCTTCCTTAGGCTGATTTTTATTATCTTCTACTATAAGCTTAATATCTGCTCCCTCTGCATTCAATTCCTCCACAGCCTTTTCAGCCCCAATAACTACATGGGTGCCATGGACAGCAGCAGGACCACTTAAGGTTGCAAGTAATCCTATTGTCAGTGTTTCATCACTCTCTTGAGCCAGAGGAGCGCAACCAGCCAATACCAATACACAAAGCAATATTATTTTTTTCATCATCATTCTCCAAGATAGGCATCTAAAACTTTTTTATTTTTTTGAATTGTCTTTGGTTTTCCATGCGCAATAACTCTTCCTTCATCTAAAACATAGACAACATCAGCTAAATCCATCACAAAGTTCATATCGTGCTCTATTATCAATAATGTCTCTCCCTCTTTGCTCAAGCGAACTAACACTTCTTTAATAACCTTTCTTAATCTAGGGTTCACTCCAGCAACAGGTTCATCCAACATAAGCAAAGTATGTGGCTTTGCAATGGCAATAGCCAAATCCAATAACTTTCTCTGACCATAACTCAGGTCGGTCACAAAAGTCCCAAGAGGTTTATCCAGGTGCACCCTATCTAATACTTCCTGAATCCTTTTATCACTGATTCCGTCAAACACTAAAAAACTCTTAATCAAAGATTCATCGTCACTTATCGCAATTTGGAGATGGTCACGTATGGTCAAATGTTTAAATAATCGAACTTCCTGAAATGTCCTACTAATCCCTTTTTTTGCAATCTTATAGCCAACCATCCTACTAATGTCTTCTCCTTCTAACTCAATCTTGCCCCTATCTTTTGTAATCAAAGCACTAATCGCATTGAACAATGTGCTCTTTCCACTACCATTAGGACCAATCAACGCCGTAATTTTTCCTTTTTCTATCTCCAAGCTACAGCCCTGTAGGGCTTTGACTCCTCCAAAACGCTTAAACACATTTTTAATAAGCATCATATGAGATCAACCCTCCCAAGAATACCTCGTGGACGATAGAGTAATACACACAGAAGTAAAACAGCGTAGATTATATGTCTAGAGGGACCAATCAAAACTGACGGTAGATCGAATAATCGCAATACATCACCCACAACCACAACCAGGACAGCCCCAATAATACTCCCCCTCATACTGGCAGCACCTCCAACAATTACAATTGTTAGTAGCAGAATAATCTCCGTGAGGTAAAAAGTCCCAGGATCTATGTAAGATATATAGTGTGCAAACAAACTGCCAGCAATACCTGCGAAAAATGCACTAATCATCATGGCTTTTGCCTTTATGGCAAAGGCATTTTTACCCAAAACTTCCACACCTGTCTCATCATCCCTCGTAGCTTCCATTAATCTACCAAAACCACTGCGCACAATCCTCCACATTATCGCTATACTAATAACTGCCACAATAAAAACAAACAAGAGCATTTCAACATTGCTCCCAATCCTAAAACCAAACAATGCAGGTTTTACAATACCAGGCAACCCTAAGGCTCCTCTTGTCAATCCAGTCCAATTTATCTCGATGCTATAGGCAACAAAAGCAAATCCTAAGGTGGCCATCGCTAGATAGTCTCCTTTTAGTTTCCTCGTTGTATACACTAAGAAAAATCCAAAAATGGCAGCAACAACTCCTGCCAACAAAATCCCAGAGATAAACGGATACCCTGCCCGAGTAAGTAATGCGCTTGTGTATGCTCCAATCCCATATAGGGCCACATGAGCCAAAGTAATTAATCCTGTGTATCCCAGAGCAACATTATAGCTGACTGAGAAGATAGTATAGATACAGATCAAAATTGCTATGTGAATAATGTAGTTCTCAAGCATCTTTAACCCCCTTGTTAAATCCAAAAAGACCAGTCGGCTTCCATAATATAAAAACGAATAATAATGCAAAAGCTATGGCATCTTTATATCCACTCGGCAGCCACAAGATTCCTAAGTTTTCAATTACTCCCACAATATAGCTTCCTACCACAGCTCCAGGGACAGAGGTCATTCCCCCAATAACAGCTCCAGTAAATCCTTTTATGATTAACATCACACCCATGGTAGGGAATAAGTTCTGCTCTAATCCGATTAATATTCCTGCCACTCCAGCTATCGCACTCCCAATCATAAAACTATAATCACTTATTCGAATAGGGTTAATGCCAGCTATACTTGCCAACTCTTTATTATCAGCCACAGCCCTCATATCTCTGCCAAGTTTTGTCTTTTTCATAAAAAGATAGAGAAGTATCATTAACACAACACTAATTACAATAATGGCTATCTGGAGAGGTGTAATAATTGCACCACCAATATGGATTCCAGTTTTTGTCGGCAACCATCCGATAGACTTTACACCAGGGCCAGCAATAAGCATAATAATATTTTCAGTCAAGGATAGCAAAGCCAGAGACGCTATTAACAAAACAATATTCGAGGCCTTCCTCTTTCGAAGAGGACTATAGATTGCCCTATTCATCAAGAGACCAAATAAACCTGTTAAGATAATCGCTACCAATGCAGATACAAAAAAAGGAATCCCTAACACAGAAAATAAGGCAAATAAGAGATAGGCACCAACAGCTACAGTAGTCCCATGTGCAAGATGTAAGAAACGATTAGTAGCATAGATTAAACTAAACCCACTTGCAACTAACGCATAGATACTCCCAGCTATTAATCCATTCACAAATAATTGTCCTATAATGGCCATAGAGAAGTAATCTAATTAGTAATTAATAAATCTTCTGCCCGAGGAACTGTCCTTGCATACTCATTCCTTGCCTGTGTATATACAAAATTTACAGCCTTATGCAAGTATATATCTCTCCGAACCTGTTCTACTGAAATTTTTCCTTGATTGCCTTGGTCATATGTATGGGCATCCATCAAGGTAGTTAACCTCCCATCCAGATAAGTCTGCTTTTCAAGCATCTCACCTAAGTCAGGATACACCATCCTAAATATTTTGTAGAGATGATTTTGCCAATTAGGAATTGGAAATGATTTTTGACGGGGATCTGCCGCCCACTCCTTAAATTCATCTGTTTGTTCCTCATGCAAAAAAGCTCGGTAGTGAGAAACAAATGCCCTAATATAATCGTTAGCCTGATCTTTTACTCTTTCATTTCGAAATGCAGGAATAGGCGTAAATCCTCTGATAGATTGATACATATGTGCACCAACTTTCCAAGTAACGTCCTGAGCCTTTAGCATTATTTCCCTATGCAGTGTTTGATAACCCTGCATAAATTCATCGCTCGGTTTAGTTATAACAGGCACATTTGGTTCGGAATCAGACCCATCTCCAAATACAGCAAGATTGAAATCTGCCACGAGATCAAGTTTTTGTACAGCACTCCGAGTAATATCTCTTTCATACCCAATAAATAAAGACCATATGCTCATGTCAGATAGGATTCTACACCTATTTAAAAACTTTACCTAAAACTCTTCCCACAGCCACAGCCTTTCTTAGCGTTTGGATTCTCAATCTTAAAACCAGCACCTTCTAGACTTTCAACATAATCTACAGTAGAACCATGTAGCATCTCAAGACTCTGTTTATCCACAAAGAATTTCTGTCCTTTGACTTCCAAAACAGTATCTCCATCTTGTTTCTTATCCTCAAAGTCAAAACCATACTGAAAACCACTACACCCACCAGGCATAACAAGAACCCTTAAACCACAATCTTCTTTTTTCTGTTCTTTTTTTATTTGTTTTAATTTATCAACTGCTTTTTCAGTAACAATTAATGCTTCCCCTGATTTTTTCTCAACTTTAGGAGCTTCCTTAACAGCTTTGTTTAAATCAACAACAATCTCCTCAACATCACTAGAAGTCATCCCATGAGCCATTAATCCTTGCTCAATAGTCTCTTGAGTTGCAGCCCCACATCCAACACATTGGACTCCAGTGGACATTAATGTATCCACTGCTTGTGGATACTTTTCTATCATATCTATGATTAACATGTCTTTTGTTATCTTTTGAATTGTTGTCTGTGTCATGCTTAACTATAGTTAAGAGGATACTTATATACTTTTTGTTAATTTCTGAAGAATCTCTTCCGTGCCAAACACAGGGATTTTGCTTTGACTACGCAAGTGTTTGTCTTTAGTCCAAAGCCCTGCATCTAATTTCAGGGCAAGAGCCACAAAATCCACATCTTTATCATCTGATGTCAATTCCTGAGCATGCTCTAACTCTCTTTTGTAATCAGACAGAGGCACAGTAGGTATTACATACGCAAGATCTTCCAGAATAATGTTAAAATCCTTCAGGCTAATCTTTGCCTTCTTCATAATATGCTCCCTATACTTTCCAAGTTCACTAAGAGCAAACTCAGGAGCAAAAATATCTAATTCTTGCTTGCAAAAAATACCACAGGTTTTAGAATCCTGCCAGAAGTAACTAAATAAAATATTAGTGTCAACAACAAGTCTCATTTTATTAGTCCTTTCTTCCTTAGCTCTGAAGCCCTGTCTTTCCTAGAACGCCGAGTTAATTTTACCGCCCATTCATTAATTTCAGACTCTTTTTCTAATTGTTTTTGTAATTTCTCAACTACCTGCAGATTATGCGATTTCTCTTCAATCTGCTTTCTAACAAATCCACTCCAATTCATCTCTGGGAATTGTTTCATCAATTTTCGTGTTTCCTCAGGAACACTTAATGTTATAGATACCATAAAAAAACGTAAATACGTTTTATTATTTAAATGTTGCGAAAAGCCTCTAATTAATAAATCAAAACAGAAGACTATTATCTATACTTTCAACATACACAATTCTTTTAAATGAATCTAGTAGGGGAACAAGTATGGGTGTAAGATTAGAAGTAATGTTAGATAACAACCTAGATTTCTCCACAGAAGAAGGATTTATTACCCACAGACCTATTGGTGTCTATAATTTTGATGATGAATTCTCAGAAGATGAATTAGCAAAAATAAAAAGATTAATAGAGGATTCAGTTCTTGAGCAATCTCTCTTCGACCGTCCTATCTTGGACATGCTCTCAAAAATACAAAATCCTAGAGACTACCATGTTCTAGAAATCTCACCCAAAAAAGGAGTAGTAGATCCATGGGGAAGAGAGACCAAAAAAGTTATCGAACAAATGCTAGATAGAGAAATAGGCACTGTTTCCTATTCCAGACAGATGCTCTATCGAGGTCAATTGGATGATGATAAACGAGCAGGCATCCAAAAGGAAATC
>CALCXY010000076.1 GCA_937906345.1 Candidatus Woesearchaeota archaeon | reverse complement strand
TTATAGGAAGTTATAACAAAGTTGGACATGATACTGAATCCTATGCAGAACAAGAATTAGATTATGAAAAGTTAGAAAAAGTTATGACTAATGAAATTTATGGAAACATGTTTGGCACAAACACAAGGGATGGACTTATTGGTTCATCATTAAGTCCTGATGTTAATGTAAGAGACAGAGAAAAATTTAACCTTTTAAGAAAATTCAATAATATGTTTGCTATGACAACAATCATGTATTCTGTATTAAAATAATGATACAATCACAATTTAAAAAAATCAAGACCTTCTTTGAAGAAAAAGATAAAGCTCGTTTAAAAGAAGGTAATTTACCTTATGAATATACTAATAAAGGAGTTTGGGCAGGTGCTTTACCAAATGTAATCTTTCAATTGTGCAAAAAAATACAATTAGATAAGTATGATTCCTTTGTTGATCTAGGAAGTGGAGATGGACGTGTTGTTTTCTTAGCAGAATTATTTACTTCTGCTACTGGCGTTGAATCTGATGAAAATTTATTTACACTTTCTCAAAACAATAAAGAAGAACTAAAAAGTAAAGCTAATTTTACTCACAAAGATTTTTTTGAACTTACTCTCACAAAATTTGACATTGTTTTTATGAATCCTGATCAACCATTTACCTTAGCTACTGAAAAAAAATTAATAAAAGAGTGTAAAGGCAAAATATTCATGTATAATAACTTATTTTTACCTAAATTATTAAAACAAAAAGAAGTTTTTGTCTTTGATGATATTCCTGTTATTGAGTATGGTGTTTAATTTACCATTTTATAATACTAAACAAACCTTATATAGCTACTTTTCAATATTAACATAATACGGGGTGTATAATTGAACTTTAAGATAGATAATAGAAAAAACCCCCATTTGAGTAAATACTCAAATGATGAGATTAAGGTAGCTAGAAAACTCGCTTCTCGTATTATGGAAGAATTTGGCGTATTCATTAAAGCCATTGTTTTATTTGGTTCTGCTGCTAGAAAAACAGGAAATGCTAAACCAGGAGACATTGATGTGTTAGTTGTTGTAAATGATCTAAATACTTTGATGACTGGAGAAGTAGTTGAAACCTATAGAGTCATTATGGAACGTTTAGTAAGAGACACATCTGAAAAACTCCATGTAACCACATTAAAATTATCTAATTTTTGGGATTACATAAGACAAGGTGATCCAATTGCTATTAACATGCTGAGAGATGGAGTTGCATTAGTAGATACAGGAATCTTTGATCCTATGCAAGCCTTACTCTATATGGGAAGAATCAGACCAACCTATGAATCTATTTGGACGTATTATTCTAGAGCTCCAAATACTTTAGTAAATTCAAGATGGCATTTATTACAAGCAACAATTGATTTGTATTGGGCAGTTATTGATGCTTCACACGCAGCTCTTATGAAACATGGAGAAATCCCTCCTAGTCCAAATCATGTTGGAGATATGCTTACTAACACATTAGTAAAAGAAAAATTATTGGAAAAAAAATACGCTAAGATTATGATAGACTTTTATGTGTTAGCGAAACGTATCATGCATCGAGAAGTTAAAGATATAACCGGACCACAATATGAATCCTATTTTAAACAAGCTCAAGACTTTGTAAAAAGAATGAAAAAGATTATTGATGAGAAGTAATTATTGTGAAGTCCAAGCATTATAGCATAAATTCATAAGACTACTGCATCTATTAATAAAAACATTACAATCTGTTTCATGATTCTCGCCCTTATATTTTATTACAAATTCTGTTCGATCTTTATGTTGAGTATAGGTTCCCTCAAGAAATTGATTTTGAATTAAAATCTCGTTAAAATTTTTTAAGAGGTCTGAAAAAGGACCCTCTTCTTTAGATTCCTCTTCTTGATCAGTTCTAAATGGAAATGCGTTGAAAATTTCCTCAACACCATAAGCAGGTTTATTAAAAGCTCGTAAACTAAATCGAAAGGTTAAAGGTGTTGATCTATTGGGTTGATAGGATAAAAAAGGATCCATTATAATTCCATCATTTATAGACATCTTAAACATATGTCCTGTTTCTAAATAATCCTCTCTTAAAACAATATCTAGATCATTCTCTCTATAAGACAAGGTTCCAAAAGATGCATCATTTTTCATCGCACTTTCATCAATATCATTTTCATTTTCATTAAAAGTATCATCCTTTACTCCTGATATATAATCTACAGTCTCCCCAGATCCTGCAAATCCTAAAAAACCTCCAAGAACTCCTCCTACTAATGATAAAAAGGTTCCATATTCTAATCCTTCTTTTACTCCTAAAAATGCTAAAACCCCTAAGCCTACAGGAGCTACAATTTGAAAAAGATTAGAACCATAAGTATTCAATCTTGATTTAGGCCTCTGCCTATTCATCTTAAATACCACTTCTTCATCTAACATTATAAATGTGATTTTAATACCATTTATAAAGATGCACTTTTTAGATATTAAAAATGGAAAGATTCAATAAGGGAAAGGATTTACTTTCCAAGAATGGGATTCGACCAAAAAAAAGCACATCAACTCTCTAAAAAAGACATGAGTAAAAAAGGTTTCATAGATAAAGAGATCAAACCATTAGTAGATCAAATAAATAATATGAAAAATTTGTATACAACATCTTCTTGTGCTGGTCGAACTTTGCTTTTAGAAAAAAAATCAGATAAAAAATTTGATATTGCTTGGATTTACTGCGATCATAACCAAGCATCGTTAAAAAAAATAAAAGAAATTCTAAAAAATCCTCCAAAAAGCCCTGTTTGGATTAAACAAGAACCAGCAATAATCCATATTTGCTGCAGAGATCTTAAAGTTGCAGAAAAACTATTAGTTATTTGCAAACATACTGGCTTCAAATACTCAGGAATTATCAGTATTGGTAAACGCATCACAATTGAAGTATTATCAAGTGAAAATTTAGAAACAATTATCAGCGAAAATAACACTTTATTAGTCTCACAAGACTACCTTAAACGCATTGTAAAGGAATGTAATGCTAAAATGAAGCGAAATAAACAACGATTAGAGCGATTCTCATTAGGAATTAAGGAATTAGAGCAAGATTAATATTTTCTATATAGTAATTAATAGATTTAGCACTATTAAGTGGTAAAAAAACATAAGATTTATATAGGACTAAATCAAGTATAAAAGCATGAGCTTAGAAGGTATTGTTGATAATTTCGAGTATAATGTAGGAGACGCAATACATAGTGTGCTGCACGACACTCTAAATTGGAGAAGCTACCTTAAAATTCCTAAAGCACCAGCAATAGCTATTAGAGATTCTACAATAAAAGCAGGAAAAGGAATCGCTAATACCTATAGAAATGTTAAAACTAAACTTAAAGATAATTTTAAAGATTCTTCATTAAAAGGTATTGCAAAAACAGTTGGATCTTCATTATACCAAACTGGAAGAGGAATAGTTAAAACAGGTAAAAAAACATTAAATAATGCAACTTCGTTACCAGCTGTAGGAGCATTAGCAGGAGGATTTGCTGTATTAGGAGCTTACGTGCATAGTATGAGATCTACTTTTCCTTTACATTTATCAGGAAATTCAATTATAAATGGTGCAAAATTAATATATAAAATTCCTGCAAATATAGGATATAATGTTCTTAATGGAACATTCAATGGATTACGCTCAGCATGGCAAGGAATTAGACATACTTCACTAGATTCATTAAAAGAGGCTGGAGAGCATTTTGGATCTGTAAGTAATATTCCAAACACATTATTAAAAAATCTATCATTTGGACCATGGAGAGAAACTTTAGAATCTGTTTTCCATGCAGTTCCATATGTAGGTGCAGGTATGCTAGCTTTAACAGCTGGAAAATATTTAATTAATAAACGAAGAGGAAAAATAAGAGATAAAGATTCAACTAACTTTTTGAATAAAGGTGGAAAAGCTGCAATAATTGGTGGTGAAATAGCAGCCTTAGGAGGTTTACTAGCTTATTTTTATCAAACTACTCTTAGTCCTTATCAGGGTAAAGCTAAACTCATTGGAACTGCTGGAAACATAGCAGGTGGATTCTTTGGAGTACTTCCAGGAATATTAAAAGGATTAAAAACTTTATTTGATTATACTATTGATGATGGTTTACCTGATGCAGTTAGTTTTTTAGGACGACCATATGGTAAAGCCTTACACGTAATAGACAACATCCCAGTAGCAATTGCATCAAATTTAATGATTGGAGGAGCTGCAGTTGCACTTGTTGGATCAGTAATGTATATGACATCATGCTATAAAAAATTTAAAGAAAATCAACCTAATCAAGATATACACATACAACCTCAATTAACCTAAACTAGGTCTTAATCTCACATAAATAAAAATCCCTGCAATAATTATCACAAAACTCAAAACAGGGCCAAGATTCCTAACAGCTTCTGAAAACAAACTATTTCCTATTGATTTTATCTTTGCCTTTTTTTTATCTATTTTCTTATGAAATAACCTCACAGAAACAGAGGATTGTAATCCAATTCCATCTGCTGAATCTTGGTGAAAATGAACAGTTAAAATCTCTTCTTTTCTTGGTTGATCAGGAAATAATGTTATCATTACTTTTCCAAACGCATCTACATAAAATGATTCAGCATTAAAAATATAATTTTCTACATCTATCTCAAATTCAATAGGATTTTCATTTTGATTAATAATAAACAAATGCTTCTCCTCATTATTTGAAAATGAAAGTTTAGATGGACTCACTCCAACTCCCGACCCACTTACTAACATAACACTAAAAAGTAAAAAAATAAATAGCATTTTCATTTTAAGACACAATTGCGTTTATTGATACAGCCGTTGTATAATTGCCTGATGAAGCATTGAGAGGTATCTTAAATTTAAATCCTAAAGGCTGTAAATGTTGTAAGCCTAAATTTAAATCTATTATTTGTTTTGAATAATCTAAAGGATGATATGTTCCATTAAATTGAACAAAAATATGCTCTAAACTAATGAGAGCATTTTCATTTTTCAATGAAGTGCCTTGAATTCCAATATCTAAGGGAATATTCCCTATATTTTTGATAGTTGGCTTTAAGGTAGTATTTTCATTTAGATCTCCTTCTACAATAAATTCATCACCTGCATTTATCTTTTCAAAAAATAAACTTTGAGCATCTAAGTAAATAGCAGCTAAAGAAAGATATTCAAAGCTAATTACACTTGTATTAGTTATTTTCCCATCTGACGCTGCGATTGTTAAAGTATAGTTCCCTGGTTCATCATAATAGTGCAAAACCAATTCAGAAGTATACATATGATCTGATTCACTTTGCAGAGTTGGGAAAATAGTGGTATTCCCAAAGCTAATATTGGTTTCACCAGAACTAGATAAATAATAAGAAACTTGAATTATTTTTTCTCCATGAGGCGTAGGTATTATTTGATAACCATTTTCAAAAGGATTGTCATCAGTAAAACTAATGTTAGATATACCAAAACCATAAGATTCTATTTGAATAGAAAATAATAACTTATTTTGAGCCAGAGTTGTAAAAGAACTGTTTAAGGGATCCCCTTCAATTATCAAAAAATCCTCAATATTATTCTGGCTATCCTTAAAACTTGTATTAAATATTCTCTTAAATGATTTTCCGTTTTCTACTGTTAATGGAGTTCCTTCCTTAAGAGGTGTTTCTTGACCCCATCCTATTGCATCTATTTGAACACTATTATGCAATAAAGAGATATACCCTTCACTATTCCCAAGAGTCATAGATTCTTCATAATCAGGGCTTACCCAATTTGGATTATCCTTATTTTCATTAAAATTAACATCACTTACTAAATAAAACGAATAAGGTTTAATAAATCCATTAATAGGCAAGGTAACATCTGTATCACTTGACTTAGTAGCTAATACATAACCACTCAGATTAACAACTTCTTGTGTTGGATTATACAATTCAACATATTCTCCTCCAGCTTCTGTTCCTATGGGATCTGGTAAAACCTCTGTTATCAAAATATTTGCTAAAACTCCTGTTGAACTTATTAGCATCATTAAAAAACAAAATGTAAATTTTTTCATTTGGATCACCTAAGAACTTATTATCCTAACCTTTAATATGTCTTGAGATGATAATTCCGGAAAAAACTATGAGAAATAAAAAGAATATATCAACAATAACGGAAAAAAAGAATATTTAAAATAAAAAATAAAAGAATATTCGAAAATTAAGAAAAAAAATAATTATTCACACGACAAATTATTGTGGAATATTAGGTTTCTTTAATAATTGTACAAATAAGACAATCACTAAACCAACAACCACTATATTTGCTATGATTAACAATGCAGTATAAAGAGATGAATCTCTTACATTACCAGTATCCAAGTTAGCCACAAATGTTGCTGGAACTTGAGGACTTGTTGATGTACTTGGATTAGTTTGTGTAGATTGCACTGCAGGTGGTGTAACAACAACTACTTCATCTGTTGTTGTATCGCTTGGTGTAGTAGTTGAACTTGCTGTTGCACATGGTGCAACTTTTACAGTTACAGTTTCTGTATCAACTAATTTATCCTCATCATAAAATAATCGTAAGTCAATTGGATAATCTCCATCTGCTAAACCATCCGGAATTCTAAAACTGATAGATTTTGCAAATTCACTGTCATCATCATCTGGATCTTCATCTAATTCAAATGATTCTCTAACATTAATATCTAATTCTGAAGATTTCATTGTTAAAACAGATTCATCTTCATCAGTTGAACCAATATTTTTTGCTAATACACTCAATGAATTTGTTCTTTTACAAGTATTAATAGTAGATTCTAAGTTAGCTCTTCTGATGATTAATTCATGTCTTTCTCTGTCTACTCTTAACTTTACTTCAATTTCATCAGTATGCTCATTACCATCTTCATCTTCTCCCTCAATCTCAATTATTACATCATAGGTGTCTTCTTCTGCATCTTCTGGGATTTGGAAGGTGATAGTTTCTTTATTATCATCGTTTGCATCAACATCAAATTCATCTGACTCTTCTTCTAAGTCATCTCCATCATCAATACCTTCAATAGTAATTGTTATAATAACATCTTCAATATCAATATTTTGTGCTTTTGTGAAAGTATTCCTCACATTTACTTCGAAAGATACATCATCTCCAGGTTTTGCATCCTTTGAGATAGTTTCTCCATCATTTACACTATTATCAGTATCATCATCAACCTCAACTTCAACATCATCAATGGTTAATCTTCCAACAATCTTTCCTATAAGGGATAGAGTTTGATTTACTTGATCAGATTGAGCAGTTACTGTTCCAAATGAGATAGATCCTGAATCTTCATTGCTTGGAATTGCTACAGAAAGATCAATTGACCTTGTTGAGCCTGCATTTAATGTGCTGCTTGTGTTATCAAAACTTAAGTTAAATCTAGTAGGAATATTAGTATTTACCAATTTTAGATTAGTTAAATCATCATTTCCATTATTTGTGATAATAAGAGTTTTAATTTTAGATTCATTTACACTAATTTCTCCAAAATCAAACGGACTTTCTTGAAATCCAATTAAAAATTCTGAAGCTTCAACAGTAATATTAACATTTGAACTAGTAGCAACACCACCATATTCTAAAAATAACTCTCCTGAGTAAGTTGCATTTCTTTGAGTTGAAGGAACAGCAACAGTCATGTTTTGAACAGTATTTTGTGTAAAATTAACAGTTACACTACTAGGAAAGGTAATTGTTGAATTATCCAATATATTACTAGTATTAGTTACATCAACTAAATCTGTTATTGTAAAATTAACATTGGAAAGATCTGTATTTCCTACATCTGTTAAAGTAAATTCTGCATTACTTGTTTTCCCAATAACTATAGTTTGAACAATATCACTTAATGTTGCATTAACATTTCCTAATACATTTAAAGTAAAATCAGATGCATTAAAATCTGAATTATTTACTGTTATGTTCATAACAGTTGTATAAGTATCATTAAAAGTGATTGTTGGAATAGTAAAATTAAATGAAACATTAACATCTGAATCTTTATCAACTAATACAGGTGAAGTAACATTATAATTAATAGTTACTGTTTTGTTTTCTCGACTTCCTAAAAAAGTTAATGTGCTTGGTAGGGTTGCAGTAAAGTTTTCTGTAGTATTTGTATTATCTAAAAGAAAAGTACTTGATATAACATCTGATTGGTTACCTGTAAATATAAATTGACCTTGTGTAACAGTAATAGTGTTAATAGCTAATACCATACCTATCATTATTAAGAATAATATTCCAATTGATAAATGTTTTTTCATATCTAAACGCCCCCACTTAGTGTTTATATTATTATTATTTGAGAGTAGTTACATCATTTATAAAGATTGTTATACTGTAATATATATATTGCAGTATATAGGTTATTTTTACAAATATGTGAATGATATGAGCTATATATAGGTTATCATGACTTCAATTCTATTTGCTGTTAACATTAAAGAATTTGTGCAAATCTGGTTTTTCCTTCTCTTCTTTTTCGTCCTTAGTTTCAGATGATTCTTCCTCTTTTACCTCATCTTGAGCTAATGGAATATCTACTGGTGTATCTTGAGCAGGAGTTTCAGGTTCTTCTTGAGACTCTTCTGGAGTTGGAGAAACAGCATCATCAACTTTAGTTTCACCTAAATTCTCAGTATTAATATTCTCAACAGGAGCATCTTCTTCACTTGTAGGCCCATCAATAGACTGATTTAAAGGCCTATCATCTTCTAAAATATTATAATCCTCAACATTTGATAAAACAGGGTTTTCTTTAGGTTCTGCTTCAACAGATTCAGTATTTGCAAGATTTTCAGGTTCATCTTTAACTTCTTCTTGTATAGGCTCAACATGCTGCTCTTCACTTACTGAACCTAATTCCATAGCATCCTTTTCACTTGTAGTGGATTCTGGAGATTCTAAAGAAGGATCTAACTCATTTGTCATAGTAGGTTCTTCTTTTTCATCTAAAGATTGTTGAACTTCACTTATTTGCTCTGGTGCTTCAACAAATTCTTCTGTTTCTTCATCTTGCACTAATTCATTTTGTGAAGCTTCATCAATATGTTCTTTAGAGATAGATTCAATATCTTCTTCAACTTGCTCTATTTCTTTTTCAAAATCTTCATTATCTTTTTCCTTATTTACTCCTAAAATAATTTCTTTTGCTTTTTCAACTGCTTCACTCATTGTTGAAGCTAATCCATTTTTCTTTAGGGTAACAGCAAGTTGATTAATCTTTTCCACGTCTTGTATGTCCATATAAATATAATAGAAATAAACCTATATAAACATTATTGTGTTGTAGAAAACACATCCTCATCTATATGCAATAATCGTTTTCCTTCTTTCTTAATTTCTTCACTTACAATCCTTCCAACAAAAATAATATGATCTCCTGATTCATATTGATGCTCTAATTCACACTCAATAACCGCTAATGCATTTTTTATAATAGGTGCATCAATACTATACGCTTCTTCTGTTTCAATTTTTCCTTCAACAAATTTATCCATATGATAACCAGTATGTTTCCCACAAAATAAAGCTTCTTTTTCCATTTCATGAGGTATAAAATTAACTGCAAAGGATTCTGATTTTTTTATAACTTCCGCTGTAAAGTGATTTTTAAAGATAGCAATTGCATACATCTTAGGCTTATGCGAACAAGGCATATGCCATCCAACTGTAGAAACATCTTCTTTTAATTGTGTTTTTCCAGCAATCTCCATATGTTCTCTACAAGTAACTAAAACTATTGTGTGAGGTCCATTAAGTTTTGTCATGCTTGATCTACAGAATTAGAGATTAATAAGTTTAACGATTAAGTCTTTATCCTCTTCAATTTCCTTAACAATTGTAAAATGTTTTTTTACTAAACTCATTATCATTTCCTTTTTTTCACTCTTCTTCAAAAAACTTAAAACAAGTTGTTTTTTACAAACCCTTTTCATCTCAAGTAAACCTTTTTCAATATTATCAAAGTTTTGTAAAGCAGTTAATGAAACAACATAATCAAAACTCTTATCTTTAAAAGGTAATAATTCTCCAACTCCATTAACCTTTATTTTATCACTTTGCTCTAAAAGTTTAAGTGAAGGATCAATTCCAATGACATTACAATTAAATGAAGAAGATATTCCAGTTCCACATCCAACATCTAACAAACTAGAATCTTTTTCAGGATGAATTAATTCTTTTACAATAAGTAATTTCTTTTCCTGCTCCTCTTTATGCAATTCATCATATCCTTTAGATATTGAGTTGTAATAGTTCATAAAAAATTAAAATAAAAGCTAGTTTATAACTCTTTATAGAAAAATATATAAAACACCTCAACATAAAGATTATCATGTCAAAAATCATTTGGGCAGTTGGAATATTTATAGTGATTGGATTATTTTTAATATTCTCAACTTTAAAAACTGATTTCTCAAATCCAGGAGAAACATTTTATTTTGTAGGAGCTGCAGTTGATTGGTTTAAACAATTAGGCGACTCAACCTACGAAGTTGGAAAAACAGCAACAGAGCAAGATTGGCTTCCTAAAATAGATAATGAAACAGTCTATATAGTAGACTAAGAGGTGAAAAATGAGTTTAGAAATACCAGATTCAATGGATGATTGTCTTTACTTTACAAGAAGAGTAATGGATGATGGAAAAGTAATGTGCTGGGTTGAAAAAGAAACCTGCAAAGAGTGTAATAAAGGCCTTATGGGAAAACCTAGAGGAGATGATGGTAAAGTTAAAATTAGAGCTAAAGAATATGTCTGCCCTGATTGTAAACACACTGTTGAAAAAAAAGAATATGAAGAAACACTTACTGCATCTATAATCTATACTTGTCCTGAATGCAAACACTCTGGAGATACTCAAGTTCCCTTTAAGAGAAAAAAAATCAAAGGCGCAGATATTCTAAGATTTCAATGCGAATCCTGCAACGCAGATATAGATATTGCTAAAAAGTTTAAGAAAAAAAAGGAGTAAATTTTTAATTAATTTTAGAAACTAAAACTCTTCCAGAAACAAATCATCCATTTCATACTTTGATAATTTAGTTTTGTTCAAAGCACTCATAACTTTCTTCTTGCCTTTGCTACCAGTTACTTGGTCATATACGAATTCTTCTTGTTTTGCCATTTTCCTTAATAAAAAAAATACCCAAGAAATCTCATCTGGGGGATAAGATAAGCCTGGGCAATGTAAAATAGCAAAAAATAGCTCATATATAAATGTTTCGGTTAGTTACTACTTCAATGTAATAACATAAAAGAAATGCTTAATTCTTAGTTGGATCAGTCATCACAAAATACGCAGCCTTCTCAGCTCGAGACACTTTTCCAAAATCGTCCCAAGAGTAAAGTCCCATACCTTTTTTTTCCTCTTCCTGTTTAAAATCTTGATAATTCCTTAATCGATTTTCCATATTTTCAGAGCTTGGGAAAAAATATTCAAAGTCAAACCCAACTATCTCAAGTTGAGGCCTTCCATTGAAAGAGTTTACCCTAAATAAATGTCCATCAACATCAGAATTATCACAACCTAGCCTAATCATTTGTTCATCTAACAGTCCCTTAGCATCATTCCACATGATAAATGCCTTTACTCTTGCAAATTCTTCAAAAGAGATTTTTGGAGTATTCTTTGGATTTTCTGTGCCAAAGAGTTTATATTTTAACTTACCCATAAATGTATCATCATCATACCAAAATGTTATTGATTCATGATTCCAATAGTTCCTTAAGTTTTTACTCACTTCTTGAAACTCATCTTCATACTGATCTCTGTTATCTATAATTGCATAAGCTAACGGAGTAAGAGGATTACTTGTTAATCCATCTTCAAATTCGAAGAGAGTAAACTGATAACCATCTGCAAAATTTGCATAACCAACCGGTTTTTCCCAGCTTAGTTTAATATCATCCTGGGTTATTTGTGCATTTTGAAATTGTTTAGCTATGTCAAATTCCTCTTGAGAAGATTTTGTGGTTACGTATTTACCCTTTTTTTGATCAGTATGTAATCTTGTTTTCCTCTCTTTCATTACGTATTTTTTATCATCAATATCAACAATATATACTCTGTCTTTAAGTTGTTCACGGTGATTCCAATTTTGAGGATCTAATAGCTTTTCATAACCAGGCTCTACATGCATTTCAATACCTTCTATTCCTTCTTGATCCAAAGTCCGAGCCATAAAACCTAACATTTTCACGTCTCTTGAAAAAGCGTATCTTCTAGCAGCGAGGCCCTTCTCTATTTTTGTAAGACCATCACGATAAAAGCCATTTTCAGCACTCTTTCTCATTTCTTCAATACGCCATTCTTCGTTGCCACCAAAGTTAATAACCCTTATAGCAAAATCTAATGAGTGTAAGAGCCTTGCGTTAAATATATCTGGCGTTAGTAAGCTCTCTGGAACTTCTGGAAGATGAAGATACTCATGAAGTGGCTCAAATGCGCCTGCTCTTGGTTCAAATTGTCCTAGAATATCTAATAATTGTGCTGGTAAAGCTTGATCAACATCATAGGTTGCTAACTCTGCTATGGACTTTCTAAACTCTGGGTTAGCTCTAAGAAGATCTCTTGCTACTCCAGTAGCAATTTTCCATTGTTTTTTAATTGCTTTTTCATCATATTCAGTAGATACAATAGGTTTACGGACTAGATGTTGTATAGAGTCTACTACTTGTTGAAGACCTGTATCTATATCCGCCACTACCATGTATTTATATGAGTATTTACCCTTTATAAATCTTTCGATTATTAGTCACTTAAGAGTAGTAATATATTGGTATTATTTATTAACAAAATCATTAAATACCTCCACTAATTCCTTTATTAAATGTCTAATCCCAATAAATCCTCTAGAAAAATTCTAAAGACAGGATTAACACTTTGTGCCTTAACAGCAGGACTATTCTTAGCAGGACATGGTGGTTACAAAGTTATGCGAGACTTTTTCAGTAACTACTCAGCACCACCTTATGAAATCCTAGAAACAGCTGTAGGAAGTGCGTTATTCATTTACACATCTTTTACCTTACTTCCAAGAAGAAATATTATTGTAAATGTTAATACAAAACCCCCTAGTAATACACACCAAACTGAACCACAACAACCTTATAATCCTGCATTAGATCCCCGTAGGGGACAAAGACGATAGAAGAAGATATTAATTCTTAATTATACCCAAACCGCATAACACCTTTACATTCTTTACAAGTATAAACCACATTACTCTTATTTGTCCGAACAGTTACATTAACCCCTTGTTTCAAATAACTATGACAATGTTTGCAAAACTTCTTTTTCAAAGTTTTTGGAAAACTTACTTTATATCTCATTCCAGATCTTCTTGCTTTTTGCACATACTTAGCAGCCATGACTTTATCTTTAGAAAAATAAGACTCAGCTTTACTCAAATACTCCTTCATCTCTTTAAGAGCTATTTTCTTCTTTTCTGGGCTTGCTGGCTTATATTTTCTCATTTTACCTGTTTAACTCATTTGAATCCTCATCACCAAGGATGAGTTCGCAAGTGTAGAGGGAAATTCCATACGTAGTGTGGAATTTTCCTTTACTTGCAAGGGCAAATTCCGAAGGAATTTGACCGTGAACGAATCCATTGGTGGTGATGAGGATTCCTCAACCCACAATATTTGCTAATTATATTAATCCTATGTTGTTGCTGGGTTCATATCAATAGTATCAAAAGTTCAATATAATCTTTTAAAACATAAATATTTAAGAACTTTACCATCTTCCCTATATATATGTTAAGATTCTTTAAAGGATTATTCCAAAAACAGGCTGAAAAAGTAAAAATTGAGGAAAAAGAACTCTTAGAATGGTTCACAAATAAAGCCAAACCTATTGAAGAACTCCTTTTAGAAGATCTAAGGATACATTCTCAAGAAATTAGACAAAAAATGAATATAGTTTCTTCTGCTTTGGATGAATTAGAAAATGCTGAATTGCAAAATCCTAACATTCCTATGAGAGCTAAGCAAGTAATGGAAGGAAACAGAAAAGCATACAGAACAAGAATGAATAATTTTCTTCAAAATATTAAACTTCCTACTAAATTAGAAGATATTGAGGAAAACTCTAAAGCTTTTCAAGAACAAATTGGTTTTTTAGCAAAATCTACTGCTAAAGAATATTTAGTTCTCCAAGAATTTTTCTCAAATGAATCTAGAAAAGTAGGACAAAACATTAAAGAAATAGAAAATTTAAATGAAAAAATTAGACAATTAGCTGACAATGAAAAATTAACATCAATAAAAGAAATTAAAAAACTCATTGAGGAATTAAAAGAAAAAAGATCAACTAAAAAAACTGCAGAAGATTCTTTAGAGAAAAAAAATCAAGAAGTTAAAGATATGAAAAAAGTGAAAGAAGAAAACTTAGAGAAAATTGAAACTCTGCTAAAAGATAAAGATTTCAAAGAATTAGAAGAATTAAAAGAGAATAGAAAATTATTTATTTTAAAATTAAAAAATAAAGCAGCTGAAATTTTACACCTTTTTACAATCATAGATAAAGCACTAAGAAAATATATTAGAATCTCATATAGCGACCAAAAAATATTAGGTTCCTATTTAGAATCTCCGATTAAAGCATTATCTGCTGATGTTGATTTTAAAATTGTTGATGTGTTAGAAAAGATAAAACAAGCCATATTAACTAATAAAATTGAATTAGATTCTAAGAAAAAAGAAAAAACATTAAACACTATTGATGTTATTGATAGAGATTTTTTAAATAAATTTCATGAAACCTATTCACAACTAAAAAAAGAAAAAGAAGCTTTAGATACTAAAATAGATCAAATCACTATTGAAGGAAAAATTGAAGCTCATCAAAAACAAGTTGAAGAAGTAAAAGAATTTTTAAAAAATCTTGATATTGATATTTCCCAATTAGAAGAAGATATTAAAAATAATGATCCAGAAGAATCCTTACAAAAAATAATTAAAGAAGTGCAATCATTATTAAATATTACTTTAACTGTTTCTTAAATATTTTATAATTTTTTTCCAATGATTGAACACCAACTAATTTCTTCCCTTCTAACAAAGTAAGTGAAGCACCTCCAGCTGTAGAAACGTGGCTCATTTTTGAAGTTAATTTGTATTGATGAATAGCTGTAGATGTGTCACCACCACCAATAATAGTTTTCGCTTTTAACTTTGAGAGCATAGTAGCAATTCCTTTAGTTCCTTTTGCAAACTTTGGAATCTCAAATATTCCCATAGGGCCATTCCAAACAATTGTTTTAGCATTTTTCAAATGTTCTTTAAACTCCAATAAAGATTCTTTTCCAATATCAACACCATAACTTTTCTTATCAATCTTACCACAAATAACATTTTTGGTTTTTCCTTTTCCTTTCAAATCAGTAGAAAGTAAAACATCTTGAGGCAATACAATTTTATGAGAATATTTCCTTAAAACCTTTTTTGCAATTCCTAATTCCTCATTATCAACTAAACTTTTCCCTATTTCAAATCCCATTGCTTTGTAAAAAGTAAAGATCATTGCACCACCAAGTAAAACTTTTTTTGAAATTTTTGAAAAACGCTCAAGCATAGGCACTCGTGTTTTTAATTTTACCCCTCCAATAATTGCATAAACAGGTTTTTTTGCTCCATGTAAACTCAAATGAATTAACTCATCATACGCATGCAATCCTAAACAACCAGGAATATATTTAGGCACACGAACCATAGATGCATGTTCTCTATGACAATTTGAAAAAGCTTCATTAACATAATAATCTCCTAACCTTGCTATCTTCTTACCAAAAGAGGAATCATTTTTCTCTTCTTGTTTATAAAAACGTAAATTCTCAAGCATGACAATCTCTCCAGATTTCATAGCTTCAACAGCTTCCTCAACATCCTTTCCTATAACATGATCCAATTTCAAAACGTTTTTTCTCAATAACCTAGAAAGTCTCTTAGCAATCTTATCTACTTTCAATTTTTGAACAACTTTCCCATCAGGTCTATGATGATGAGTCATCACAATAACTTTAGCTTTTTTAGAAATCAAATATCTTAAAGTGGGTAAAGCCTCTCTAATCCTAGAATCATCAGTGATATTCCCCTTACCATCTATAGGCATATCAAATCCAACACGAACTAAAACCTTTTTCCCATTAAAATTAAAATTAGTAAGTCTAAATAATTTCATTTGCTCATTAATTTTATCACTTCTACCATTCTATTGGAAAAACCCCATTCATTATCATACCAAGCAAATACTTTGCATAATTTGCCACCAATAACTTGAGTAAGTGAAGCATCAAAAACACTAGAATGGGGATTCCCAATAATATCTTTTAAAACAATCGGTTCTTCTGTATAATCTAA
This sequence comes from Candidatus Woesearchaeota archaeon, assembly GCA_937906345.1. GTDB lineage: Archaea > Nanobdellota > Nanobdellia > Woesearchaeales > CALCXY01 > CALCXY01. The sequence goes on along the minus strand of CALCXY010000076.1, from coordinate 3,171 downwards.
AATATTTTTTAGATAAGTTGCAGAAGCTTTCTTCATTGCTTTATTAATTTTCTCAACACTTGTTTTTTTCTTAGCAATAAAGGTAAAATCAGATATACTTCCACAAGGAGTTGGAACTCTTATTGCTCTCCCATCCATTTTCCCTTTTAATTCTGGAAAAACCTCTACAACTGCTTGAGCAGCTCCAGTTGTTGTTGGAATAATATTAACAGCAGCAGCTCTAGCTCTCCTTAAATCTTTATGAGGCAAATCCAGTATTTTTTGATCATTAGTATAAGAATGAATAGTTGACAATAACCCAGACTCAATACCTATCTCCTTTTGCAGCACTAATACAACAGGCGCTAAACTATTTGTTGTGCAAGAACCATTTGAAATAATTGCATTAGTTGAACACGCTTTATCATTTACTCCTCTAATTGCTTGACTAATAGGTTGCTCTCCTTTCCATGGCGCACTCAGTAAAACCTTTTTAGCTCCTGCTTTAATATGCTTCATATTATCTTCATATGTCCTAAAAAATCCAGTTGATTCTACAACCACATCTATTTTTAATTTTTTCCAAGGTAAATTCTCAGGTTCTTTTTCTTGTAGAACTAAAAGTTTTTTCTTTCCTACTAAAATAGTATTGCCCTTTGCTTTAATATCTTCATCCATATTACCATGCACACTATCATACTTCAATAAATGTGCCATAGTAGCAGCATCACCCAAATCATTAATAGCAACAATATCAAGATCCTTATAACCAGCACGATAAATTAATCTCCCAATTCTCCCAAATCCATTAATAGCAACTCTTACCATGGTTTACACCTCTTATATTATTCAATTTTAATACTATTTATAAGTTATTATTAAGCTGCATCAGCAGATTTTTCACCTTCCCTTCTTGCAACCATTTCTTTTAATATTATAAGCTCACTTAATAATTGTTCTCGTAGAAATTTAACATTATGAGCATCCTTTGGATCTGTAAATCCTTTAAAACCATAAAAATTATCTATTGATAATTTATAAAAAATAACATCAAATTGATTTAAATTCATATCTTTAACATTAAATTTTCGAATTCCATCAATCTGATTAGAAATTTCAATTTCATCAGAAATAGGAGATTTTCTATCGTAAGGTATACCATATACTGGTTTAGCATAATATTTTTTTGCTATATGTTGTATTTCACTCCACAATTTATGAATCTTATGTTGAGGTGTCCCAATAATCCATCCAACTAATGAAAATCCCATATTCAATTATGTAATTTTTGAGTATTTAAGTTTTATGCCAAAAGACATATAAAGATAAATAATCTCTTCACTTCATGACTTTAGACTTTGCAGCACGCTACTTTTTAATGCCGAATAAATTAAAATATTCTCAAGACAAAGAAGAAAAAGACATAGATAGAATGTTATTTGATTTTTGCTGCGGTAATTTAAAAAAACACGAAATAGAGCCAATATTACAAAAATATAACGCATTATTGATGTATTTAGATCTTATAGCTAAAAAACATAACAAATCTATGTATGATGAAGATGTTTTAGAAGCATATTGGATTGGTAATGAGTTATTAGATTCCATATCATCAGAGGATATGAAAAAACACTTTGAAGTTGAAATGACAAAAGCTAAAGCTCCTAAAAAAATAATTAAAGATGTTACAAATTCTATTCCTGAAAATTGTCATCCCCATCATTCGTTTCATGTATTGCATATTCAAGCAATAACTAAAGACCCTAATCTCATGTATGGCAATTTTAGAATGTGTAAAATTGATCATGGTAAAGTTAAGCAAATTAAACAAAATTTACTAATATTACAAAAAGACAAAAATGAAAAAACAATAGGCTACGACCCTGAGTTTTTAAAAAATGTTAAAGTAGGAGATGTAATTGCTTACCATTGGGACTTTGCCATTGATAAGATAACAAAAAAACAATCTACTCATTTAGATCATTATACAGAGAAGCATAAGAAGGTTATGAATGTCTAATTTGTATGTGCACTTTGAAATTCAATTTCTCTTAATCTATTAGTTAAATCTTGATGAAGTTTGGTCACTTTCCTATCCAATGCCAAAAGTTGAGTTGTAAAACTTGTTCCTGTATCTAGCATTTCTTCTTCTGACTGTTCAAATATATGCATTAAAGACTTAAATTGTTCTTTTACTTCCCTTAAACTTTGTTCATATTTTTTTACTTTTTTATAATCAGCTGTCTCTAATCCAAATCTAATAGCTTTTTCTAAGTCTATAACATGTCTAAAATAAGCTTCAAAACTGTTATGCTTTTTTAAAATTGCTTTTTCCTTTTCCATAAATGCCTTAATTTTTTCATCTTCCTTTTCTTGAAGTTGAATTGTTTGATCTAAAATATCAACAGAAGTTCGTTTTCTTCGAAAAATATCAGTAATAGGTCTCCCTCCTCTAAAGAAATCAGTAATTTTTTTTAACCTAGTCATTACTTTTCCCTTAGCCATTACCATATTACATTGTTAAATAGAGAATTATTTAAACTTTCCTAATTTTACAAATAAAGAAACCTTCTGTATCATTATCTTGAGGCCAAAGTCGTAAACATTTAGAAACATCTTTATGATATTTTTCACCATTAAACTCTAAAACAGGATCTCCTTTTTTAATATCCAAATCAATATCCTCAATTGAAGCATTATCAAACTGGGTTAATAACCAGGAAACAACTCCTTCATTTTCTTCAGGTTCAACACTACATGTAGAATACACTAAAACTCCATTTTTTTTCAAATTACTAAACGCAACTTTCAATAAACCCTTTTGAGTTGTTGCTAATTTAGTAATCATATTTGGATTCCAAATCTGTAAAGTCTTAAAACTTTTTCTAATAGTTCCTGTTCCAGAACAAGGCGCATCCACTAAGATTCTATCAAACTCCATGCCTTTAAACCATTGCCCATGCATAACAGTTAAAGCAGTATTTACTGCCCCAATTCTCTGCATATTAATTCCTAAAGGAGCTAAACGAATCCCTTTATAGTCATTTGCAACTAAAATTCCTTTATTTTCCATCATTTGACAGATTTGAGAAGCCTTACTTCCTGGACTTGCACACATATCTAACACTTTTTCTCCTTTTTGAGGATCTAACACAACTGGAGGTATCATGGAAGCTGCTTCTTGCACATACA
>CALCXY010000075.1 GCA_937906345.1 Candidatus Woesearchaeota archaeon | reverse complement strand
TTATTCTGCTTTATAGACGACAAAATTATTTGCTATTTTTCAGTCGGATATACTGATATAGTAGTTATCTTTATATAAAATCTGTTATTTAAGGTGGTAAAATGAGACTAAAACACGCTATAGCACAAGTAAGAAAGCAACCCTTAAGAGATGTTCAAAATCAAGGTGATATTGCTGCATTAGCAGGTCATGGATTTATAGTTCTTGATAGAGATACAGGACAATTAGCACATTCTGATGTTTTACATGTACCAAATGGCAATAAACGAACAGTTGGTAAGATAGTAGGCGATATTGCTCAATCATATATGGACATTGGTAGAATTGCTAGAAATTATGGTTTTAGAGCTGGATTTGATTATGCAATTAATAAATTAAAATGTGTTGTTGTTCTTGGTATTTTAGAATATCAAATGGCTATGGAAAGAGACAATTATAATAGAAGGGTTTAATAAAAAATGAATAATACTAATGGAACTGCTCATAGAACTAATCACATACCTAAGTATGTTCAAACTTCTCCTCATGATGTAAAATTTAATTTAAGAGATGGATTTTTTTTAAGAAAAATACCTAGCTTTAAATAAAAACTCATAATTTCTTATTCATGTTTAAAAAAACATTATTAGCTTTAGTAAGTATGTTCTTTTTAGCAGGAACTCCTCAATCTAGAGCAGAAGATAATCAAGTAACAGCTAAAAAGAAGATTACTCAGATTCTTAACAGAGCAGATAAATGGGCACATCATGTTGAGAGTGATTATACTAATTATGTTTCTGAAGGAACTATGAGTTTAAGGAGGGTTCCTAACGAACTTATTAATCCTCATAGAAATACTGGAACAATTCTAATTGAAGCTGCTTATAATCATGATTATAATCTGATATATCTTCCCATTATTAATGGTAAAATACAAACAAGAGCTCTCGAGAGACTTTTGCATGAAGTAGTACATGGTCTTGATGATAAATTAGGTAAAAAAGGACTTCTTAGGCAAGGTAATGTATCAGTTCCAAGTGATGAAGATATAACTGATTACCTTACTAAGAGAATTGATACTCAAGAATTTAAAGATTTAGAAGCTGAAGATATAAAAATTGAAGAGAGTAAATTAATCAATAAATTATTGGGAATTGGGAATAGCTATTTGCAAATAATGCAAAATGCTGAAGGTATTTATACTGTTATGAATCAAACTAGCAGTATTATATTACAAGGTCGAAAACATGTTTCTAAGAACGAATTAACTGAGTATGCAAAATCAGTTAAAGAATGCATAGATCTTTATGAATCATTTGGAAAAGTAACTAAAGGTTATTTTAATTTTCTTAAAAAAAATAAAGATGTTTTTGAAAATCTTGCTAATCATACAACAGATGAATTAACAGAAAAGAGGAAACTACTTGAACAAACATTAGAAGGGTTTTACCAATTTACAGATATTGCATCAGAATTAGAAAAAAGAGCACAACTTACTATTGCTTTGTCTAAGAAAGTTACTTTAAAAGAATTAGATGAAACTGAAACTGAACTAAAAGCAAATAACCAACGTTGGAGTGCTGAGGAATATACAGAGAATTTAAAATTAATCGAAGAGGCAAGGAAAACTACACTTGATTTTTCAGATAAACATTCTAACCTTATTGCAACCACTTCTATCTTACTAGGTCCAACTAGAGTGATGTATAATGCAGTTAGACAAGTTTATGATAAAAACATTAAACGTCTTGACGAAAGATTTCATAAATCAGGTGAATTTTTAGCAAGAACATTAGACTCTTTATATTCTCTTTATTTTGGGAAAACAGATGGAGATTGCTATGAACTTAATAGAGAAGATCTTCAATTTTTGAGGAAATTTAAATATGATAATGGAGAATTAATATTTAAAAAAGGAATTCAAAAGTATGAGATTGCTTTAGATTTAAAGGATAAAGGTGTAAAACCTGATGAGATTAGAGAGAAATTGTTAGATAGTGTAGGGTATGCAAAAACAAATGAAGTAACTGGAAAAACACGTTTACTATTATGGCCTATGACTGGATGGAAAATGAAAGGAGATATTCCTATGTTGAAGGTGAAATGAGAGATAAGTAATTGAAAACATTTTTATAATATGATTTTCTTATTAATCCTATGCCATACAAACAAGTTATTCTAGTTCGAGAAGATCTTAAACTACCTAAAGGTAAATTAGCAGCACAAGTAGCACATGCTACTATTGCAGCTACAAATAATTCTAATCAAACTATATTGAAAAAATGGATGCAAGAGGGTATGAAGAAAATAGTTCTAAAAGTTAAAGATGAGAATGAATTATTAGACTATCAGAATAAAGCTAAATCAGAGAAATTAGTTGCTTCTTTAATAACAGATGCAGGTCATACTATTGTAGAGCCTGGAACAGTAACCTGTTTAGGAATTGGTCCTGATGAAGATTCTAAGATAGATAAAGTTACTAGTAAGTTGAAGATGCTTTGAAAAAATCCTAGGGCTTTTTGCCTTAAATTTCAAGGATTCAAGAAGCAGGATTTTATCAAATCAAATGTGGATTCATCCTCCACCTGAAGTAGGGGATGAACAACTTGATTTAAGGAGAAGATGTTAATCTATCAATAGTATTACTATTTCCCATAACTCTTTCAGCTTCTTTGATAAAATGTCTCCTTTTTGGAGAAAGTTTTTTTAACCATACTTGAATTTTTTTGGGTTTTCCTTTTTTACTACTAATATATGCTTTATTTCTTGTACATGAATTCATGTAAAATCCAGTATATTTAGTTCCATCTTTTCCTGTAGCATTATCCATTCCTACACATTTTTCAACAACAAATAAACGATCACCTATATAATATCCATTTTCAACAATGGGATGATGAACAAGCCAATTTCCCTGCTTTCTCTCCATCCTTTTGAGATTGTTTAATGTAACTGGAATTGTTTTTGAAATACACGATAACGAAGTTAATGCACAAAATAGAGTAGTATAGGCTAACTTTTTTATTCCAGACATTCTATTTTGTGGAGCATATGGTTGATTATTATACATGCAGGAGGGATATTAATTCTATTATTTAAATTTGTACTATTCAAACTAAGTTTTAGGTGCGAAAAACATACCTTTTAAAAATACTAGGAAAATTAGCTCTTATATGAAGGGAAAACTCATCACTACATTGGCACTTTTATCTACACTTTTATTCTCTAGTGTCAGCTGTAAAGGAGTTTTTCGAAAGCGTTCTCAAACTAGAGAGATGTATCAAAATATTGCAGCACAATTAGCTGATTTTGGATGGGCAAAAGATGAAATTAGAACAGATTATCGAGAGGGGAATCAAGAAAATAGAAGAGTGCAATTTAAAAGATTAAGTTTAGAAGAACAAACTGAACGTGCGGATCAAGGTCATAATAAATTTCATGGACGCTATGAAGCTGCTAAAGATTTATTGATTTTGCCAACAGATTCAGATGGAAAAATAACACAAGAAGGCATTCTTAGTATTCCTCATGAAATAGTTCATATTTTGATGGATTCCAAGGGAAGAAAAGGATTAATGTATAGTGATACATATGAAGGACCTAATTTGGAAGATATAGCCAAGCATACTAAATCAAGAATGAATTCCGATCAATTTTCAGAGATTCGAGAAGCAATACAATATGAAATGCAATTGCAACATTTTATACAGAATAGTAAGATTATTGATTATTTTATGAATAGAGTTAATGAAACCTTGAAATTGGCTAAAATGATTAGTGTGCATACTAAAAAAGATAAAGAAATGAAAAAAGAGTTCTCAGAGTTTGTAAAGTCATATGGGAGTTATGCTCAAATAGTTATTAATGCTTCAGACTGGAAAGATAAAGCACTTAAAAATGCAAAAAATAGTGCAAATTTTGAAAAAGATTTTGCTAAAACTCAAACACAACTAAGAAAATATTCTTTTCAATTTCAAATGTTACAAGCATATCAAAAAGATGTAACTAAATTAGCTTATCGTGTATCTGAAAATAAGGATCTAGATACGTATGATTCTTTTAGAATAATTCAACAAGCTGCAAAAGTATCAAAATTAAGACATAGTTTACCTCCTTCCTTTACAACTCATCTGATGAACATGTTACAAGTTACTCAAACTCATTATGATGGAGAAGAATTTATGGCTAGACTTGTAAAATCTTTACATAGGCTTTATTTTGATAAACCAAATGGAGATATGTTTTATTGTACAAAAGAAGATAGATCATTAGCTAGACAAATGAAACATGATGGACAAGAATTATTTGGTTCTCTTATTGATAGATATGATTTAGCTGAAAGGATGAAAAATGATGGAATGCCTATAAATGAAGTTCGATCAAACCTTTTAGGTAAAGATAAAGTTGAGTATAAAGGTCAAGAATATACATTTCCTCAGACGCAATTTAAATTTAAAGGAGAACTAGGTTGGCATAATTTTTCTAAATTGTTTAAGATGATAGATGTTCCTAATTAAGTTATTCTACGGAAAGTTTAATAACCTTGCCTATTTTCATTACCTCATATTCACGGGCTCATAGCTCAGTCTGGTAGAGCGTATGGCTCTTAAGGTTTCAGTGAAACCATAAGGTCGGGGGTTCGAATATCCATGATTTATCGTGGAACGAATGTCCCTCTGAGCCCGTTTTTTTATTCTTAAAGACTCATAGATCATATAAAAAATAAGTTACCTGAATTTAGAAAAGTAGCAGAAAATATCTCTAAGCAAGTTTCTTGAAGCGTCCTTTTTTTAGATCCTCTAAACTATTCCCAAATTGTTTAACAAGTGCAAGATCTAATTCTTCTAGCTTCTTTAATCGTAAATATTCTTCTTTTGGTATAGTTACTGTTTCCATAGAAGTTATATTGTGCTTTTTGTTTATAAATATATCGAATAGTTTTCTGAGCCTAATTTTATTCTTATTTTTACCACCATTAGGTTAGAACCTTAGCAAAGCTTTATAAATGGTATATTTTTCTCCTTTATTATGGATCTAGAAGATACTTTACAAGTTGGAGTTGTAAATGCTTGTGCAAAAGCCATGGTTGAATTTGGAAAACTTGAGGATCAAGAGGAAATAATTCAATCATTAACTAGTGAAGAACCTCTTTATTCTAAGTTCGTAGAATTGTATGCACACTATGATGCAATAAAAAAGGTTCAAAAATTAAAAACTGAAGCCTCTATGTTTAAGCCGCATTTAGTGGCTAAACAAAAAGAGTATGAAAGATTAGATCGTCAAATGAGAGGAGTGCAAAGTGAAATTACTGGTTTAAACAAACAGCTTGAGGAACCAGACAATAGAACACATGGTGATAGATTAAAAAATGAACTAGGTCAAGCTGAAAAAAACTTAGCTGACATTAAAAGAAAAAGAAGAAATGCTATAGATTTAATTTCTCAATTACAACATGATTTAGAACATGGTCCTAAACCAGAAGATTACCAAAAACAGGAAGATTCTCTTACTTCTAGGGCAACAGTTTTAGCAAAGAATTTAGACCTTCCAAGTCTTAACAGTGTTGATATGCCCTATGAAGCTGGCCTATTTTTCACAGATGAGGTACAATTAGAATTTATAAGGGAAGTAAGAACTCAATATCATGAGATTATTAGAAGCACACAAGAAACAGAAGCTATTCAAGCTCAAGTTAAACCTCAAAAATCAAAACCTCCTACAAAACCTAAATTTAGGCCTGGTTCAAAGATAACTCCAAGGGTTAAGAGAAAAAAATTCTCACTTGGTTACAAATTATTTTTTGTAGGCTGTATTGGTATTGGTGGATTATTAGGTTTTTATACAGCAAAAGATCCAGAATATGTAGCTGTTGATATTACTACTTCAAGTTCATCAACTACTTCAACTAGTGTTAGACCAAGAGGTAATTCAAGAGGAGGATCACAAGGAGGTCCTGGAGCTATACTTAAACCTGAATTTTTACATACAACAGAAGCTTATCATGTAAAAAGATTTGGTGTTTCAGGAATTTGGGATAAATATACTCTTGCTAAATTTTCTAGAGAAAATTTAATTGCTTTTAATAAAGACTTGCAAAGATATTTTAAAGATCATTATGAGAAAACAAAAGAACCAACATTTAAAGAAAAGGTATATGAGGCAAAAGATAGATTAAAAGATGAATTAGTGCAAATGGATCTCTTTGAAAAAAGAGGTAGAAGAGGCGTTATATTAATTGATAAATTAAGTCCAAGTTATGTTTTATTACCTAATACTACTAGAAAAACTCAAACTGGGAGAAGTGCTAATGTATGGGTTACATCAGGTAATTGGAAATATGGATTAGATGTTGGTTATGTAAATAATAAAGGAGCTGTAAATCAAGTTAGAAGAATTTCTATAAATTCAGATATTATAAATGTGGAAGCAACTTCTGATAAAAATAAATATGTGGTAAGTGTTAGTCCAACAGATTCATTTTTGACTTGGCATACTGGTTTTACAAGATATGATATTGAATTAATTCATAAAAAGGATTTAACTACACTTCCTGTGTTTGGTATTACAGCTGATGGATTTAAAGATAGTGGTGGAATAGAGATTCAATTTCCTACAAATCATATTAGTTCATTAAATAGTGGAGATATAGCAGTATTAATTCATGGTTATTCTCCTCTTTATGACAGAAAATCTAGATCCTTTAAAGGCCCAGAAGAGAAATTTCTTATTTTAAGAACTGATATTACTGGTGTTCAGAAAAAGAACTAGTTAAAAATGAGTAAAGCTTCAAAAAAAGAAAGGCAAGAGAGAAGAGCTAGAAAATTGCAAAGAAAATGGTATTCTCCTAAGAATTTATTAGTTGGCGCTGCAGGCCTTGCCTTATTAGGTGCTTTATATTTTAGAGCTTCTAGTAATAGTCCTCAAATTGTGAAACAGGATGTAACTCCAATTACAACAACTACTATTCAACCCAATAGAGATATTACAACTAGAAAAAGAGAAGAAATCCCTACTATTATTGATGTAGTTAAGCAACATGCTACTATAGAACATGTAAATTCTGTTAATGATTCCAAACCTTATTTTATGTTAGTTTTACAATATCATAAAGGAGGAGATGGAAGATTACCTCTCACAAGTTTAGCATGTCAAGTTGATATAGCTAATATTTTTATTGATTTAATTGACAATAAATATTTTGGAAGAGCTCATATTGAGGGAGGATATGATTCTATTAGTTTTCCTTCAGATATTATAAAAAACCTATTTATTAATCCTAAAAACCATAATTCAGATTTTTATGAAACTGTCTTTAGAACATCTTTGGGATTAAATGCACATCATATAGCAATTTCTGTAACTGGATCTCAAGAATTTTATGGTATGCATTCTGAAGAAACTAAAAAAATAGCCAAGGATTTTGATCCATTGGAAAGAGATGCAATGATTACTAGGTTCATTAAAGGAAAAAAAGCAGGAAGTTTAACTTTAACTTTAAAAGATGCTAAAAAATATGTTGAATTAGCTCAAAAGGTTTTAGATGTATTTGATGCTTATTCTCACGATGCAGTATTTACTGTATATAAAAGAGCACAAGTAACTCCTAAAAAAAATGTTGTATCAGTAATTGGTTATGATCATGGCCATGATTTTAGAAGATTTGATAAGGAAGGTAAATTAGATGAATTAAAAAAACAATATAATGTATGTTATGTTATTCCAAATACATTTTTAAATGCTGGAAAGCTTCATGGAACCAAGGAACATATGAACTTTATTATTGAAACTTATAATTCTATGGTAAAAGATAAAATAGATATTAAAATTCTAAAATTTTAATTGGGTTAAAAAAATGTTTGGAGAGATTATTGAATGGTATGAAGAAACTGAAAAGGGAAAGATAGATAATCTCATTTTTCAAATTAAGCAGAAAAAATAGAAAAATTTATATACCCCATAATACCTCTTCTTATTGCAGAGAGAAGAGAACGAATAAATAAAACATTTATTTCTCTCAGAGAAGGCAGAAAGAGCCTAATATAGACAAATGAAGAAATTAAAGCCTTTATTACCAAGTTTAAGGGAAAAGAAGCGCTATTTGGTCTTTGAAATCTTATCAAAAAATAAGATTAACAAATTTGAAGATGTGTCAAAAGCATTTTGGGATCAAGCGTTAAGTTTTCTAGGAAATTTAGGAATTGCAAGGGCAGGATTTTGGATTTTAGCTGATAAATATGATAGTAATAAACAAACAGGTATAATGAAAGTGAATCATAAAAACGTAGACGAAGCACGAGCTGTATTATCATTAGTGCAAACTATTAATAATCAACCTGTTATTATGAGAAGTTTAGGAGTAACAGGAATACTAAATAAAACAAAAAAGTATCTAGGGTGATAAAATGCAACAACCAATGCCACATCAATTAATGGGATATGACCGAGCAATAACAATGTTCAGTCCAGATGGAAGATTATTACAAGTTGAATATGCTAAAAAAACAGTAAAACAAGGGTCAACTGCTATAGGAATAACTTGCAGTGATGGAGTTTTACTTGTAACTGACAAAAGAATTGTAGATAAATTAATTGTTTCTGAAGCAATTGAGAAAATTTTTCAATTAGATGACCATATTGGTGCGACAGCAGCAGGAATATTAAGTGATGCTCGTGTTCTCATTGAAAGAGCTCAATTAACTGCTCAACAAAACAGAATTACCTATGATAGTGAGATTGATGTCTTAACAATTGTCAAAGATATTGCTTCTCTTAAACAAATATGCACTCAATCAGGAGGGTTAAGACCTTTTGGTGTTAGTGTTTTAGTTGCAGGAGTAGATGCTGATGGTCCAAGTTTATATGAAACTGATCCAACAGGTATTTACTTTAAGTATAAAGCTACTGCAATTGGTGAAGGAGAAGAAGCAGTAGAAGAGATTCTTCATAAAGAATACAAAGAAACAATTACAACAGATGAAGCATTAAAATTATCTGTGAAAGCTTTAATCAAAGCATTAGATAAAGAGTTTTCACCAGAAAGATTAGATGCTGCAGTTATTAAAACAGAGGATAAAAAATATACTAAAATAGCACAATCTACAATTGAGAAAGTGTTTAAAGAAATTAAGAAAAAATGAGTAATGAGGGAAAAGAAAAAGTACATTTAAACTTAGCAAAATTCAAATCAGGACAAAATCATTTTGAGATTGTCGTTGATCCAGATATTGCAATGAATTTCAAGCTAGGAAAAACTGATGATGTTCAAGATGCATTGAAATATGAAAAAATATTTTCAGATGCAAAAAAAGGACTTGAAAGTTCTGAACAACAATTAGAACAAGTATTTAAGACAACAGATGCACTTGAGATTGCCAAAAAAATTATTAAAGAGGGCGAGGTGCAAGTAAGTCAAGAATACCGAGAAGAACAAAGAAATCAAAAAAGAAAAAGGATTGTTGCGATTATTCATCGTAATGCTGTTGATCCAAAAACACATGTTCCTCATCCTGCAACAAGGATTGAGAATGCTATGGACGCAGCAAAAGTTAAAATCGATGAAAAAAAATCAGCAGAAGATCAAATTGATGATATTGTAACAAAATTAAGAGAGCAATTACCAATAAAATTTGAGGTAAAAGAAATAGCAATTCGATTACCAGGTGATGTTGCTCAAAAATCTTATGGTGTTATAAAAAATTCAGGTAAAATCATAAAAGAAGAATGGCAAAATGACGGAAGTTTAATTGCTGTTGTTGAAATTCCTGGAGGACTCGAAGAAGAGTTTTATGATAAAATAAATGCTTCGACACACGGAAACAATGAAGCAAAAGTAATAAACACAAGGTGAAAACAATGAGTGAATTAAAAATTAAAAACAAAGATGTTGTAGTTCCTGGCGAGATACTCGCTACTGGAATGGAATTTTTACCATCCTATGGAACATACAGAGAAGGAGATAAAATCCAGGCTAATAGGCTAGGATTAGTACAATTAGAAGGTAAAGTTTTGAAAATAATCCCTTTATCAGGAACATATATTCCTAAGAGAGGAGATACAGTTATTGCCCAAGTAGAAGAAATTCTTATGTCTGGTTGGAGAGCAGATCTTAATTGCGCATATTCAGCAGTTTTAGGATTAAAGGATGCAACTAGCGAATTTATTCAAAAAGGTGCTGATTTAACACATTACTTTCAAATCGGAGATTATATTGTAACAAAAATAGTAAATGTTACAACTCAAAATTTAATTGATATCTCTATGAAAGGTCCAGGCCTTAAACGAATTAGAGGAGGAAGAATCATTAAAGTAGATCCTTACAAAGTTCCAAGAATTATTGGAAAACAAGGATCTATGGTAAGTATGATTAAAACCTCAACTGATTGTAGAGTTATGGTTGGACAAAATGGTGTAGCTTGGATACAAGGCGAGCCAAAAAGTGAAATTATAGCAGAAGAAGCTATAAGGAAAATAGAAAGCGAATCTCATATTGCTGGATTGACTGATAGGATGAAAAAATACCTAGAAGATAAAACAGGCAAAAAAATTGAGGATAGAGAACCAAGGAGTGATACAAATGCCGTTTAAGAAAAGACCTGATGGTCGATCATTTGAAGAATTAAGAAAAGTAGAAGCAAAAGTAGGAGTAATCAAAAATGCAAAAGGATCTGCATGGTTTAAAATTGGAGATACAGAGGCTTATGCAGCTGTATATGGTCCAAGGAATTTATTCCCTAAATTTATGCAAAATCCAAAAAAAGGAATTTTAAGAGCACATTATAATATGTTGCCATTTTCAGGATCTGGAGACAGAATTAGGCCTGGTGGTAATAGAAGGGCAAAAGAAATATCTTTTGTGACTCAAAAAGCATTAGAACCTGTATTGGATCTTACAAAGTTTCCTAATGCTGTTGTGGATGTTTTTATTGAACTTCCTCAAACAGACGCAGGATCAAGATGTGCAGGAATAACAGCAGCTGCAATGGCTTTAGCTGATGCAGGAATTGTTATGAAAGATTTAATATCAAGTGTTGCTGTTGGACGAGTAGAAGATAAAGTCTTAGCAGATTTATGCTATGATGAAGAAGCGTATGAAGATGGACCAGTTGCAGATATTCCACTTGCAATGCTTCCTTCAACAGAAGAAATTACCTTATTACAAATGGATGGAGAAATCGACAAAGATATGTTGTTAAAATCACTTGAAGTAGGGAAAAAAGCAATGCATGAAATTCATAAAGTGCAAGTACAAGCACTAAAAGAAAAGTTCGGAGTTGGTAAGAATGAGTAATGATCTTAGAACCCATATAATCGAAACCTTAGAAAAAGGAGCTAGATTAGATGGAAGAAAAGCAGATGAGTATAGAAACGTAGAAGTTACCTATAGTGTTACAAAAAATGCAGAAGGTTCTGCAAAAGTTGTTATTGGTGATACAGAAGTTATAGTGGGTGTTAAATTAGCAATAGAAACACCATATCCAGACACACCTGACAATGGGAATTTAATGGTTAATGCAGAATTATTGCCTTTAAGTAGTCCAAATTTTGATCCAGGGCCACCATCAATTCAAGCTATTGAAATAGCAAGAGTAGTTGATCGAGGAATCAGGGAATCAAAAGCTATTGATACTAAAAAATTATGTATTAAAAAAGCTGAAAAAGTTTGGAGTGTTATGATTGATATCATATCTATTAATGATGATGGGAATCTATTTGATGCTGCATCATTAGCAACAATAGCTGCTTTAAAGGATACTAAGTTTCCTAAAGTAAGCAAAGATCATGAAATTGATTATAAAACAAAAACTAAAGATTCTTTACCATTATCTAAAGAACCAATTGAGGTTACTGTTTGGAAAGTTGGAGATCATTTAATAGTTGATCCAACACCAGATGAGGAAAAAGGAAGTGATGGAAGATTAACAACAGCAAGTTTAAGTGATAAAGAACTTTGTGCTATGCAAAAAGGTGGAGATTTTCCATTAACTAGCGATGAAATTGGTAAAATGGTTGATTTAGCTACTAAAAAAGCACAAGATCTAAGATCTAAATTATCTTAAATTCGGACCTAAAACCCTATACTTTAACTTAGGGATACAGACCCGAATTTAAGATCTCACAGACTCGCCAAGTAAAAGCGAGTCTGTGTTATAGGTGGCAAAAATGGATGAAGATAAACTATCAAAGTATGAAGAAGCAAGAATGTTAGGAAGCAGAGCATTACAATTATCAATGGGTGCACCACTTTTAATTAAATTAAAAGATGATGAACTTAAGAAGATTAAGTTTAATCCTATTGAAATAGCTAAACTTGAATTAGAGGCTAATGCTATTCCTATGGCTGTAAGAAAACCTGTTCCTAAAAAGATTGAAAATGTTGAGGATTAAAGTTTGTTATATATAGAAAATGCAGTACAACTTCCTAAAATTATTGCTACAGTGTAATTTGCTATTGGAGAAATATTAGGTTGATATTCGGGATTTTCTGCTCTTATTCTTCTAATTTTTTTATGACCGCTCATTCCATTCATTAAAATTCCTAATGTACCTATTCCCAGCATTAGGGGGGTAAAGAAATTCGAGGTATAACCATTATTAACAACTTCTTTAGCTGTGTTTGCTGTTTCTTCAGCTACTACATTACCTACTCCTGCTTGGAGCATGCCTAGTCCTATATATAAAGAAGTTGCCCTCTCTCTGATATGAGATGGTGCACTTTTAATTAAATTTATTGCTTGATTTACTACCATTAGATTTTAATTTCCAATTAAGTATATAAATTTACCTATAGATGAAAACATTTAAATACTGTTATTCTAAAATTAGTATATGAATAAAAAAGCATTTATCCATCATCCATTAGTTTTAGCTGCTATTACCTTTGTAATAGGTGCTATTGTGATGCTGCTTATATGCAAAGGAATCATACCAGGAATTCCAATATGTTAAAGAGGTGAAAACAATGAACAAAAAAGCTTTTATTTATCATCCCATAGGATTAGCATCTATTACATTTATAGTAGGAGCATTAATCATGTGGTTAATTTGTAAAGGAATCATTCCAACAGGTGGAGTAAGTATTTGTTAATCAATAAAACCATACTTTCCATACATTGGAGTAAATAAAAAAGGGCCTAGAAAATAGAGCTCTAATTTTCCATCTTTTCCTTTTACACCTTTTACCATTTCTTGTTCGTTTTCATCACCAACAGGGCCAACTATAATTCCTCCTGGTTTTAATTGTTCTAGTAAAGGTTCTGGGAACTTAGAACACGCTGCTGTTATTATAATTTTATCATATGGAGCTAGATCTTTACAGCCATTAGAACCATCTTCTTCTAATACTGTAACATTATCGATGTTAGATTTCATTAAATTAGTTTTAGCAAATTGAACTAATTCAGGAATGACCTCTGTTGATACAAGTTTTCCTTTTTTACCTATAATATGGGCAGTTATTGCAGCTTGATAGCCTGATCCTGTTCCTATCTCAAAAACTTTTTCTCCTGGCATTAAGTCTAAAGCTAAAGTCATAATCATAACAGTTGTGGGTTGAGAGATAGTTTTTCCTCTTAGTAAAGGAAGAGGAGTATCGTGATACGCTTCTTCTTTATTTTCTTTAAGAATAAAGTTTTCTCTTTTAATTTCATTAAACGCTTTTAATTCAATATCTCTTAGTTTAAGTTTTTCTTTCCAAAAATTGATTAATTGTTGTTTTTTCTCCATAATTAGGATTTGTATTGTATAGTATTTAATATTTACGGAATATGGATTTTCTTTTAGGAATAGGGGTAATGTTTATATATTGTAAGGGAAATATAACTTGCTATGCCTGATAATCAGATTGTAATTCCAAGTGATGATCTTAAAATTGTAAATGGAACTAAATTTCCTACTAAAATTTTAGCTTGGGCACAACTCTATGGACCTCATATGGATCATATCAATGGAATACTTGACAATTTAGAGCCGTCTGAAGCAAATAGTATAAGAGAACAATTATTTTTAAATGAACAAGGTATTTATGCAAGATTGTATACATTAAATGAAGATGATGAAGGTATTCAAAGATTATTAGATCTACAAGATGGAGACCAAAATGTTAATGGATTAGATTTAAGATCTTTTTTTGGAACAGATGAACTTAAATTATCTTATAGAGAAAAATTAATTAGAGGCAATACTGATTTACAAGATTATAAAACAAGCATATTTACTGGAAGGTTTCACAGATTTGCACTATCAAAATCTGCTTTAAATAATGCTGTATATTGGTTTGCTCTTCAAAATTATGATAAGATGTTGTTTGATGGGATAAGTCTTCCACCTGTTAGTAGAGAGATAACACCTATGCCTCATCAGGAAATGGAACCTTATGCTATTGAAGCTTACTTAAAAACAATTGTCGTAACCCCTATTCTCAATAGTGATATTAATAAAACTCAAGCTAAACAATTGGTTGGTGAATTCTTAAGTGGAGATGAAATTAAACCAGCTGTTGAGTTATTTAAACGAATTATAGATGTTTATACTCTTGTTCAGAAAAGACCGAGAGGATTTCTCTATAGTGGTATTAATTATGTTTTAGCACTTGCAACAGAAGATTATAGACAAGCTAGGATCTTAAAAAATAGACTTGAAAAAAGAGTAAACCATTATGAAAGAGCTAAAGAAGGAAATCGTAGATAAGTATTTCTCCATAACAGGAAAAGCTTTGAAAAAGGTTAAGATAGTTGAAAAAGGTAAAGTGGATTTTAAAAAATCAGCTGAGGACTTCTTAGACATGGCAAGTCGTTATTATTCAGATGCTGAACATTTTAGAGATAAAGGTGATTTTGTAAATGCATTTGCCTGTTTAAATTATGCTCATGGATGGTTAGATGCAGGTGCTAGATTAGGATTATTTGATGTAGATGGAGATAATGTATTGTTTACTGTTGATGGTAAAGAATAAATTTAAATAAGAATTTATAATTTCATTCTTAATGTATAAAATTAAAAGAAGACCTCTCAAGGATAATAACTCTATTTATATTGTAGAAAAAGATAATAAATTATTTGTTGCAAAGAAATTAGATCCTAATTTAGAAAATCATGAATTTAATATTTTAAACGATTTGCATCATCCAAGAATAGTTAAACAATATGGTATTCAAAAAATTTATTATGGATCTAGAGAATTAAAAGATAATTATCTAATTTTAGAAAAAGTTTTTGGAGTTCCCATTATTCTTAAAGAAAGACCCATACCAAGGGAGTCTTTAATAGGATATGCAACAGATATCTCCTCAGCTTTATCGTATATTAATATGAAAGGAATTGTTCATGGTGATGTTTCTATGGGGAATGTAATGGCTGCTAAAAAAAGAGCAAAACTTTTAGACTTTGATATTGCAAATAGATTAGAGAAAGAATTTTGTGAAAGTAGGGGGATTAATTTTAGAAATTCGCCATTAGAAGCTTGGGTAGGGTTCTATCATAAAAAAACAGATGTGTATTCTTTTGGAGTTTTACTTCTTGATTGTCATAGAAATAATCTTACAATAAATGTAGATTGGTTCATTGGGACTCAAATACATGGATTAATTGATCAGAATTGGAAATCAGCTAGAGATTTTTATAATGATGCATTACAAGGTAAGGAAAAAGCTATGGATATTTTACCTCTTCAACGACCAGAAAATGTTAAATCAGTTATTAGAAGGAGAACTAAAATGAGATCACTCTTAGAGGGGATGTTGGAATGGAATCTAGATAATAGGCCTAGTATACAAGAAGTTGAAAAGGAGCTATTAACATTATGATTACCTATTTAACTATCCCAAATAGAATAAAAGAATTTTCTATATCTATCTGCGTTTTGTTTTGACTTTATATCGAAGGCAGTTACTTTTTCATCTGATAATATTGTAATAACATGGTCTTGGAAGATAAATACTCCTGCTGGAAAAAGAAGATCGATGTATCGAATTTCTCCTAAACTAAAATCTGCTATTGGTTTATATAATGTATCAATCATTTTTTTCTGATTTTTTCTAAAAACTAATTTAAAATGTATTTTATGTTTTAATCGCATAATGTGATATTCGACAAAAAACTTTTGGAAACCTTTAGTTACTTTTAATTGGTCATCCAATCCCAATACCAAGACCTCTTTTTTACTTGTGGCATTCATATAAAGATCTTCGAACAATGCTTTAATTCCTTTAAATCCTTCAATAACTTTAGCATATTGAAAGTCTCCTTTCTCTTTTTGTTTTGCTAATAAAGAAGGAATCAATTTTTTAATTTTAGTTTTTTCTTCAACTAATGAACGCATTTTTGTTGAGATAAAATCTAAAAGAGCATTAGGAGTATTTGGGGAGAAATACATTGTTTTATCCTTTATAATTTTACTAACTAGGCCTTTATTAATTAGCCTCTCAAGAATAGGATACACTTTAGCGTGAGTTACACCAGATATATTAGATATAGGGCCTACAGTTGTTTCACCAAGCTCAAAAAGAGCATAGTAAACGTTAATCTCTCCTTCTGTTAGTCCAATTTCCCTTAATACTGATATTTGTTGCATTATTACTCCGTAGGGAGGTAATAGTATTTAAATATATGTATATGATTCTACTCTAAAGTAGGTATTTTAAATGAAAATTTGGAAAACAATATTTGGATTAGCGGTAGCTGTGTATTTTGCTTTTAATCCTTTACAAGCTGAGGATGTTGGGAAAACTAAGGATGTGAAAAAACCTACTGTTAAGGTTCAACAAACCGAGATTATTACTCCAGATGCAATCAGATCAAGGACCGAGATACTCACAAAATTAAGAGAAGATTTAGATTTGTATGCTAATTTTCAATATGATCTATTAAAAAATCAAAAATCTACAAATTTTGCACGTTTAAGAAGTCATTATGCTCCATTAAGATCAGGGCCTTTTTCTTTTGGAGGCACTTTCAACTATGTAAAATTACCAAATGGTGTGGAATTAAAAGATTATGGGCCTGTTGGAAGATTATTTCATAAAGGAGAAAATTGTTTTATTAAACATGATCAAAGATGCTTTATTCCTTCCAGTTCAATTGATAGTTTTACAGTTTTTGGATACAAAAAGTTTTCTGCTGAAGCCTTAATGCGATTTGGATTGAAAACTAAAAGTGGATTTGTAAGATCAGGTGCTGGATATGATATCACTGATAATCTAAATGTAGGAATTGAAACTCGAAATAATATTAAAGATGGTAAAGGTAAATGTGGCTATCTTGGATTTAGATTAAGGTTTAAGTTTTAAAATTAAAATTTTAACCCATCCTAGGATACGTTCCAGGTAGCATAAACACTTTATCAACTTTAACTGCTAAGCCTTTGTCTTTCTCAGCAATTTGTTTATGAGACATAGCAGCTTTGCCAACTGCAACTAATTCTTCTTTTGGAGATATAATAGCAACTGTTTGATCTATTTCAATTTGATCATTTAATTTTGCAATTCCAGGAATTTTTAAATCTGCACCATGACACATAGATTCAATAGCAGAATCAACAACCCAAATCTTAGGATGCATTGCAACAGCTGATTCTATAGGTTTAATCATTTTTCTCAAATATTTTTCATTTTTCTCATTTTTGTAATACCAAAAAGCGTCTGAAACTTCTTGCATAGTATATTGTTCTTTATCAGAAAATGGGCCTACTTTAGTTCTAATTAATTCAGCCATGTGAGCTCCTACTTTGAGTTTTTTACCCATATCATGGCAAAGTTTTCTAATGTAAGTTCCAGCTTGGCAGCCAACTCTAAATAAGATATCTTGTTTATCAATCTCCATAATATCAATATAATAGATTTTTCTTTCTCTTAATTGTCGTTTTACAGCAGATTTAATAGGAGGTAATTGTTTAATTTTGCCAACAAAAGAATGCATAACTTCTTTTATCTTTTTTTCATCAACTTCTTTATGGATGTGCATAATGCAAACATACTCTTTTCCAGAAGGTAATAATAATTGCACAATTCTGGTTCCTCTTCCTAATGCAATAGCTAAACAACCTGTAACATTTGGATCTAAAGTGCCTGAGTGTCCTGTTTTAGCTAATTTAAAGATATCTTTAACATATGCAGCAACTTGATGAGAAGTAGGTCCTTTTGGTTTGTTAACATTAATAATACCTAATTCTATAAAATCTTCGATAGGTCTATCTTCTGGTTTTACACCAAACTTTGAAGGTTTAGATGTTTTTTTAACTATTATTTTACGTTTTTCTTTCTCAAAAGGTAACTGGGTCATACACGTCACCAATATCCAAGAATGAGATAGGGTTTAAGAAGGTTTCCTTTAAAACTATGAACAAATTTAGTTTGAAAGGTAAAAGAAAGGTTTATATACAATCATTAACGAGATGTTGCTATGAATAAATTAAGGGTGGTTAAGAGAATAGCATTAGGGTTAATTGTACTTTATTTATTCTTAGCTAGTATTAAATTAATGGGATATTCTTTTAAAATGTTTGGTACAGGTTTTGCTGAAACATTAATTAATTTTACTACAAATCCTTTAGTAGGATTATTTATAGGTATTTTAGCTACTTCAGTTGTGCAAAGCTCATCTGTTATTACTTCTATTGTAGTTGTTTTAACAGCAGCAGGATCACTTACTATTGGTGGAGCTATTCCTATTATTATGGGTGCAAATATAGGAACAAGTATAACTACAACAATTGTTTCATTAGCTCATATCACCAAAAAAGGAGAATTTCAAAAAGCATTTGAGGTTGCTACAATCCATGATTTATTTAATGTATTTGGAGTGCTTATTTTATTTCCATTAGAATTATATTTTCATTTTATTGAAAGAGCAGCTACTTATTTATCACAATTTTTTATAGGATCCTCATCAACATTTGCATTAGCAAATCCTTTAAAGATTATTATTAATCCTTTTATTGCATTAGTTGAAAATGTTTTCATGCACAATACCTATTTGATTCTCATATTTTCTTTAATTTTAATATTTTGTTCGTTATATTCCTTTGTAAAAATAATGAAACCTCTTGCTGAATCAGAATTTAAAACAGTTCTTAAAGATCATATTTTTAATCATCCTATAAAATCATTCTTCTTTGGAGCTCTTCTTACTGTATCAGTTCAAAGCTCATCTGTTACTACATCATTAGTTGTTCCTTTAGCAGGACTTGGAATCTTAATGTTGGATGAAATTTTCCCTTATATTTTGGGAGCAAATGTTGGTACTGCATTCACATCATTGTTTGCATCTTTTGTAATAGGAACTCAAGTTGCGATAACTATAGCTTTGTGCCATTTATTGTTTAATCTTTTTACAATTATATTAGTATTACCTATTAGAAAAATCCCTATATCAATATCTCAGTGGCTAGCACATCTTTCAATAAAAAATAGAATTTTACCTTTTACTTTTATAATTACAATGTTTTATTTACTTCCTTCAACAGTTATTTTTTTGTTTCACTAGAACTTGATTTATCTTTAGTTTTTTCCTTTACTGTTTCACTTGTTTTCTTTTCTAAGTCAGATAATTCTCCCTTGATTTCTTTTTCAGCTTTTTTAGATTCTTTTTTGAGATCCTTTTTAGCCTCTACTTCTTTTTTATCATCTTTCTTTTCAACAGGAGCATCAACTAATTCAACTGTAACTAACCCTTTATCATCTTTTTTAGCATTTACTTTAATATGATGGGGTGGAGATTTTATTCCTCTTTTCCAAATATCTAAATTTGCATATTTACCAATTTTAATATTATCAGATTTCATATGCTTAATCATAAATTCTTTTAATGCTTTAGAAGCTTTTTTAGCACGCTTATATTTAGGAACTTTAAGCCATTCTCTTCTAAGAGGAACATTATATTCTCTTTCAAGTTCAATTTTTGGAATATCTTCTTTTTTAGCCATTTTTGATTAAAACTAAGCTTTAGTTTTACCTCTTCTCCAAGTTCTTTTTTTAGCAGTATGTCTACCAGGATGCACTCTTCTTCCTTGACCATAGATTTTTGGAACACTCCAAAAAGGTGCCCAACGAGTTTGCCTATTTTTTTTAGCTAATCGTTTCTTTTTTGCAGGGTGTGTATACCTTGACATTATGCTCTCCTCATATTGAATGGCTTTTTTTCAGGAGCCATTTTTTGTAATATTTCTTTTAATTGAGTATCATCAACTGTTTCCAGTTCGTTTGATTGAATAGCTTGTCCTAAAACAACAAGCAATTGAACATATTTTTCTTGATGTGCTGCTTTAATATTTCCTAATCGTAATAATGCTTCTTTAGTGAGTTTTTGTTTAACAATTCCTTCTAATTGCGCTATTTGCTCTTGTATTTGTTCTTCCTCACTCATTTTTTTGGTTCTTGTTTAGGTTCTGGTTTTTTTGATTCTTCTTTCTTTTTTTCTTTTGGTTTATCTGCAGGTTTTTTTGGAGCTTCAACTTTAGGTTTTTCTTTAGGTTTATCTACAGGTTTTTCTTTTGGAGCAGGTTGTGCATCTACTCTTGGTTTTAATTTTGAAATAGTAGTTGATAATTTATCTAACATAGATTTTCCTTTTGTTGTTACAACTCGTCCTTTATGACCTTTAATAGTATCTTGTTTGATTAATTCAGCTTTTTCAAGTTGTTGTAAGATTTTTCTTATAATATTTCCAGAAGACTTAACAAATCGTTCAGGTGCCATACCCATGTTTGCTCTATTACCATATTTAACACGTAATTTATTCACTCCAACAGGTCCACGTAAATAAACCCATCTTAGAATTGAAGATGCACGTGTGTGCCACCAATCTAGTTCAACAGGAGGTCTATCTCTACCTGCGCCTGTTTTAACGAACTTTGCCCATACAGGAGCTTTTATTGATTCAGTTTTCTTTAGCTCTCCTTTTATTAATTCTAAAAGTTGAGCAGTGTTTACTTCTTGTACTTGTGCCATTTTATCGTGTCACGCCTTGCGGCGTTAGAGTCGCTAATTACTATTAGCTGATTATATAGGAAATAAGGGTATTATTTATAAATGTTATGGTAATTTCAATTGTATGACATTAGTTAAAGTAGGAAGATTTCGAGAGAAATCTAGTAGTGGTTGTATTGATACTATTTATGCATTTTCTGAAATGCAGGGAACTGGTGGAGCAGTTCTTAATTCTGGCAAAACACTTCGAGTGGAGAAATTAACAAAAATTAATAATCGTATTCTTTTAGTATCATCTGGAACTAGAACCTATCGACATAAATTTCATCAGTTTCTCAAAGAATCAAGTAAAGATATGGATGTTTTTTGCAAAGAAAGACCTGACAAATCATATTTTGAAGACATACATGTCTCAAAACTTGATCGATTTATTTATTTAACTATAGTCATTAATGGCAGCATTGATATAACTAAGTATACTGAAAATGGAGTTTCTGATGTATCTGAAGAGCCACAAATAACTTTAGGATTTGAACCTAATTCAGGATATGATTTTTCTAAAAGTTCTTTACAAAGACCTAGGACTCGAAGTCAGATAATGAGACTTGGTTATAAAAGGGTAAAAAAAGCGATTATAAATTGTGGAGGGTGTGGATATGGAATAGAAGGTTATAGGTTAAGTAATAGAAAGATAACTGAATTACGCTTTAGTAAGATGATGAAAAAAGATAAATTCAATGTGAGAGATCATACAGTTCAACGAGATTTTTGGGGGAAAGCAAAATACTTATCAGGTGAAAGATGTCCTCAGTTTGATTTTAGATAATAATTAAATAAAAGGATTTTTATAGGATATTGTAATTTCTTTGATTATGACGGTTATTGTATGTATTATTTCTCAACGAGAATTTGGTGTTTTTAGGAAAAGAATAGAACCAGTTGGTTTAGTTTTTACTGATTTACAAGCAGGACATTATAATGGTGAAGATCCTGAGGAGCTCACTGGAACTTCAATAGTTGAAAAAGTTGATAGATTTAGACAAAATATTATGGGGTACTCAGGAATGCAACCAGAATGGGTTATGAGTATGCACCCTGATCTTAAGGAACGGCTCAAAATAAGTGGACATAATTTTATAAATAATAAAATATATTTAAATGCTGTTCGGGCTCAAGCTCAACGTATGAATGAATCTTTTAGCTATGTATTTGGGCATTATAATTGGAGACCAACATTTCTATGGGTAAATCAAAAGGAAGAAACTGGAGTTATTGCAGAAGGAGGGCAATCATTTGCAAGAGGGTGTGGTTCTGATTCAGCTGAGGAAATATTAGCATCAAGGAACTTAGATTCGTATAATAATTGCTTAAAAGCAGGATTATTGGCTGTACAAAATGCAATTAAGAAAAATGATGGATGTGGGTATGGAGTACGATGTATAGAACTACGAAGAAGAAGCACTAAGTTAATTAATCTAAAGCCTATAGAAAAACAAAATCCATTCGATTATGATGAGCATACCAGATTTTCAGATGAGTTTTATAGAAATCAAGTTGTTATACCTCATTTTCCTTAAAAATTATTAAATATAAACTAAACATTTAAAAAACCCTAACTTCTTGCTATTCTAATGGAATTACTTGGCGGACAGGCAGTTATTGAAGGTGTTATGATGAAGGGTAAAAAACACATAGCAGTAGCTGTAAGAAAAGGTAAGAAAATAGTTACTAAAAAAGATGCTTTTGTTTCTTTAACTAAAAAAAATAAATTTTATGGTTTTCCTTTTATTAGGGGTATTGTAAATATATTTGATATGATGATTATTGGAGTTAAAAGTTTAGATTGGAGTGCTAATCAAGCCTTAGATGAAGAAGATGAGGAAGAATTCTCAGGTTGGCATTTATTTATTTCAATTGTTTTAGCGTTTGGATTTGCTTTAGTATTATTTAAATTAATTCCATTAGGCATAACAACTTATTTATTTAATAAAGATGCTTTTGGAAGCAGAATTGTATTTAATATTGTAGATGGATTAATTAGAATTGGTTTGTTTACTGCTTATCTTTACCTTATTTCATTATGGAAAGATGTGAGGATATTATTTCAATATCATGGAGCAGAACATAAAGCTGTTAGTTGCTACGAAGCTAAAAAACCCTTAACAGTAAAGAATGTTCAAAAATTCTCAACAAAACATCCAAGATGTGGAACTTCATTTATTATCTTTGTATTTTTAATAGCAATACTTGTATTTTCACTTATCCCAGTTAAAATGCCTTTTTGGATGTTGTTTTTATTTAGATTCATCTTAGTTTTCCCAATAGCAGGAATTAGTTATGAATTATTAAGGTATAGTGCATTAATGAGAAATGATTATTTTTTTAAGTTTATTATAGCTCCTGGAATGTGGTTTCAAGGCATAACAACTAATGAGCCAACAAATAAGCAAGTTGAGGTTAGTATAGCTGCACTTAAGAAGGTATTATAGTTTATCATAAATATTTTTTCTATGACCTATTTTAATCACATGAATAATTTCATTTTTGGTATCTAACATCATAATCACCCTATAGTCTCCTATTCTTAATTTCCATAAAGGACTGTTTGCCAATCGAATAATAGATCTAATTGGATCCTCTCTAATAGAATATAATTTTTTTAGAATAACTTCAATAATATTTTTCTCTAATTTTTTTAAATCCTTCTTAGCAGAAGGTTGAATAATAATTTTCATAAAGAAATACCAAACTCTTTTGCTACATCTTCAATAGGTTCTCCTTTTCCTTCTTTGACCTCTTTTAAACCTACTTTAATATCTTCAATAGTTTCATCTGTTAGATTTCCTTCTTCAATAGAGTCCATAAGTTTACTGATTATTTCATCATAGCTTTCTTTTGAAGATTCTTTAAAATATTTTAACCTATTAAGTGTCTTTTCTTTTATTTGTATAGTTGTTGGCATAGTTATATAGTTGTTATAGGAAGTATATAAATGTTGTGATTTTTCCTAAATAAATAAAGCCTCTACTTAAAAATACAAAACCTTAATAAGCACCTATAACTTATTCTTCTTTTTAGTATGAAAGAAAAGATTAAACTAATCCTTCAAGATGGTTCTGAGTTTGATGGTTATTCTTTTGGAAAAGCAATATCTACATCAGGAGAGGTTGTTTTCAATACTGGAATGATGGGCTATCCTGAAACTATGACTGATCCTAGCTATAAAGGACAGATTCTTTGTTTAACATATCCTATGGTGGGTAATTATGGTGTTCCCAATGGAGAAATTGAGGATAATTTGTTAAAAAACTTTGAATCTGCAAATATTCAAATTCAAGGATTAATTATTGATGAATTAAGTGAAGAGTATCATCATTGGGAAGCTAAACAATCTTTACATGAATGGATGGAAAAAAATGATATTCCAGGAATTTATGGTGTTGATACTCGTGCTTTAACTAAAAAACTGCGTGAAAAAGGCACAATTTTAGGAAAAATAATTGTAGATAAAGATGTGCCTTATTATGATCCTAATGTAGAAAATTTAGTAGATCAAGTAAGTGTAAAAGAACCTGTTACTTATGAACGTGGACCTAAAAAAATAATAGTGATGGATTGTGGGATTAAAAATAATATTATCAGATCATTTTTGAAACGAGACATAACTGTTATACGAGTTCCTTGGAATTATGATTTTTTTGAACATAACTTAGAGTTTGATGGAGTTTTCATATCAAATGGTCCAGGAGATCCTAAAATGTGTGATAAAACTATTGGAATTATTAGCAAAGCACTTGAAAGAGAGATTCCTACTTTTGGAATTTGTTTAGGAAACCAATTATTAGCGTTAGCAGCTGGAGCTGATACCTATAAATTAAAATACGGCCATAGAAGTCAAAATCAACCTTGTAAAGAGCTAGGAACAAATAAATGTTTTATAACATCTCAAAATCATGGTTTTGCTGTAAAAGAAGATTCTATTCCTTCAGAATGGGAGCCTTGGTTTGTTAATGTGAATGATAATACTAATGAGGGAATGAAGCATAAGAGTAAACCTTTCTTTTCGGTGCAGTTTCATCCAGAAGCTACGCCTGGGCCGGTTGATACTGCTTTTTTATTCGATAGGTTTATTGAGAAGTTGGGATAGACTTAGGATTAATTTATATTGCTAGTTACTTTTCCATAATAGAATTGGATTTTTTTTGCCTAATAGATTCTAAGGTTGTCTTTATAGCATAGCTAACAGCTGTAGAAAGTTTTACCTCATAAACCCCCTCAATTATCTGATACTTTTCTAGAAGTGCCCTAAGTTTTTTTGCATCTTCATATGCTTTTTCTGAAACTTTAATTGATTTTAGCATGTTATCACCTTTTGAGTACTTTTTGGTTACTATAAGTGGTAAATGTTTATAAAGGTTTCTATTCTTTATTTTACTAAATAGAAAGTTATTAAAATATAAGGATTAGTTAAGATTAGTAACAATGGATGAAGATAAAAAAAATGAAACAATAATTGAAGCAACTGTAGGAAAACTCGGGTTAAATGAAGAAGAAGTTATGGATGGATATACTTCCTTATATAATGACACTAAAAAAAGATTTCAAAATCAAGGGAATGCAGGAGCAGTGACTGAACTTATCAAAGAATATGCTGCTACAAGTAAGTATTGGTTTGAAGCTTTTCAAAAAGGTGAGGATGATGCTGATCAAGGAGTGGGTAATGGTTTAGGAATACTCATGGCATTACTTCAATATGGAGTTGCAACTAAAAATTATCCTGAGGCAACAGCTCAAGTTGGTAGGTTAATTTTACCAATAGAAGCTGCTTTGGATGATTTCAGGAAGGTTAATGAGAATGCGACAATAGAATTTATTAAAGATCGTATTGAAGAATTATCCAAGACTAAAGGTCTAATTCAAAGTCAGAAAAATTTGTTAGAGTTTATGTTGCAGTAAGGGTTTATAATAATTAGAAACACTTATTAATTAATGCACTGGTATTTTATAGATGGAACTGATACATTTGATTATATTTCTTATAATAGTATTCTTTTCTAATTTTTTTGCTAGTATTGTTGGAGGAGCTTCTTTATTGATATTACCTGCAATGTTAATTTTAGGTATACCTGCAGATATTACTGTTGCTACTAATAGATTTCATAGAGTGTTTGCAACTGGAACTTCGTCTATTACTTATTTGAGAAAAATTAAAGTAAATTATAAATTATTATTTTGGTATTGTTTAATTAGTATTATTGGAGGAGTGTTAGGTGCTTTTATTGTTTTAAGCTTAAATGAATCAATACTTAAATTAATTGTTTCGATATTTCTTTTAATTTTAGGAGTTTATTTTATATTCAACAAAGATTTAGGAATTAAAGACAGTAAAGCTAAACCCAATAAACTAGTGTCTTATATTGTTTTATTTATCCTAGGAGTCTATAGAACCATAGTTGGTAGTGCAGCTGGGACATTTACAAGGGCTTATTTAATTATTAGTGATAAGTTAACATTTTTACAATCAGCTACTTTTGGATCAACTATTGGTTTTGCAATTAATATTTTTGCAAGTATAGTTTTTATATTTGCTGGAATTATTGATTATTGGTTAGCTTTCTATATGATTATTGTAGGAATACTCGGATCTTATTTAGGAGCTAAAACAGCTATGAAGAAAGGCAACAAATTTATTAGAAGATTGTTTTTATTATTGGTTGTTATTATTAGTATTAGGTTGTTGATTAGTGTAATTTTTGGGAAATAACAATCACACTTCTCCATAATACATAATTATATAAACCATTAATCTGCATTACTTCTTTTTGAGATGGATGATGTTTCTAAGTTCAAAAAAGTCATTATTTTAGGGTCTGGTGCTCTTAAAATTGGAGAAGCTGGTGAGTTTGACTATAGTGGTTCACAAGCTATTAAAGCATTAAAACAAGAAGGAATTGAAACAGTATTAGTGAATCCTAATATAGCGACTATTCAAACTTCTAAAGAATTAGCTGATAAGGTTTATTTTGTTCCTGTTACAGTTAACTTTGTAGAAAAAGTCATTAAAAAAGAAAAACCAGATGGAATTTTATTAAGTTTTGGAGGTCAAACTGCTTTAAATTGTGGCGTTGCTTTACATAAAGCAGGAATTTTAAAAGAAAACAATGTAGAGGTTTTAGGAACTCCTGTTCAATCTATTATTGATACTGAGGATAGGGAAATCTTTGTAAAAAAATTAGAAGAAATTAAACTAAAAAGTCCAAAAAGTTTTCCAGTGACTAATTATGATCAAGCAATTATTGCAGCTAAAGAAATTGGCTTTCCAATTATGATTAGAGCAGCGTATGCATTGGGAGGAAAAGGTTCTGGAGTTGCGTATGAAGATAATAAATTAAAAGACTTAATTAAAAAAGCATTTTCATCTAGCAATCAAATTCTTATTGAAGAATATTTAGGAGGATGGAAAGAAGTTGAATATGAGGTTGTTCGTGATTGTCATGATAATTGTATCACGGTATGTAATATGGAAAACTTTGATCCATTAGGAATACATACTGGTGAGAGTATTGTTATAGCACCTTCACAAACATTAACCAATAAAGAATATCATTATTTAAGAGATATTTCAATAAAAGTAATAAGACATATTGGAATTGTAGGAGAATGTAATATTCAATTTGCATTAGATCCTAAAAGTATGGATTATAGGATAATTGAGGTTAATGCACGATTAAGTAGATCATCTGCGTTAGCATCTAAAGCAACAGGATATCCTTTAGCTTTTATCGCTGCAAAACTTGCATTAGGCTATGGATTATTTGATTTAGAAAATCAAATTACTAAAAAGACTATGGCTTGTTTTGAACCTTCTCTAGATTATTGTGTTGTTAAAATTCCTAGATGGGATTTACAAAAATTTGTAGATGTTTCAGTGGAAATAGGGACAAGTATGAAATCTGTTGGAGAAGTTATGGGAATTGGTAGGAAGTTTGAAGAAGCTCTCCAAAAAGCAGTTAGAATGTTAGATATTGGTTATCATGGAATAACAGGAACTAAATTAAAATTTGAGGATGTATTAAAAGAGGTTAGAGTTCCAACTGATAAAAGATTATTTGCAGTTACAGAAGCAATTAATCAGGGAATAGGTGTAGATAAAATATATGAAACTTGTAAAATAGATAAATGGTTTTTACATAAAATAAGAAATATTGTAAATGTTGAAAAAAAGTTAAAGGTTCAAAATATTTCAACACTAGATAAAGAATTATTATTACAAAGCAAACAAGTAGGATTTAGTGATATAAGGATATCTCAATTATTAAAAGTAAAAGAACTTGAAGTAAGAGAGGTTCGTAAAAGCTTTAATATTATTCCTAAGGTAAATCAAATTGATACTTTAGCTGCAGAGTTTCCTGCTATAACCAATTATCTTTATTTAACATATAATGGTATAGAAGATGATGTAGAATTTTGGAATAATGAAAATAGCATTATAGTCTTGGGATCAGGAGCTTATAGAATTGGTTCAAGTGTGGAGTTTGATTGGTGCTGTGTTAACGCTGTTTTTGCCTTAAAAAAATTAGGATATAAAACAGGCATGATTAATTATAATCCTGAAACAGTCTCCACTGATTATGATATTTGTGATAAATTGTATTTTGATGAATTAAGCTTTGAGGTAGTTGCAGATATTTATGAAAAAGAAAACCCAAAAGGAATTATTGTTTCCATGGGAGGACAAATTCCAAATAATTTAGCATTAAAAGCTAAAAAATATGGGATTAATGTTTTAGGAACAACCCCTGAAAAAATAGATAATGCTGAAGATAGGCATAAATTTTCTGGAATGCTTGATGAATTAAAAATTGACCAACCTGAATGGAGAGAATTAAAAAATTTACAAGAAGCAGAACAATTTGCTGAAAAAGTTGATTATCCTGTTTTAATTAGGCCATCATATGTTTTATCAGGTGCAGCTATGAAAGTTGTTTTTGATAAAAAAGATCTTGATATATATTTGAATAAAGCTGCAGAGATTAGTCAAGAACATCCTGTTGTTATTAGTAAATTTATTCTCAATGCTAAGGAAATTGAAGTTGATGCAGTTGCAAATAAAGGGAGATTAGAAATTTATGCTATTAGTGAACATATTGAAAATGCAGGTGTTCATTCAGGTGATGCAACTATGATTTTTCCTCCAAAAAATGTGTATGTTGAAACAATTAGGAGAATTGTTACTATAACTAAAAAAATATGTAAAACGTTGGAGATAACAGGACCTTTTAATATTCAATTTTTAGCAAAAGATAATGATATCAAAGTCATAGAGTGTAATTTAAGATCATCTAGGAGTTTTCCTTTTGTTTCTAAAGTAAGTAATCATAATTTTATTGAATTAGCAACTCAAGCTATTGTTGGAAGATATGAAGATAAGAAATATGATACTATGAATTTAGGTTATGTTGGTATAAAAGCGCCTCAGTTTAGTTATGCTCGTTTACAAGGTGCAGATCCTGTTGCATCAGTGGAGATGGCATCAACAGGAGAGGTTGCATGTATTGGTAAAACTGTTCCAGATGCTTTTTTGAAAAGTATGATTTCTGTTGGATTTACATTACCTACTAAAAAATATGTTCTAGTTTCAATTAGTGGAGATAAAAATAGA
>CALCXY010000074.1 GCA_937906345.1 Candidatus Woesearchaeota archaeon | reverse complement strand
ATAAAATGGCAGATGCAATTGATAAGAAAAAAGACAGATTAAAAAAGATAAAAGAAGTTTTAAAAGAAATAGGCAAAAGAGGGCAAAATATTGGAGAGCAGCATTTTATTGCTCAGGCAAGCATAGCTCTAGGATGCACACCCCACAAAATAAAGGAATATCTCAGGGAGCTGATCGTGGCTGGGTATATAGAGATTAAAGGAGGGGATATTGTTTGGATTGCACCTCAACCAACAAAGTTTTTAGGGGCTCCTAAGGATATGATGATTCTGGAAGGGTATTTGAGATTTAAAAAAAGGAGGAAAAAATAAAATGGCAGATGCAATTGATAAGAAAAAAGACAGATTAAAAAAGATAAAAGAAGTTTTAAAAGAAATAGGCAAAAGAGGGCAAAATATTGGAGAGCAGCATTTTATTGCTCAGGCAAGCATAGCTCTAGGATGCACACCCCACAAAATAAAGGAATATCTCAGGGAGCTGATCGTGGCTGGGTATATAGAGATTAAAGGAGGGGATATTGTTTGGATTGCCTCAAAAGACAGCCTCTTTTCATAGTGCCTAAGTATTTAATACTTAATATCATCCAAAACATCCCCCCCTCCCATCAAAAGTGTAATATATACATATATGTTTAAGATGGAAAATTTAAAACTCTTTTATAGAATATTAAGTATAGTAGTTATAGCAGGATGGATAGGCTTTCTCTTTTATAATATACATTTATGGAATTATTTAATTAAACAATATGAGATCAATCCCTCAAACTTTGTGATGTTTGACAATGAAAAACATAAGGAGCAGTATAAAAATCAACTGAGCTATAAAAACCACCCATCAACCACTATAAATTGGATCAATAAGTCCTCCTTAGTTTCAGATTGTAAGCCTTTAATATATATTAATGATTTTTTCTTTGATAAAATATCAGGATTTTTAAAATTCACAGGCTTTTTAATAATACTAACAATATTAACAAAAACCAATCCTGCTGAGTGGAGGAGGATTGGAGATAAAATTGATAAAATTAATAAAGAAATAGAGCAGGAGCAGGAAAAATGAAAGTATTAAATTTATATGCTGGAATAGGAGGAAATAGAAAGTTATGGGAGGATGTAGAGGTTACTGCTGTTGAGAATAATAAAGAAATAGCAAAGATATATCAGGATTTTTTCCCTAAAGA
>CALCXY010000073.1 GCA_937906345.1 Candidatus Woesearchaeota archaeon | reverse complement strand
TTAAAAAAATCTTTTGCTTTTTTAGATAATGCTGTTAGATAACCTGTTCCATAACCATAAGTTATGTGAAAATCTTCATACCCATTATATTTTAATATAACTGGTTCTTTAGTGGATTGACTCATTTTTGGGGATTACTCCTGGGTCATATAAAACTGATTTTTCTACCCATTTTTTATACTGATTAAAACTCATACCCCAATTCATCTTATTTTGTAAACTATCAATATAATCTTTCATTAAACTATCATCAGAACTAGCATCATCAAAGGATATTACTCCAAGTTCTTTATCTATTTTCACTTTTATTTCCTCCTCTGAAAGCATGTAGTCTTCCAAATTGTTCTTTAATCCATTTTTCTGTGCCTAAAACTTTCATCTTTTTACCTGAATAAGGGTCAATAACCTCATGCCATTTTCTAGTCATCTCTTTTGTCTTTTTTACCACTTTTCACACCCCAATAGATACATCTATTGTAAATTCCTCCTAGCCATTTCATACAAGAAGTATAAATCTTTGCATCTTCCAATTCTTTTTTTCTTTTTTTGATAGGATCAAATTGAATTACATTATTTTTTAATGTTTTATATCGTTTTCTTATCATAATTTTCATAATATAGTAATATTATAACATAATTAAGTTAATTCGTCAATAGTAAATTCGTCATCAATTCCTTTTAAAATATCATCTGAATCTTTACTTTTTCCGTCTTTTTTCTTTGAATATTGTTCAACAGGCACTTTAATTACACCTGTCGCTCTATAAGTCTTATTTTTTATCTTAACAACTCTTTTTACTGAAGGATGTGAACCTTTTTTAGATGGCATTCTGCAACTCCTTTAATCTATTTACTTCTGCTACATCGCCTAATGCTTCTGCAGCCTCTATTTGATTATTTAGAGATTCAGCTGAATTTAACTCATCATCTGAAATTCCATCTGGCATACTTGGGTCGATTATTTGTATCATTATGACACCTCCTTTTCTAGTTCGGGATATAAATGTCCATTAACATAATAATATGATTTTAATACTTTATTTGGGTTTTTAGATATAAAAAGTTCTCTCATTAATTCATTAACATGAATAGCAAGAGGTAATTCATAATTTTTCTTGAAATTCTTATTATATTCAGTTGTGAGTCTTTTTCTTAAAACTATCATTCTTCGTGGGGTTAGTGTAAATGATTTAAACATAATTTAAATGTTTTTCTCTATACTATAAAGGTAATACTTTTTCCGCTCTTTTTCAAGAACTTTTTCCAGTTTAAGTCGTTGAATTTACTGAATTCCCATATATTCAGTTAAATCAATGAGTTACTATTTGTCAGATTCTTTCCAGTTTTTATCTTCGTGGCCATGGCAGGGACAATCTGGATTATCACATCCACATTCATCTTCATCTTTTTCATTTTCTTCAGCGGCAAAATCGGGACAGATATGTCCTGGAAGATATGATATTCCTCTAGCTATTCTATGTCCTTTGAGTTTGGTTTGACCAGGTTTTAACACATTTCCGTAATATGGCCAATCATAGTCTTGGGTTGTTTCATTATCCCAGCGCCATACAATAGTTCCATCTTCTTTTCGTTCAAAGACTTTTTCTCGCCTTTTCTTCTCTCTTAATTTTCTTTCTATCATATACTTTTCCTTTCAATTTGTCTTTAAGTGTTTGATATAACTGATTATTATAATTCTTTGCATATTTCATCTGTAATGGCCACTTGAAATTGATGTTTTTCACTTTTTTCGCAACACACATAATAACATTATCATCTATTTCTGCCAATGCAGCTTCTTGTCGCATATCTTTATAATAATAATTTACTTTTCTATCTTCAGGATTTGGTTTATTAAATCCTAATTCTTTTGGTTTAATACCAACAATATCTATTATTTCAAATCCGTTCTGTAAAAAACCATCTGTAAATGCAGTAGAGCAGAAATTCCAAAATCCATGATTTTTCTTATAAGAAGGAGCTGCGGTAAACACTATACCCCCTACTTCTAACATATCACACATATTCTTAAATGCTTGTCCTACATTAAAACAATGTTCTAATGTTCCTACATCAACTACCCCTTTATATTTATTCTTATATTTTAGTGGTAAAGGTTCATTTAAATCTAATATCTTTTCTTTGCCAGTATGTGAAAATATATCAAATACATCCATCGTTAAATTAAACTTTTTAAAAAAACTTTCTGTTGTGTAGAGATTTTTAGTTCCTTCTTCAATTAATTTTTTTCTTAATTTTGAATGTATATCAGGATATTCTACTTTAAATTTGAGTTCTAAATTATCTAGTCCAACTTCTTTTTCAAGTAAATCTTCAGAACACATAAGGTCGGGATAACCTAAACAAGCGACTCTGGCTGGTTTATCAATAAATTTTAATGTTTTAACTAAAGTCTTAAAAAAGTTATTATCTATTGCCATCTAAATTATCAAGTATTTCTTCAGTATAGGTTTCAATTTTTACTTTACGAATATCTTTCACATTTTCCATAAATTTTGTAGTTGCTGTTCGTTCAGCATCTGCTTTATTTTTCGCTGTAACAACACTTCTATTTACAATATCAACGGTATATCTAGGCATTTTTTAAATCCTTCTCTCTATCTATGAGTTTATATTTAACATCATAAACCCCTTTTTTCTTGAGGAATTTGAACACATCTTTTATATTAAAGTCTTTACAACTGTATATATCTAGTTCTATTTGTTCTTTAATCAACACAGGGTCTATCCAAGAATGAACAATAATATGAGATTGTTTGATTGCAAGGAACACGGTCCAGCCGTAGTTTTTTGGGGGTTGGTCGCAATAATACGACATAGGCCCACCCATAACCTGCATATCTATCTCTTTGCATAGTTCAGTAACTAACTTTTCCAACTTGATTGCATTCTGATGGCCATCAATAGAGGCACTAATTAATAATTGTTTGTGTTCAACTTTCATATGAAAAGCTCGTTAAATTTCCCTACTCTATTCTTAATATCTTTAAAATACTTCTTATTCTTCTCAATCAAATAATATTTGCGATTCTGCAATAATGCAGCTTCACCTGTTGTTCCTGTTCCTGCAAATGGGTCTAATACTATTCCTTCTTTTCTAGTAACTAATCTTACAAGATACTTCATCAGTTCTATTGGTTTGACGGTAGGATGTTCTGTACCAGATTTCTCTTTTTTACTTGCTTTAGAGCAATAGAAAAATTTAGCAGGTGAACCTACATCACCATATCCTATTACTTTTGGATATTCTTTTTTTGTTGTAGAACCTATTTTCTTATCGTACCAAAAAGTTTTATT
The DNA here is from genome assembly GCA_937906345.1 of Candidatus Woesearchaeota archaeon. Taxonomy (GTDB): domain Archaea; phylum Nanobdellota; class Nanobdellia; order Woesearchaeales; family CALCXY01; genus CALCXY01. Next base: position 1,457 of record CALCXY010000073.1, on the reverse strand, counting down.
ACCTCCCCCACCGGCACTTTTAGTTTTACCATATTTCTCAAATTCTTCTAATACTTCTTCACTTCCATCATGTATCACATTTGCTGGAAATCTGCCTTTTTCATTATCTACTAAATCTGCTTTTGCATTTTTATCTGTTTTCCATATACCGCCTCTTGGTTTAGTCCATTTTTTAGGTTTATCACCATCTACTCTACACTCATCAATATTAATTGCACCTGTTCCATATTTCAATACATTTTTGACATTTGAACCTTCAATAGGTTTTCTAGCCATAACTATTGGCTCATGAGCAGGTTTTAATGCTGTTCCCCAACCATCACCTACTTTATGTGATTTAGGAAAACCACTACCATATAACCACATTATTTGGTCTCTAATCTCAAAACCTGAATTTTCTACTGCTGTTGCCATTAAATGATAATTTCTAGGAGCAGCAAATGATAAAAGAAATGCACCTGGTTTCAATACTCTAAAAACTTCTTTCCATATTTCTGTTTTAAAAGCTATATCGCCACCATCCCAAGTTTGACCCATAAAACCTCTTGCAATTTTATGAAATGGACCATCTCGTCCAATTTTAGTATCGTGATTATTGATTGGTTTCTGTCCAGGTCCGAACCGTTTCACTATTGAAGCTAGATGGTAAGGTGGGTCAGTAACACAACTATCAAATATATTATCTTTAATAGTTTTTAAATGTTTAATACAATCGTCATTAACTATCATTTTCTTTCCAATTATCAACTACCCATTGTGTTTCAACTTCGTGGGGTTTCGGCCCACCATGAAATATAGAAACACTAGCACCATCAACATAAGAATATTCTTTATCTCTTTGATAAGTTTGTGGTGCACCTCTTTGTGGCCATTTATAAGAAAAAGACCAGTCATCAGGAAAAGGTTTAGTATCCTCTTTATTTCGCATTATATCTGAAATAACATTTTGGTCGCCATGGAGATTATCATATCTCCTTTTATCATTAATATATTTGTCCCATATCATCATTGTATGATACTTATTGTTAAACTTCATAATACTAGAATTAAACCACATATCTGGTTGGCCAAAATCTCTTGAAATACCAAAAACTTTTTCATCCTCATAAACACCTTGAACAAATTTATCAATATTATTACAAATAACTACATCCAAATCAAAATATAAATTGTTGCCTTCTAATTGTGCTTCTTTTGTAAATAACAACATTTTGTTCCACCAACCTGAAAAGCCTGGCATTGGAATATCTCTACACTCTACTTCTTTTTTAATTCTTTTTCTATTATCTGTAAAACATATAAACTTATGAGGAACTGTAAGATGTCTTTGCACCATGTCGTGCAATACATTGACATATTTAATTTGGAACTTACTTCCCCAAAAAACACAACATACATTTATCATATAAAATCTCTTATTCTTTTATGATATTCACCTTCTCTTAATTCCTGAATAC
>CALCXY010000072.1 GCA_937906345.1 Candidatus Woesearchaeota archaeon | reverse complement strand
CCAAGGATTATCATTATGTATGATTTCGAAAATCCTTTAATAAATTCGGACAAAGCACTAGACTTGTGCAGCAAAAGTATTTAAATTTTTTCTACCTTAGTAAATTTCATGAAAAAAGTAATGCTTGACACAAATGTATATTGCAGACCTTATGATGATATTGAGGATAGTGAAATTCTAAGAGAATCCATTGCTATTTTCAAAATTATGAAATTAGCAATTAATAATCAGATTGAGATCATAACTTCAGATTTATTGATAGAAGAACTTAAATTTATTGAAAATCAGATTAAAAGGAACGCAATTTTGGCTCATGCACAGCTCCTAAGCACCATAAGATTAAAAATTGATTCAAGTGTTATAAAATTAGCAGATAGACTGGAAACATTCATAAAAGATTACGCAGATGCACTACATCTTTCAGTTGCTGCTCATGGAGAGTGTTCTTTCTTTATCACCTGTGATAATGAATTGATAAAAAAAGCTGATAAAATAGAAAGATTTTTAATCTCTCAAAAGTATACATTGAGTATTATTAATCCGAGGAAATTTGTAGAAGATGAAAAACAATAATATTTTGGCAAGAGGAATTGAAACAATCTATAAAGAGTTTGGACCAGAGGATGCTCTTAAGTTTTTTAGAATGATTGGAATCTCTAAAGGAGATAGTGTAAAGGAGATTGAAAGCAAGACTGAAAAAATGAGTAGAGAAGAAGTATTAGCGCTTATTAGAAAGAATAGTAAAAAAAAATAATTAATTCAACAATTCTCCTAAAATCTTAAAATTCTCACCAAAAGAAGTCCAATCTCCTTTATTCATTGCATCTAGAATTTCATTATAAACATCAGATGCTTGATCAAAAGGATCTTTAGAGGTAATAGTTTTAGTAGTGGATTTTTTAACAGGTCTTTTAGTTCCAAATAATTCAGCTAAACCATCACCTAATGTTTCTTCCATAACAACTCTGTCACCATCAGAAACAATAACACGTTTTAATTCTGGTAATTGACCTGTTTCAGCTTGAATATATAATGGTTCAATATATAATAAATTATTTTCAATTGGGATAACTAATAAGTTTCCACGTGTAACTCTTGAACCTTGTTGAGACCAAAGTGTTAATTGCTGTGAAATCTCTGAATCTTGATCAATTCTTGCTTCAATTTGTAAAGGACCATAAATTAATTTATCTTTAGGAAATTTGTATAATAATAATTTACCATAATTTTCTCCATCTGATCTCGCTGCAAGCCATGAAATCATATTATCTTTTTTAATAGGTGTAAAAGTAGTCATTAAAACAAACTCTTCTTTTTCTTCACCAGGAAGTTTTAATATTATATAATATGGTTCTACTTGTGTTTTTTGACCAGTTCCATAAATTTCATTAGGAATATCCCATGCATCTTCTTTATTATAGAAAACAGTAGGATTATTCATATGATATGTTGCGTAAATTTGTGATTGAATTTTAAATAAGTCTTCTGGATATCGAATATGGTCTTTTAATGGCATTTCACTAAAAGATTTGAATTGATTAGGGAATATGCGCATGTATGTTTTCATAATTGGATCTTGAGTATCAATAACATAATAGGTAACATCTCCATTATATGCATCAATAACAATTTTAACAGAGTTTCTAATGTAATTAATACCTAATATTTTTTGAGAATAAGGAAAATTACTTGTTATGGTGTAAGCATCTTGAATCCAAAACATTCTTCCTTCATCTAATACCAAGTAAGGATCCTCATCTAAATATAAGAAAGGAGTTAAGGTTTGAATTCTTCTTTGAATATTTCGATTAAACATGATTTTACTTTGATCAGTTAAATCAGAGGATAATAAAATTTTAATATCTGCAAAACGCAATGCCATAGCTAATCTTGTTAAAAAAGATTCTATAGAAACTCCACCTTTTCCTGCGTAACTCACATACTCGTTCTCATTTCCTTTAGGATAATTAAACTCTTCTGTGTCTGTATTTACAAGAACATAATTATTATCTTTTTCACCATAGTAGATTTGTGGCTGCTCAACTTGCAGGGTAGGTTCATCAATCGTTGTTGATGGAGGAATATCTTGAATTAAATAATTTGGTAGACCTTGGCTTGTTACAGAGTTTACAGGACTCATAACCATACCATAACCGTGAGTGTAGACCATATGGAGATTAACCCATGTTTGAGCATTTGCAGTTATCTTATTTTGATTTAATTCACGAGGGGCTAACATCACTTGAGTATATTTTCCATCTATGGTGTAACGATCAATATCAATTCCTGATAAATCATAATACAATCTGATTTCTTGGGTTTGTTTGTATGTTTTAATTAATGGTCTATAATCTAATATTCTTACATTGTCTATGGTTTCTTTTGCATTATTTATGGCATCTACGTCTAAATTTTGTTCAGCAGAAAAATCTTTTTCTTCAACATCTAATCCATAAGCTAGTTTTGTAAATTTTATATTATTCTCAATGTATTCTTTTTCTAAATTAATTTCATTAGGTGAAACAACTAAGTTTTGAACTACACCTGGAACTAATGTTTCACCTACAAATACAAATAAGATATATAATCCAATCATGAAGAAAACTATGTGTCTTTTCTTTAATCCTTTTGAAAATGCCCAGAAAAAGAAAAATATAGCTACTATAATAGCTACAACCATTAAAATCTTAACAACAGGAAGGAAAATGTTCACATCAACATAACCTGCTCCTACAACAATGCCTTTTTCTGAAAACATAACAGAGAAACGTGCTAAGTAATTTTTGAATGCTAATAAGAGAAAAATAAATCCAGCTAATAAACCAATATGCACCATTGCAACTTTCTTAATTTTTGCAAATTCTGTTTTAAAATCAAATGATTTGATAACAGTATTAGTATGAATATCCACTTGCTCATTAAACATTGATGAGATAAATCCTTGGAAGTAATAAATCACAACTACAATTGTTGTTAAGATTAATGTCATGAACAAGAACTTCCATATGAATAAATAAAAAGGTAAAGTGAATACATAGAAAGCTGCATCTTTAGCTAAAATAGGATCTTTTAAGTTAAATGGAATTTGGTTTAAAAATTGTAATAACGTTAACCAAGCAGACTTTGAAAAAATTCCTACAAATAATGAGATGAGTAATAAAATATAGGTTGTTGTTTTAAATGAGAATGCCGCTTTTTGCACTCTTGATGCGATCCTGATATTAATAAAAGCTATAATGAAGAAAATGATTGCTGTTACAACAAATAATACTATTTTTGTAACTAATGTTTTTGTGAAAATATCTTGAAAGCCTAATGAGAAAAACCAAAGATAATCTGTGTATAAAGTTACTAATTTGCCTAAAAATAAGATGAGTAATAAAATTACAAAGTAAAAAATATATTTCAAAGAGTTTTGCATATTTGGCATTGAAATGTTGATGATGCAAGGGTTTATTAATGTTTTTGTTTTTTCAATACCGAAAATATCTATGTTTTTTCTCGCAAAGACTTATTAAGAGTTATTGATAATAAATATTCATGACCGAAAGCTTTAAATATGTGTTTACACATAAACCACATAAAATGCCAAACTTAACTCTTGCATTACCAGAGGAATTACGAAAAAGGATGAAAGAACATGATTATATTAAATGGAGTGCTATTGCTAGGGAAGCTATTCAAGCTAAAGTTACTGAATTAGATGAAGTAGAAAAAATCTTTAAGAAAAGTAAATTAACTTTAAAAGATGTAGAAGAATTATCACACAAGGTAAAAAAATCTGCATACCATAAATTTAAGAAAAAATGGAGGTTATCCTAGATGCAAATATTATCTTTAGCGCTATGATTTCTGATTCTACAACCCGGAAAATTATAAAGAATTCCGAAATATCTTTCTATTATCCTGAAAGTGCTTTAGAATCTATAATTGCATATAAAGAAGAATTAATGCATAAAGGAAAATTATCAGAATATGAATTTTATTCATTATTATTATCTCTCTTTAAAAAAATATCAATCATTCCAGATACTGATATGGTTCCAGTTTGGGAAAGATCTGAAGAAATTATGTTAGATATAGATAAAGAAGATGTTTTATTTATTGCTGCTGCATTGAGTATGAAAAATAGTGTTATTTGGACAAATGATAAACATTTTCAATTACAAAAAGAAATTAAAATTATTACAACTAAAGATATTATTTAACCCCATCTCCATTTCCATGGCTCATCTGTTTTTTTCTTAGCAAAGTAGACAAAGATTAACGTTAAAACTGCTAATTCTAAAATAACTATAAAATCGTTGTCTTGAGATAACACTATTGATAAAATAATCAAAGTAAATAAGATAGTAACAAACCATCCTTCTTTAGAATTAGGAGAGCATCCGTAGCCGTATCTTTTTACTTTGAACCATGGTTTGTTCATAATGCTATCACCATGTATCTCTTATTTAATGAAGGTTTAACTTTTCTTCCATTTTTTTTCATAGTAATAAGATTATGAGATTCTAATAATTTTAAATCTCGATTAACAGCTTGTTTTTTTCTTTTTGTTTTAGTTGCTAGCTCTTGAACTGAGTCTGGATTTGTCATTTTTAAGATATTAAGTAATTCAGTCCTTTTATTTGTTAGCATTTCTATAGCTACTTGAGGATCTAAGAAGATTAATGAATTATTAGGAATATTGATATCCTCATCTACTACTGCCCTGATAAAGTCCTTTAGTTTTGTTTTTTTCATTTTAAGTTAGATTCAAAATAGTGCCTCAATTTTTTATAATTTTTATCAATAATATCTGCATATTTGTCAACTATCTTATCCATAGGCAAAGATTCCTGAAGAGGAATAGGTTTTTTACTTCTCCAAAATTTTTGTTCGTGTAAAAAACCATGATAATTATCTACTCTATAAATTTCATGCCATGATCCATTAATTTTAGCCCGATAATTTAGTGCAAATTTTATTATCTTTTTCTTTTGATAGATAATAGTTACATCTACTAAATCTTCTGGAGAGAGTGATATTGGATACTTTTTTACTTTCATTGTTTCTTTTCATCTTAATAGTCAACATATAATGTTGACTATTTAAATGTTTTGGTTTAATAATTGATATTCTTTAGAATTTAAAAGCTCTTGGTGTAGATGTCTAGTGCTTTGTTCGGAATTTTTGGAAGAATTTCGAGAACCTAGATAATAGATTAAAAAAAGAAAAGTTTAAATGTAATTATTTACATTCATAGCGAAATGCCAGGGGAAATAACAAGAGAGCATGTTGAAAATATAGGAGATTTTCCAAATAGAAAACATGTTATTATATTAGCTCCAAATATGGAGGAAAGACATTATAAAAATGTTGAAAGTGCATTAGATTATTTTGCTACTACTGGATTTGTTAGTATTAATGTAATACAAAATAATTATGCTCCAAAACCAAGAGAATTGTTTTATTTTGGTAAAAATAAAAATTTAAGACCCATAGTTTATAATGGAATAAAAACAGAAAAATTTTTATTAGCTTTATCTAATACATTAGAAGTGATTAAACATGAAGATCTCTTTGTATTATATGTTACAGGTCATGGACATTCAAGCCAGGATGTTGCCAGATTATTAATGGCTGAAGGAACAATAACAGGGGTAAGTATTGCTGAAATTGTAAATCAAACTGCCATTCATAACCCTAAATTTATTTTTGCCGATCAATGCTTTGGATTTGATTTTGTTAAACCAAGTGAAAGGATAAATAATCCCGAGGCAATTAGGAGAGTAGTAGAACAGGGAGAGGATATACCCTATGCCTTTAAAGGAAAAGTAGTAATTGATTCAGCACGGTTTTCTTCAGAAGGAGATCATCGTACTGGAATGCATAGATTATTTATGAATGGGAAAGGTTATTCTTTTCATAGACCTATTGAAGAATCCCTTACTTTAAATGGTGCAGCTATAGATTGGAGAGAATTAGAAGTTGGCTATGAACTTCATAAATGTATGCCTGAGGATTTACAACAACAAACTGAAAGATTAGTGCAAAGGTCTAAAGAAATATTATCAGCAATAGCTGCAATGAAAGATTCTTAATTTCGTCACTTTAAAGAGATAGTTTTATATATGTTAATTACACTCTATTCCTAATGAGACGTATAAGGAATGTTATTTTAGGCACAATACTAGCTTTAGGTCTAAGTGTAAGTGATTATGTTCATGCTGGGGATAATGTTGCTACAACTGAAATGAGTGTTAATGATGCAAAAGAAAGAGTTAGGAATAACCCAAATAGTTCTAATTATGAGGCTTTAAGTGAAGCATATGCGAAAGAAAAAGATTGGGAAAATGTTGAGAAAACAACTAAAGAAGCGGTAGATAATAATTTAGCAACTCCTTTTATTTATAATAATCTGGCGGTTTCTTTAAGTAGACAAAAAAGGTTTTCAGAAGCTCGAGAAATGTATCAAAAAGGATTAGATCTCAATAATCAATTGGATGAAGATAAAAGAGATATGAGGATTCATACAAATTTTGGAGCATTCTTATACAAACAAGGAAAATATCCAGAAGCATTAAATCAAATAACAATTGCACTTCAAATTGATCCTAATTATAAAAATGCAATTCTTGGGAAAAAATTAATTCTAAATAAATTAAGTCAACAATAGATTTAAATAATCTCTTTTTAATAAATTGCATATGTTAAAAAAGAGGTACCTTTTATTAGTATTACTTATTTTGTTACCTGGAGTTATTGGAGCAGAGGAAGGTTTTGGCGAAGAAGAAACTCCACAAACAGAAGCTGAAATTCAAAACGATAAATTAAAAACAGAAATAGCTAAAACTCCTGGAACTCAAAAAGTAGAACATCCAGTAGAAATACAAGAAACTCCTGTAGGTGAAATTAATGCTCCTGCTGGAACTACTGTAACTACCACATCAACAGGAGTTGAATTATCTCAAGTTTCTCAAGCAACAACTAATTCAGATATTACAATAGGAAATGCTAATGATGTAAAATTAGAAAAAAATGGAGATGTTGAAGCTGAAAGTGTAAATAATTTCAATCAAAATGAAGATATTTTAGGAGAACAATTAAAAAAATTCAAATTTGATGCAGAAACAAATACCATTAGTGTTTTAGAAGGAACTAATATACATTTCAAAAAACCATATCCCATCACATTCAAAAAAGTAGGACCAAGTAGTTTCGAAGTATCAGAAGATGGTTATCTCCACAGTTGGGCTGTAACTTATCCAGAAGATGATTACTTTTACACTTGGAAGAATCCTTTAACAACTAACACTAAAAATAAAGATACAGGAATATTAATTGGTTCTGCTACTTTGGCTATTAAAGATCCAGATACTATTGTAGATGGTTTTATGCAAGCACGAGGTAATGAAAATGATATTTGGAAAGGAGATAATGAAAACTATACAGGTAATGAAGAAGGATCATCAATTACCTTTGATATTGAAAAAAACTCCTCTTTTACAATAGGATCTGTTGAAGGTTCTGTTTTTGAAGCTACAGTATTAGATGATGTTTTAGTTTCCGCAATTACCATTAAGAAAACAGATAATTCCTACTTAATGAGCTCATTTAACATTGTAGCGTATTATTATGGTGAAGAGTTTATTGAAAGATTAAGAGCATTAACACTAAGTTTTAGATTAGATGTTATTGAAGGAGTATATTCTCATCTTTTATTAAGTAAAGGAGATTATAAATTTACATTTAGAAATTTAAAAAAATATAAGGATTTATTTGCAATTAAAGCAAATAAACATTGGGCGCAAAGTTTTCAAATAAATAACAATGATGAATTGTATGATTTAGCTATTGATAAGATAAAACGAAGATCTCATTTGAATGAGTATAATAATTTATACACAGGAAATCAACAATCTGGATATATTTCTCTTTATAACGAAAAGAAGTTAATCTTAAATGGATTATTTACCTATCTAAGAAAAGGATTTTCTATTGGAGGGTATGAAATCTCAACAGGTAAGGATACGTTTTACGATTTTATTGATCCCGAAACTAAATTTTATCCTATTATAGAAAGTTTTGACACACAAAACAAACTTGAGTTGAATTTTGAAGAAGATAATAATGTGTTTGTTAATGCAAATATTATAGTCGACAAAACTCAAGACAAAATTTTATTTGAAGCTCATTTTGAAGATGGAAAGGTGTATGAAGTAAAAGATAAGCAATTCTTTGCATGGGAAAGTAAAAATCCTGCTGTTTTAGTAAGCTTGAAGAGTTCTCATCCTGAATTATACATTGATAAAGAGGAAATTAAAGGAAAAAGAATCTTAAAAACAAATGATGTTTCATTTATCTCTGAAAAAGATCAAAGCGTAGAATTATTCTTGAGTGATATGTATACTTATGATAATACTTTTGAGTATTGCAGTGAGGAAGTTACTCCTGCTTATTTTACTGATACTAAAAAATATGATTTAGTGGACTGGATTATAGAATGAAAAAAGCACAAGCATCATTATTAGGAATAATAGGATTGATTTTCGTAATTACTGTTGTTTTTTTAATGTATATCACAATTCAAGCAGGTATTCCTACACAGTTTGATTCTCCAAAAGAAGAGGTTAATTTCTTTATTGGTTCTTCTTATGAATTAGGTTTACGATGTTTTTTACAGCAAATTGGTAAAAATGATGGAAACTTAGTGTTTAATGAAGTTGAAGATTTAGAACAACAAGGGATTTCCTATTTATTAAAAACTCAGGAGGTTTTACCTCAAAACTTTTCAATATTCAAAGGAAGAGAAATTAAAAACTTAAATGAGAATTTAGATTTAATCTTATTAGATGATAAGGTAAATGCTTTCTTAACAAAAGATTTTCAAATTCAGATAGATAATGATTTATTTACATTACAAACATTTTCAGCATCAGTTCCAGTTAGATTAAGGTTTTTATTAGATAATAGAGATGTTATTAAGAAAGTTGATCCTTTACAAAAACATGAAAAGGATTTGGATTTAGGTGCTTTACGAGATACTACTTTATCTACTAAAGTTTTTCAAAAAGATTTTGACTCTGTTATAGAGTTTAATGATGAACAAAGTTTAATTAGAAATGTGCCTTATAAGTTTATTTTTGTTCGTTAAATATGTGGAGCTCTTGATCTACGCATTGTTTTATCTTTCCAGATAACATCTTTATCACACGCCTGCAAATAATCTAGATTTTGAGTTAGTTTATGTTCTGGCACATAGCATTTAAGTGTTCCATATTCAAAAGTTTCATCAACTAAAACAAATTCATAATTGCTTTCTGATTTTCCTTTTCTATGCCCTCTATATATTTGTTGAAGAATTACATGTGTGGCTTGTCCAGGAGGAAGTGTTCCAAGAACACGAGAGGCTTTTAACTCATGTGTTCTATACAATCCAGCTATATTACAAGGTTCTCTCATATTGCGGAAGAATAATCTCCCTTATATAAACATTTGCCCCTAATTAGTAAAGTAAGTTGCAGCTAAGTAAAGCATTGGCTTTTCGCCTCTTACTTGGATATCTGAAAATAAGATAGAAGAAGTTAATCCATCTGTTGCTAATTGCACTTGACGCTCAAAATGTTGAGCAAATAATCTTCTTCCCTTTTTATTAGTGGGTCTTAAGAATTTGCCATCAAAATCTTCTGGTTTTTTAAATGGAGAAGTGAATAAGTATACTCCTTGAACAGTGCTTCCAGGTTCCACAGCGTCATCCAAATACAGATCATTATTAGTTACTCTTATTTGATTTCTTGAAATAGATTTTGTGCTTGTTAAAGGTTGAACAGCTTGAACAATGTCTGCTGAATGTTTATACCTTAATTTTGCTCCATGTAATTCACTTACTAAAAAGGTTACATCAGATAGATTATGCATTCTCACAAAGGCTCTTAAATAATTATCTCTTAATTGATCTTCAAATCTTTCTGCATTAATAGGTTCATCATGACCATTAGAAGCATTTGATGTCATAAAAAATATTTGAGGAGATGTTATAGGATAAATGTTTGAACCAATGTTGTGATTCTGCCAAGACATTAGAACTTTTTTCCCGTGTAATTCATTGGATAATGCAGGTTGTTCAATATAATCTCCAATTTTCCTTGTATTATTTTTACTTAAGATTCCTAATCTAAAACCATCATTGTATACTGTGCCTGATTCGTCTTTTGGAAACCAAGTTGGTAACATATCTAAAGTTTTTGGTTGAATTTGTGTTTCTAAATATTTTCTATTTTGGGTTTTTCTTTTTAATAAGTTAAGAAGGCCTTTTTTTCTTGGATTTTTAGCATAATCATAAGCAATCTCTAAATCATTTTGATCTAAAACCATATCTGAATTAATTAAAACAGCTAATCTAGCTGCTCTGAAAGCATTTACAATAGGATCTATATACTTTACATTTAATGATATTGCATTATTCCGAGAAAATACCTCAACATCTGATTCAAATGTTTCTCCTTCTTCTGCTAAAGTAGTTGTATCATCAATAGTAAAACCTGGAGTAGCTGTTATATGCACTCTTGCTGCAGGTGTTTCTACAAGAGGATCTCCATGTTCAAATTTTAACCTTACAAATGTTCTAAAAAAATCATTATTTCCAGAAAAATCTTCTTGGAATATATCAAATGTATCACTATAGATATGTTCTTGATCTACATCTTGTTTAGATTTTAATAAAAGATCAGGCATATAGGTATAATTTCATTTATTATATTTAAATTATACGTTAATAGTTATATAAAAAGATGAAATAAGGGGACACCCCTTATGATCCCCTTCCGCCTTCACTACTCGCCTAGC